>CADAJV010000093.1 GCA_902788275.1 uncultured Bacteroidales bacterium | reverse complement strand
TAAAGAAAAAGGAATAGACTTCACTGATGATGAGGTGGAGCAACTGGTGGAGCAGATTAGTGCCCAAATAGACCAGTAAAAGCGATGGGAGACACAGACTTCCGCAAGTTATGGGAGGAGGCTAAGTCGTACTTAAGTCTTCATTTGGATTACGGCAAGTTGACGGCAGTGGAAAAACTGTCGGTACTATTGTCGGCAGTGGCGCTATTCGCAGTGTTGCTAGTTATCTGCATCTTTGTGATATTTATAATAGCCCTGGGGCTGGTTTTGTGGCTTGCCGACGCTCTGGGCTCATATTGGACAGCTCTACTACTGGTAGCCATGATGCTATTGAGCCTAATGGCCATTGTGTTCTATATGCGCAAGCAATGGATAACCGACCCTGTGACCAGATTTGTAACCAGATTGTTTTTAACCCCCGACGACAGAGAAAATGAGACAAAGTGAGACTCCGGAACCGGCCAAATGGCAGGGCTTGACACTGGACGAATTGCGCTACAGACGCGCGTTGTCGGCGGTGAAACTTGAAGCCGGCAAGAGCCAGATGACCAATCTGCTGGACAACACCAAGAATAAGGTGGAGAGTGGCGGAATGCGAGGGTTGCTATTCAAGAATAGCCTTGTGAGTAAGCTCAAGTTCGCAGACTACTTGATACTGAGTTATCAGGCAACACGGACGTTATTGAAGATTTGGCGCAAATTCAAATAACCAAATAAGGAGCCCCTACGCCTTAAAGAAGCAGCGCAGGGGCTTATTGTTTACGAAAAGACCTCAAAACTCTGAAAGAATTATGAAAAAGACTTTACTTATGTTGCTGTTGCTGGTGATAGGCACACAGGCAATAAAAGCCGAATCGATAAGTGAAACCGAGGCGAGTGCAATAGCCGAGCGTTTCTTTACCTCGCGAGCCTTGGGGCATGTTGTGACAAAGAAGGCGGTTCACAAGGCTCGTATGCAAGGTGCGACAGCGGAGAAAGCGGCTTACTACGTATTTAACACCACTGAGAAAAACGCATGGGTGATGGTGGCTGGAGATGATTGCGCTGACCAGATACTGGCATACGGTGATGAAGGGGCATGGGACGCGAGTAACGTGCCAAGCAACGTGCAGTGGTGGCTTAATATGTATGCTACGCAGATTGCCGCCATAGCAGAAGCCGGAGAGGGGAGTGCCGTGGCAAAAGCGAAGAGAGTAGCCACGAAGAGAGCAATTAGGCCAATGCTAAAATCGAAATGGGACCAAGGCACGCCATTCAACAACTTATGCCCAACTGTGAACCAAGACACATGTCTGACCGGCTGTGTAGCGACAGCGATGGCGCAGATAATGTATTATCACAAGTGGCCACAGAGCGTGCCGGCACTACCAAGTTACACTAGCGGCATTGAAGTGCCAGCATGGAATGCGACTACCCTCAACTGGGATGCGATGAAGGATTTCTATACAGCTGATGAAAAGGGCACGAGTGCTGATGCGGTGGCAGCGCTGATGCGTTGCTGCGGGCAAGCAGTGAAAATGAGCTATGGAGTGGATGCATCGGGCGCATCGGCGTACATTGCCAATGCATTTGTGAACATATTCAAATATTCACCTAAGGCGAGAAATGTGATGCATGACTATGTGGGAAATGAAGAGTGGGAAAAGATAATATACAGTGAGCTGAGCGCAAAGCGCCCGGTGTTGCTCGCCGGCTCGAAATTGAGCGGTGGACATGAGTTTGTGTGCGACGGCTATGACGGAGAAGGCTTATACCATATCAATTGGGGTTGGCGAGGCTCATATAACGGTTATTACCAATTGCATGTTCTGTGTCCACAGGGAGGCGGCTCGGGAAGCATCAGTGGCGCTGACGGCTATGTTAGAGCGCTGAATATGCTTATCGGTATAGAACCGAATACTGAGTCAAATGCGGTGAATGGAGTGGTTGTGAACAGTGTGTCTGTTACGACGCCGTCACTTATCCGTCAGTCAGTTACCGATAATTTCACTGATGTGCAGGTGTCCTGTGGCTTCTATAATTTGATGGGAGGTCAGAGCGATTGCGTGCTTGGCTGGGCACTCTAGGATGGTGATGAGTTGCTCCAGGTGCTTGATTACGGGGGTATTAGTGATTGGGGCTACC
>CADAJV010000092.1 GCA_902788275.1 uncultured Bacteroidales bacterium | reverse complement strand
GCACCTTCAGCGTAGCCTTCAAGCAGCGCACCGGCCAGAGCGTAAAAGACTGGATCGCCGAGCAAGAGTCCGCCCTGCAATCAAATAAACAATGATTTTCCGCCCAAACCCTTGCAAAAATAAATATATTGTTGTATATTTGCACCCAGAACATATAAACAACAACGATTATGACAGCAATAGAACTACGTGAAGAACTGTTCCGCGAGATGAATCCGCTGCTTGATAGCGAAACCGCTATGAAGAAGATCATTGCGTATGTAAAGGGACTGGTTGTAGCCCAGAACAAGAAGTCTGGCGCTGCCGCCCGCAAAGGCTGGGCTGCTGCAGCCAAAAAGGCTCATGCTGCAGGCGAAGACAAACAGGTGACTGTCGACGACTTTGCCGGAGCATGGGCGACGATGGACGACGACATGCTTGATGCCGCGCTGGCCAAGTTCCATAAGGACTGGGGGGGCGAAGGCACTGCGAGAGAGATAGCCGATGAGCTGCGCAGCAGCCGCGAGAATTCACGAACCGTTGAAACCTGGTAAGCCATGCTGACACGAGGAACCTATCTGCTAGACACCTGCATCTGCATCGCACTCATCAAGCAAGACCCCGCCGTGGTGGAGCAAATCCGCCGCGTGGGAGTAAGCGAATGCAAGATTTCCGACCTCACCATCGGCGAACTCTATTTCGGCGCCTACAAGTCGGGCCGTCCGGAGCATTTCGACGACGTGATAGAGATTCAGAACCTATTTGAACAGTATTCCACAAGTCATTGCATGCGCGAGTATGGCGACATTCGCTGGCAGCTCGAACGCGCTGGGCAACGCATCGACAGCATGGACCTGATTATCGGTGCCACGGCGCTGCATGAGGATCTCATCCTCGTCACCGACAACGTAAAACACTTCAGCCGCATACCCGGTTTAAGAATTGAGAACTGGATAGACAGAAGCAAAAAATAGAATTTCGAGAGCATTGGCTTCATGTCGCGCTCGTTTATACTCCCTCCGCAAAACTCATGCGGAGGGATTATTATATCCCTTAGGGGCTCCTCGCCCCTAATACCCTCGGTGTTTTCAGGTATTAGATAAATATGGGGCAATGCCCCATTAAGCAATATATGGCTCGCCCGATAGGGCACAGGCTTTGCGAGCCATACCAAAATCTTTATGTAGAGGGTCTTCCCTCGGAATAAACTAGAAGCCTCTTGCCAAGATGGCGAGAGGTTTGGAGAGTGGTTTGAGACCCCTTCTTATGGGTTTGAGACCCCTTCTTATGAAGAAGGGGCTAGGGGTTGATGGAGGAATCGAAAGGCTTTGCCTTCGATTGGGGTTCGGGGGTATCCCCCGACGGGCGGCCAACCAGGCGCCCGCACTTTCAAAATATGCAAAATCTTCACTTGCAAGCCAATAAACAATGATTTTGCCGTAAAACCCCTTGCAATATCCGAAAATTATTGTATCTTTGCATCGTGAAACTCTAAACAACGAGGATTATGGAAGCAACAATACGTAAGACACAGTTTGCCACGCTGGCCATCGGAGCCACGGCACGGCATATGGGCATCACTGCCACAGAACTGCACAACCGCCTCAAGCACCACGGATTGGTGAAGAAATTGCTTTTCGACTGCTACGATACGCTTCACGCCGAGAGCATCGATGGAGTGGTGTGGAACGTGGAGCAGGCCCTGAAGAACTGGGACGCTAAAGACCAAAAGGAAGGAGGCCAGAGATGATAACGCTCTATCACGGATCATCAGTCAGTGTTCCTGAGCCTCTTACTGGCGTAGGCCGCAAGGAACTAGACTTCGGTCCGGGCTTCTACCTTACCAACTTGCGTGAGCAGGCCGAGCGCTGGGCTCGTCGTGTGTGCGTCATCCGTGCCGCCGATACACCGCTACTTTCCATCTACGAGTTCGATGAGAGCCTGCTGCCATCCGACGGGCGCCGCCTCCGCTTTGAGCACTACGACCAGCAGTGGCTCGACTTCATCGTCAGCAGTCGCCGTGGCGAAGAACCTTGGCGTAATTACGACATCATCGAGGGTGGCGTGGCCAACGACCAGGTGATCGACACCGTGGAGGACTACTATGCCGGTCGCATCAACGCTGAACAGGCCATTGGTCAGTTACGCTTTGCCAAACCCACGCATCAGATGTGCATCAGCCGTCAATCAATCGTTGACTGCTGTCTACGCTTCGTTGGCACTGAGTCTGTAATAGAGAAAGGAGGCCAGAGATGAGAGACCAGGTACTTTGGCGCAAAGTGGGTCGCATTGCTGACCTGCTGGCCAAGCGCCTCGACATTGACACCACACGCGCCCTTGATGTCCTCTACAACTCGCGCACCTACGCTCTGCTCGAAAACCCAGACAGCGGCCTCCAGCTACAGAGCGATGAGTACATTCTCAACGACCTGCTGCGAGAGTTGGAAAGCTAATTCCCGAACTTTATTTCCCCTTTATAACCCCCGCCGAGTTCATCCTTCATAGTGATGAGCTCGGCGGTTTTGTTTTCGGCAGGTCTGCCAGAGTCCCCCTGGCAGGTTTTTAGGGGCTGCGGGGCGTGCCCCCGCCGAGTGGCAGAATTTACAAAAACAGTGGCAGAATTTACAAAATCTTCACTTGCAGGCCAAAAAAGCTTGCAGGTTTCGAAGATTTTGCTTATTTTTGTAGCTAGATTACTACATACTAATGATATCAATACCATATAATACCTACTAATAACCTATTGAATGAATTCTAAGTATTTGATATATTAACAACTTAAAACAATTTGATTATGGAAAAGAAATTTAGATTACTATTTCTGCTCGCGCTGCTGATGACGGCGGCGACGGGCGCGTGGGCGCAAGACGCCAAGCATTTGATTACGGCCACTTACCGCGAACAGACACGCTCGCTGGAGCAGCCGCTGCCCTACGCCACTACCATCGGCGAATTCTATGAGGCCGTTACGGGCCAATCCTTCAGTGATTTAATCAGCAGTATGTCCTCTGTTGGCATGCCTCTTACCGGAATCACCTCCCGCAACACCAGCGTCGTCAGCATTGGCGAATTAAACGGCGCAAGCACCCCGGTGACGGTTAATGCCGATGGCGAAACCATCATCAATTTAATTTTTGGTAGTTATGTTCAAGGCATCTTCGTCAGCGCTATCTCCCCCCTCTACGCTTACATGAAGGACGGCGTGAAGGATGCCGACAAGTGGACGGCATCGACAGACGGTACAAACTTCGGGGCGCTGCCCATCGGCGGACTGAAGGGCGACGGCTCGGAGACCGTGACGCTGCAGTACACCGGACGCCTGAAGGTGAAGGGCGTGACGGCTACAAGCGAGGCGGCTGCTCCCAGCGTTCCCGACGGGGCCATCAGCGGTGTGTTCAGCGTCAGCGATGGCAAGCAGGTTTATTTCTCGAAGGGTAACCTGCGCTACGCATCGTCGAAGTGGAGTTTCTTCGACAACCAATATGACTATTACACAAGCTACAGCGCAGACGCATGGGACAAGTTCGGC
>CADAJV010000091.1 GCA_902788275.1 uncultured Bacteroidales bacterium | reverse complement strand
GCTAATGCACAGGCATGCAATCAACAAGATGATATTTCTCATAATATACATAATTTATTAAGTGAATTTCAAATGCTTCGCCCGCGGGCAACGGGGCTGGGTTGCGGCGTAGCGGGGCAGGGCGGCAGCACACGTCGTCGCTGCCGCACTTTTCCTCGCAGCCTCACGTGGTGCGGTAGCACTTGTTTCAGATTGGTGCGACGCTGTCGCACCTTTCCCTTGCAAGTAATTGCCAATTTGCGGATAATTAAGATAAAAGGCGCGAGAAACTTTGAGTAATGTTTCGTTGATTCCTCGCTTGTTCACACTTTCGGCCAACCTTTTCAGCAGGCGGTCGCCATATTTGGCACGATCCTTGCCACGCTGCTCATACTCTACGATATAGAATCCTATTACATAGTTTCTTATAGTAGCAAAGCGGTTGATGGCTTTCACCGTTGCTGAATAAGCAGAATCATGCAACTGCGATACTAATTCAGACAAGTGGTTGAATGAAAAAGAAATCTCATCTGTCCAATTCTCTGGCAAATTGTATTGAACAGCTATTTTCGCGTTTTTATATTTAGTGCTATTCTTATTCATAACCAACGGTTTATGTCAATTGTATCACCTGTAATTAAAAGTTACGCAGCTTTACAGTCCAGGCCATCAAGCGCACGGGCTGCACCATGTGTGCCTGGGTGAGCCACACGGTCACGTTCTCCAGCTTTACGTCGAGCTGGGTGCTGCTGTCCTCGCTCTGGCAGATCACGGTCATGTTGCCGAGTTCGCCGCCTGTCACATCCTTCGTCATTGCTCCATGTGGTTTTTGCCTGGTAGGCTTGCAACAAAGATAGCACATTACTTCCAATTTTCCACAGGAGACATCCACCAATGTGATTGTATTTTCAAAAACAAATGATGTGAATCAATCACTTTTTTATGCTAACCTAACTCTGTGCCTTGTAGTCCACCATGATCTTCTTGCCAAAAACGGGTTTTGCCAAAGAAAATAATGTTTTATGTTGCTCAATTGAATTGTTTGTTGTATTTCTGCATATAGAAGCTGTATGTATTGGCTTGATTTTTAGTACTTTAAAATTAACACTTTTTCTTGAATTACACAAGAAATGCAGTTTCTTGTGGGCACTTTCTTTGTACTGCCACATTAAATGAAGATTGTTAGCGTTAAAAATACGCTTATTCCTTGTTTTATTAAATGATGTTTTATAAATTTGTAGTGTTTTATAAAGCGTTATTTAATAAAGTTGTGAATAAGGATATTCTGAAGCAGATCATTTTAGACAACAGGGTAGAGGTGGAGCGATACAAGGTGTTCCGGCGTGAGGTGGACATGAGTAGCTTCCCATGCTATGTCTTGGTGGGCTTGCGCCGTGCGGGTAAGTCCTTCATGCTCTACCAACGCATGCAGCAACTGCTGAGCCAGGGACATACTTGGGATGAGATGCTGTATGTGAACTTTGAGGACGACCGCCTGGAGGAATTCAAGTCGTCAGATTTCAATCTCATTCTGGAATGTTTTGCGGAACTGTCTGACAAGCGCCCCATGCTGTTTCTTGACGAAATACAAAATATCGATGGTTGGGAAAAGTTTGCCAGACGCTTGGCTGACAATAAATATAATGTGTATATCACTGGAAGCAACGCCAAGATGCTGTCGCGCGAGGTGATGACCACGCTCGGAGGGAGATATTTGTCGGTCGAGGTCTATCCGTTCAGCTTTAAGGAGTATCTTGATTTCTCCGGTCAAAAGTATGACGCGAACAGTAGGCTACAGACTGATGTCAAAGCCAAATTCATGCGCCTTTATCATGAATATCTGCATTGGGGAGGTCTGCCGGAAAGTGTCGGGTTGCCCGTTAAGCGCGACTATGTGAGCAGCACCTTTCAGAAGGTGTATCTTGGCGATATCTGTGCACGCAATAGTATCAGCAATCCAAATCTGCTGCGTCTTATGATAAAGAAGATAGCCGAGAGCGTCAAGCAGCCGTTGTCCTACAACCGTATCTCACGCATACTGTCCTCTGTAGGCGGTAAGATCAGCGTGCCCACGGTGGGCAACTATGTGCAGTATTGTCAAGACGCATGGCTGTTGCTGCGTAGGCACAATATCGCTTCGCCATTTGTGGAGAAAGAGACGATCAGCAAGTATTACTTCACCGACAATGGCATCCTCAATCTCTTCCTTGTTGATGCTGATACCTCTTTGTTGGAAAACCTTGTGGCTGTTACCCTTTTGAGGAAGTATGGCAATGATCCAGACAACGAACGCGTGTTCTACTACAACTCGGGTGTGGAGGTCGATTTCTTTGTCCCTGACGATGGCCTTGCCATTCAGGTTTGCTACAATCTTAGTCATAGCGATGGCACTTATGAGAGAGAGGTGTCAGCCCTGAAGAAACTTCCTTCGGCATTGGACTGCAAGCGCCGTCTCATCATCACTCACGATGAGGAAGCGACCATCGAGGATAATCATGGAAAGATAGAGGTGTTGCCCTATTGGAAATGGGTGATAGCCTGATGTCTTACCCGTATTGTTGTGGCCATGTATCTCTACTCGGCAGGCAAGAGCCTCAAGAGTCTACAGAGCAGCGGCGATTGAGGGGCGCCTGCCGTGACAGGCTGGGCCGCCGGCGGGATGGGATTTATTTTTTTTGAGGGGTTATGTTTTGGTTTTTAATTATTAGTTGTATCTTTGCAACGCATTTGTCTACTGGCAATGAGCGGCCCGGATGGTGGAATCGGTA
>CADAJV010000090.1 GCA_902788275.1 uncultured Bacteroidales bacterium | reverse complement strand
GCCCCGCCTTCTTGTTTACCTCATATTTCTTCAGCAGCATCTTCTGTATGTTCTCCAGCGAATAGCTGGTGCCGTAGGCCTTCATCATCTCATTCATGCTTCCGAAGTTGTCGGCAGCATCCTGCCATCGTCCAGCCAATCGCAGATAGTCGCTGGCCAGAATGTTGCCTTCTGCCGTTCTGAAGAAGCCGGTCTTACAGAACTGCTCGTAGGCCTCGGCGGCCTCCTCTTTGCGGCCCAGTCCTTCTAAGGCTCTGGCCATATAAATATCGTAGCGCGCCTGCTGCTTTTCGGCGTAGTCGGGGCGCATGTCGGCCTGTTTTTCGTAGCCGTCTATCAGTCGCTTCATGCGCTCCAGCCATGCGTGCGCCTTCTTGTAATCGCCTATTTCCAGATAGTTGTAACAGATGTTGATCACGCCAACGATGGCATCGCGATAGCTGATGGCATTAGGGTGATGCTTGATGTTGTCGAGGTGGGCACGATAGGCCTCCTCCAGACTGTTGAAGGTGTTCTTGTCGCTCAATCCCAGTCGGCTCTGACAGCATCCTATATAGATGAGCATATTGGTATATTCGCTGGTAGTGTCGCGGCCCAGACTCTTGAGTCGTTCGGTAGCAGGTATGGCCACTTTCAGGGCGGCTTCATATTCGGTCCATGTGGTCAGCAGTCCCGTCAGTCGGTTGGTGATGCCGGCATATACGCGCAAGTCTTCGTCCTCGGTCGAGTTCTCAACAGCCGCAATACCCGTCTTCCAGTACAGCTCGGCCATGCGTTTCTGCATCAGTCGGTCGTAGGCATATCCCCTCCAGTAGCAGGCCTTACCCTCAGAAAACAAACCGTCTTTTCTCACGCTGTCGGTCAGCGTCAGAATCCGTTTGTAATCCTTCTGCAGATAGGTCTCGTAAACCATTTTCTCTGCCTCTTCACATCGTTTCTTAAAGTCGGCGTTGTCTTTACTGCATCCATTCAAAATCGGTATCAGGATAATAGATAATGCCAGTATTATTTTCTCATTGCATTTATAGTTCCAAAAATTGTCAAATTGCTAATTCTGCTGCAAATATATACAAAAAATCCCAAAGCAATGCTATTTTGCCTTGGGAATTTTTAAAAAAGTTATACCTTTTCAAAAAAAATAATGTAACTTTGCCGTCGCATTTTTTTATGAAACAACTATCATTATGAAATACGGAATCATCGGCACAGGCGCCATTGGCGGCTATTATGGAGCCAAATTGGCTCATGCAGGGCAGGAAGTTCATTTCCTGTTTCGCAGCGACTATGAGTATGTAAAACAGCACGGTCTGCAGGTCGACTCCTGCAATGGCTCGTTCCATCTGCCTCAGGTCAATGCCTATCGTGCTACTACCGACATGCCCCAGTGCGATGTGGTGCTCGTATGCCTCAAGTCGGTCAACAACGCCAAACTGCAGTCGCTGCTGCCGCCCTTGCTCCACGCCAACACGCTGGTGGTGCTCATTCAGAACGGCATCGGGGTAGAGGAGGATGTTCAGCAGCAGTTTCCCGGTGTGCAACTGGCTGCCGGACTTGCCTTTATCTGTTCGTCCAAGACTCAGCCGGGCGTCGTCAACCATCAGTGCTATGGCAGCATCAATCTGGCCAACTACTCATGCCGCGACGAGGCGCTGATGCAGACCGTTGTCGACGAGTTTCGTGCGGCTGGCATCGAGACGGGCTTTGTAGAGTACAACGAGGCCCGCTGGAAGAAGGCCGTCTGGAACATGCCGTTCAATGGTATGACCGTAGCCCTGCACACACAGACCGACCAGCTGCTGAAGAACCCATCAACGCGCCAACTCATTCGCGAGCAGATGATGGAGGTGGTAACTGCTGCCCAGCACCTGGGCGTGAAGAATCTCGATGCCGCTTTTGTCGACAAGATGATTTCTACCACCGACGCTATGACGCCCTATTCGCCGTCAATGCGACTCGATTACGACTTCCATCGCCCTATGGAGATCTATTATCTCTACACCCGCCCCTTGCAGATAGCCCGCGAGGCAGGATGCCCCATGCCTAAGCTCGAGATGCTCGATGCCGAGCTCCGTTTCATCGAGGCCGGTATCTAATCAATCTTCTTGATGATGCGGGCCGGATTGCCGCCCACCACCACGTCGTCGGGCACATCCTTCGTCACCACCGCGCCAGCGGCTACCACCGCGTTTCTGCCGATGGTAACGCCCGGACAGATGATGGCGCCGATGCCTATCCACGCATTCTCTTTGATGGTCACCTGGCCGAAGTGCATCAGGTTGTGTCGGTCGTGCAGGTCGTGATTAACCGTTGCTATCTTCACCTCCGGACCAATCAGCACGTTGTCTTCTATCACCACCCTTCCTGGCGATATGATCGTAGCCCCTTTGTTGATGATGATGTTCTTGCCGAAGGTCATCCTGCATCCGCAGTCGCAATAGAACGGCGAAACCACGGCCACGCTGTCGTCAATCTCTTGTTCGAACAACTCCTCCAGCAGCCCTTTGTAGTCAGGGTCGGTAGGCTTTCTCGCCGAGATTTTCAGGCATAGTTCATGACTCCTTATCATCTCCGCCTCTATGTTTTGCATGCGCGCGTCCCTTTTATCGCCCGAGCCTGTGGCGTCTATGATGTCAAACATCTCTTTTGCTTTCGTATCCATAGTTTTTCTTTCTTACTTGTTATTTTTTTCCGCTGCAAAGATAAATAAATTACTTATATCGCAAGCGATTTATTATAAACTTTAAGAGAGTTTAACGCAGAGGGGGGGGCATTGCTGCCCCCCGAACTTCTACACGCCCATACACGATGTAGCCCCCAGTGCCGTCAGTATCGCCGATGCAATCGAAGCAATGAGCTGAACGATAAATTTTACGGTTTCTTTCTTTGTCATAGTTGGTTTTAATTTTAAGTGGTTAGTACTAATTTTTGTGGTTACCATCCCTCACACCCTTTGTCATGTCGACCAAGCGAAGCGCGTGGAGACATCTCATAAATGCGCCTTGGGGCGCAAGCGGCTAAAGCCGCAAAGATTCCTCGACTACGCTCGGAATGACAAGGTGGTGGAGGGGAGGAAGCGAAGGGGCTTGCGCCCCAACGTTTAATCTCCCTCGCCTGGGTTTCCATGGCCAGAACCGCCGCCAGTGCTTGGCTGCTCGTTCTCAGGATCCTCGATGTCACCGCTATCCGAGCTGGTAACACGCTTCACCTCCTTGCCATCACGGTCGTAGCAGGTAATCTGGATGGCAGTGCCCGCCAACTCGTCCTTCAGCTCTACGGCAGGCGTAAAGATGATACGTCGACTGGTAATCAGTCCTGCCTTCACCTCGTCCACCTTCTCCACGCTCTTGGCGCGCAGACCGAATCGCATGGTGCCCAGACCTGGCAGCGCTACCGAGTGGCCCTCAGTGGCCCACGCCTTGATCACCTCGCCGGCTGCATCCCAGCATGCCTGCATGATTCCCTTACTAACGCCGCTACGCAGAGCAGCCTCCTTAATCACCTTGTCCTGACTCAGACTGGTGTACAACTCCGGCATCATGATGTAGCGATACTTGCCAGCATGAGTGCCAATCTTCTGCAACTTCTCTTGTGCTTTAACTTTCAGTGCCATAATTTTAGTTTAGTTTTTGTGTTGTTGTTAAAAATTATTATTACTTATCTCTCTCTTGTCATTTCGAGCGTAGTCGAGAAATCTTTTACTGCCTCACGCGAGCGATTTTCTTAGTGCACGTGGGAGAATCTTTTTCCTCGCGCGGGAGCATTTTCTCTATCTCTTATTGACAATGCAAAGGTACGAAAATTTCGTGAGTATAGCAAATGTCAAGTGTTAACAAAGTGTTAAATAGCTGAGACTGTATTTTGAGACTCAGAAATTCAGTATTCAGTTTTCTCATGAGCACCTAAAAACTACCACTACAACTTTTACTATATATATAATATATATATTATATATATAGTAATTATATAATTCATAAAATTCTCTTTCTTTCTATACCCCCTCGCCAAAAA
>CADAJV010000089.1 GCA_902788275.1 uncultured Bacteroidales bacterium | reverse complement strand
TGAATTTTTACACATGATACTGGCCCGGCCAGGATGTTTTTGATCATGGTATCTCATTAATACAAAACAGGGACTGCCCCCTTGACGGGAACAGTCCCTGTAATTCCATCTAAGCAGTAGTGCCAGTGCTAAGCGACCTCAATGCGTTTTGTCTCTTTCTCAGCCTTATGGGTGCGAGGAAGTGCGATGCTAAAATATTTACACTTTGTTCACAACAGTGACACTCTCTTGGTCTTATTCGGCTATCTCGGTGAGCGCTCCTGTAGTGAAAACATCGGTATAATCCTCAAAACGAAATGTTCGTTGTTATAGAACGAGACGTATATTTTCTGAAAACGAAACGTATCTCGTAAACCCTATTATTTGAGCGTTTCAAGGACATTAGAGAATCGCTTTAATGCCATTCTTTACATAACGAAATCGCTTCATAACAGCGCTGGCCACCCTCACGGGCAGCCAGCGTTGCAACTAATTAACCTAATAAACCTATTAACCTAAAAATCAATATGAGAAAACCTACTTTACAATCTTTTTTATCTTGAGTATTCCGTAGACCCCGCCGCCGAGCAGCAGCACGGCCACGGCCGCAAGCAGCCACCCGCCGAGGCGCATCTTCAAGCGCTGCCAAGAGGTGAGCTTCTTTTCGACTTCCCGCACCTCGGTTTTGGTGATGGTGGTAATCTGCGGTATGGTGTCGCGCACGGTGTCGGCGATATAAGTCCTATTGATGGCCTGCAAGTGGTGCCAAGTCTCGTGGTAGATAGTGTCGCCGCGCTGCACGATTATCACGCTGTCGCGCCTTAGCAGGGTGTCGCGCACGATGTTGGTGTGGTGCTCCACGTTGGTCTGCGTGACTACCCGGGGCACCTCCACCACCTTGTACTGGGTCTTGCAGGCACACATGGAAAGCAGCAGGCAGATGATGCCGAATATCACCAGCACCGTCACGCCTGCACCGGCGCAGCCCTCGTTTCTTACTCCTTTTTTCTCTTTCATAGCGTTAGGGATTTAATCCTGCGATGTATTTTCCACCTATGCAGGTCAGCTTGTTGCGCCTGTGTCTTGGACTGTAGCTCACGTGTATCCAGTCGGGCTGCATTTTCTTGTTTGGATACTCGTTAATCACTTGGTCATAGGGCAGGCCGAGTTTTATGATTAACTCAAGGAGTTTACTGTTATCCTCTGGCTTGTCACTAACTGTGTGTATGTCGGCTGCCTGGCCAAGCACATGCTGGCTGCTTTGGGCCCCGTGCACGGCCTTGTTGAGTGCTGGCGAGCGGTAGCCGCTTGTCACGATGATGGGCGCGCCCCAGGCCTCGCGCAGCGGGTCGAGAATGTGCTCGACCAGGGCAGTGAGGTTGGCCTTGACGGCCTCGGTGGGCTCGTTGCTAATTCCTAAACGTTGCGCAGTAGGACTCTTTACGAGCTCGCGCATGGTGAAATGCTTCATTGTGTACATTGTCTTTACTATTTTGAAATTCTGTTTGTTTTTGGAAATACAAATTTTAAATGAAAGAGCCATGGGCGAAATACGAGAATTTTCTTCATAATCCTTTGAATTTTGAGAGTTTATTGTTATTTTTGCAGCAAAGAAGCAATGTAGGAGGCATTTCACACGTCGGCATCGCAAGATGTGCAGGTCGCCGGAATGACCATTTGCTTCTTTTTTATTTATATGAACTTCATCATGTAGAGCAGTTCTCCATCGGTCATTTTGCATTTGAACTCTATGTTTTGTCCTTGCCAAGCAACTCGATACACACTGAACATGTAGTTATGGTGTCGCCCCTGTTCGGTTCTTACTAATGTAGCCTGGGGAACCCACTCCTTGAACTCAGTCGCCGTTTTTAGCAAATGGACCAAATCTGGGTCATGCACTCCCTTGGCTGCTGTCTCTGTAAAGAACTTTTTCCCAACTCCTATGATATGCCCATCTGACGTCTGTACAATACTTCGTTTTGATGGGTTGTTGTTAATTACAGTCGGTGTAAGATTCTCTTCAGCCCATTGTACAGCTGTATTGGTAGCAGTTCTAAATTCCTGTGGTGTGAGCCTTTGGTTCCTTCTTGCAGTCTGTTGCATGCGAATTAACCGACACGCGGCACACAGTTCATTGTCCGGAATAAACACGAGGTTGGTCTTGCCCTTGGCAATGTCGCAGTCGCGGCAGCGCTTAATCGTGTAGGGGTTGTAGTCGGGCACAGATTTCTGCTGCTTCCCTGGGTTGAATCGGAATATTCCCTTCGTGTCGCTTTGCAATGCCTCCTCGCCGCGCGCGATGGCCTCGTCGCGCGGCGTGGTGGCATACTTCGACTTGCGCACCTGCACTACGGTGCACCGGCAGTTCCATCCGTTAGGCGGATAGTAAGTCTCCCAGAAGGGGTCGGACATGGGCAGTGTGACTCCGTTGAGAGCCGCGTGCTCGGGGCGCACCTTGTCGTCGCCGGCCGTGCGGTACTGCAGGTTGTAGCGGTCGCCATCCTGGGCGAACTGCTCCCACTTGGCAGCCATCTCGGCAGAGGCGTGAACGAAATTGTACTCGGCGTATAGATAATTCTGGTTGTAGGTCTTGTCTATGTGCTGAACGTCGTTATAAAACTGGTTGAATGACTTTCGATTGCCGTTCTCATCGAGGAGGGATGGGAATGCCTCGTTGAGCTCGTGGAAGGTCTTGATGCCGGAAAAAATATAGTCAGAGCGCGTGAGGCGGCGGCGCATGGCCTCGGTCATCTCTACTTTTTGGAAAGCCTGGTCGAGTGTGGCGGCGTGGGTGTTGATGAAGTGCTGCGCCTCGTCGGAGGCGAGGATGTTGATGTCGAGCGTGGCTCCCTTCTCGCGGAAGAGAGCCGACATCATGCCACGGAAGGCCGTGGTGAGCTTCGCACGTACTCTTTCCTCGTCCTTTTTGTCGAGCGTTACGTGGCGGTGGTAGCCTTGTAGCAGGAGCTTATATCGCCGGTGCAGCCCCACATAGTCGGTGGGGCTCAGTCGAAAAAAGGTGCCGTGTCATTTGGGCTTTTCGGGTCTCTGTCGTCGTTGGGCTTATCGGTCTTACCCTTCTTGTCTTTGCTCTTTTTGTCGTCGGTGGGCGGCTCGTTGCCGTCAACTTTGTCCGGAACGATGGCAGGCATTGCAACATTGCGTCGCTCGCCCACGGGCATGGAGTACTTCGAGCAGGTCTTCGTGCATAAATTCGACCGCTACACCACAGCCGGACTGCTGCTCACCCTCGTCATCCTTTTTTCGTTCCAGGGTGAGACCATTCTGCGCAATCCCCTCCACATCGTGCTCATTGCCGTTCCCCTCATCCTCCAGACCTACTTTATCTTCGCCATCGCCTACGGGTGGGCCAAGGCGTGGCATCTGCCCTACGACATTGCCGCTCCCGCAGGAATGATTGGCGCGTCCAACTTCTTCGAGCTCGCCGTGGCTGTGGCTATCAGCCTTTTT
>CADAJV010000088.1:600-4204 GCA_902788275.1 uncultured Bacteroidales bacterium | reverse complement strand
GGTTGCGGCAATGTTAAATATGATGTCAATCGAAGTATGTTCCACGGATGCGTCGCCTCTAATATTGCCGCAACCCCACAAGGGGGTAGCGAATTAATTTGCGACCGTACTGTTTTCGAGGGGAATCGCAGCATTCGCTATCGCTCATTTGCTCATCCCCTCGCTATGTTGCCGGAACCCCCAAGGGGGTTCTCTTTCTCTCGCCTGCAATACAGGTTCGCTTTCTCAAATGACTGAACTTCTGAACTTCCGGACTTCTGAACTTCTCAAATCATTGGACTTCTTAGATCATTGCCCCCCTTGGGGGGATCCAGTACGAAAGCGAGGGGATGAGGCTCGCTTCGCTTACCTCATCCCCTCGTAGATTGGTTGGATTTTATTATATCGCTACCCCTTGGGGGTTGCGGCATTACTATTCGTCGCTCCAGATATCGTTGTTATTGAAGATACCACCCTTTGACAAAGCGTTGGCAGCATCAGTGTTGCTGGATTTCAAGTTATTGCCAAGGTCTGCGCTTGGATCGGACGAAGCCATGATGTTCTCTCTCTCGATGACCTTGCAGTGTACGGCAGGCTTTACATAACTATTCTTTTTCATTGTATTCTCAGTTTACTGTTTACTTAATAACCATTTTCTTACCATTGTGGATGAAGATGCCCTTGGCAGGACGGACAACCTTCATGCCTTGCAGATTGTAGTAGGCGCCCTTGTCGGCTGTGGTTGTGCTGACATTGCTGATGCCGGTAGTGGTGCCGATCTCAAAGCATTTAACGGCTTTGGCAGTTTCTGCGGAGACCTCTAAGTATGCCTTGCCGGCAGCGATGGTCGTGCCCGTTGTGGCCTGGTAGAAGCCCAGTGTACCGTCTACATTAGCCAGAATATACTGTGTGCCGTCGGCTGTGACGCCTTCGCCGGTGGAAGCCTTGAGGCTGTTGTCGGTGATAGTGGATGCAGTGGCTAAGGTGTATGGGAACTCATAGGTCTTGGCCTCGCCATAGAGCAGGAGAGCGGTGCCCTCAGGAATGACGGTGCTTGGGTCAAGCGCTGTGTAAGTGAGGCTCACACCGTCGAGCTTGACAGTATAAGCGGTCACACCACTCGGAATGGTGACATTGCCCTGAGCCACATAGGTGGCGTACTTGGCAGAGGTGATGGTGGCTGAAGGAGTAGCGATCTTCTGGATCACGAAGAAGTCAAACATGTTTTTGTTGTTGCCACCCGTAGGAACTGTCACGGCACCCTCCTCAGACAAGGTGAATGCCTTAGTCTCTGTCACATTATAACCATGAGTTTGAACATCCCATTTGGTACCGGCGATATTTATGGGTAAACTGCCATCGCCACTTCCTCTGGTAGAGGCGATCATCGAATAAGATCCTGCAGGAAGCGTGGCGAGTGCCACCTCGGTATCACCGCCGTTGAAACCACCTACACCCATTGAGCAACGGATGTTGGCGCTTGAGCCATTGGCTGTGGTCATGCCCTCAATATCCTCTGCCTCCTTATAATATACGACATTAGAGAGATCCTTTGTATAAGTAAGGTTTTCCTCGAGATTGCCGGTCAGTGTATATGTCTGGTGATAGTCGTTGCTTATCGGCTCTTTCTTATAGAGATCGGTGCCGTCGAGCAGATACCTCGGATAAGCGACTGAGAGGGTCTCGCCTTCAAAGTTAGAACCGGAAGCAAGCTGTACGGTCTTGGAACCGCCCACGGCGTTGATGGTATAGGTGTACTTGGAGGCCTCACGGAAGTTAACTGTGATTACTGTGGATCCATCCGATGCGATGGTCTGACTTGCTGCGTCGTCACTGCTGTATATGTATTTAGCTGAGAGCACGCCATCGGTGGTGACTTTAATGTCGTCCTTGTCAGAGGATTCCAATTCGGGTGCTTGGTTGACGATGCCTGTTCGCGTCTCGGCAGTCTTGATCTCGGTGGAGTTGCAAACGTACTTTACGGTGTAGGCGGCGGTCTGTGCTGTTGTATAAGTGACGGTCACAGTGGGATTGGCAATGGAGCCACCACCGGCTGCTGTCTGATAAACTAATAAGGTCACAATCTTGTCATCGTCGGTCTTCAGAGCATCTGTAATGTCAAAAGTAGCGGACACATCTGCAGTGGACTTTTTGGTAGTAACAGTGCTTCCTACCGTAGTGATGCTCTTGTCTGCTGTATTCCACGTAAGACTGGAAGACCATGTGCTTGAATTGTAACCAACGCCCCAAACGCGAGCGCGTTTAGCATCTGGCTGTTTTAAAGTAGCAGAAAGTGTGGCGCCTGTGATGGTACCTGGAATGGTAGACGCATCCACTTGAATGTAGGTGATCTGGTTAGCTCCCCATGACTCCCTGCCAAGAGCCAGCGCACCATTGCTGATTTTGAGATAACCAACTTCTCCTTCGGTCACTTCACCGTAGGAGGTGTCAAGATTTGCTTTAGAGCCGTCAACATAGGTCATTTTGACGGTAGCTTGTGCTTCGTCGGCCATCGTTGTTGTTGGCACTACCAGCATGGAGGAGAGTATCGCCCCCCCATCAATAGCGTTTTAGGTAAATGCTTTTTCATAAATAGTTTTTAATTAATTAATAGTGTTTTGCTTAAATTGTCTCTTTTAGTCGGTTGCAAAAATAAGTAAGAGAAACTAAATGGAAAACAAAAACGATGATTATTTTTGTAGTTTGAGCAAAAGTAAAAGGAAAAAGACAAAAAGCATGGCAGATTGGTGCATTTTGAGGCCTATTTGGTGATTACAATGTTTTTGTCTTGAGATGCTTATTGTAACCATCCCTCCCCATTTGGGGGAGGGCGCCTTGGCTCGCTTGCGAGCCAAGGGGGTGGGGCTTTAGTTCTGTCTCAGTTTCTCCCTCAGCTTCCCGCTCCTCCGCATATACGCCATGAGCAGCAGCACACTACAGAAGCCAACGAACAGGGAAATGAGATAAGACACGCTGGCAAAGGAGTCGTACAAACCATGCAGCAGGGCGGGAACGGCGATGGCAAGGAACCACAGCGCCTTGCGGTAGCGAGGGTAGAGACCGGCCATGCCGATGTAGTAACCGGCGATGCCGCACCAGACGGCATGCAGAAATGGCAGTGACGTCAGACGTGCGATGTTCAGCACAAAAGCCGTGGTGTAGTCGGCATGGATGTTGATGGTGGTCTGATACTGTACGCCTTCGAAAACACCGAAGGCAATGCCCGCCATTAGACCGTAATAGACCATCGTCTGCGGTAGCATGGGCTCGCGCGAACGACGCTGGAGAATGGCCAGCGGGATGATCTTCGTGAATTCCTCCGTCACGCCCACGCCGAAGATGTAACCGATGATGCTCAACGGAAAGGCCATCTGCGTGAAGACGTAGAAGAAATTGAGACTGTGGAGAAATCCGAAGATGATAAACACTCCGAGCTGGGTGAGGAAGAATGTGGTGACGGTAGCCTTAAGGCTCACCTGACGGGTGGCAAAGAAATAATAGAAGAACAGGCCCCAGATGCCTGCAAAGTAAAGGGAGACGATATAGAATACCAGGTAACCGCCGATTGGCAACAGCATGATGACTGACAAACCGAGACCGACAAGTGCCAGAGCCAGCAGACGCT
>CADAJV010000088.1:0-593 GCA_902788275.1 uncultured Bacteroidales bacterium | reverse complement strand
CGTGGGGGAAGATGAAGTCGCTGCCTACATGGGCGAGCTGGCGGCCTAATGAGCCGTTGCTCTTGACGCGGGGCCTGATGCCCTTGCGCAGCAACAGACTCTCAATGGTACCCTCCTCACCGGTGTCGGCATCGCGTGCCTTGTCGTGCAACAATAACCGCCCGTCCTCTACAAAACGAGCTACGGTCTGCTCGTCGTAAGGACCGTAGTCGTGAGTGTTTCGTGTAATGATAATCATGCTAATCGTGGACCTGCGGGGAGTCGAACCCCGGTCCGAACAAGGAAGCCCTATGCTTTCTACACGCTTATTCCAGCCTTCATTTTCGTGCCGTGGCAAGACCTGGACCACCAACCGCGACCTTATCCTCTAAAATGTCACCCTCACAGCGAGGCCTGTAAAGGCTATTTCCGATTTAGTCTGCACCGCTTGATCTTCGGATTCGGAACAACATCCTTGGAGCGATGTCTCGTCCCGCTATCTGATAGCAGGATTGAGCCAGTAATCTACTGTACTTCGATTAGGCAGCGAGAGCGTAGTTGTTTTCGCCAATTAAATTTGTGTTCACTCAGATTATGGAGCTAGCCAACGAGGC
>CADAJV010000087.1 GCA_902788275.1 uncultured Bacteroidales bacterium | reverse complement strand
ATACTTGGTGATAGGCGTCAACAGCCTGTCGATTCTCGATGCGCTCATCAAAAAAATCAAGAACCTGAAAGGTGTGAAAGAAGTGACACGTTCGGCCCACTAATATCGTTACCGCAGCAGCTCATGTGGGTTTATATATGATTATCGTATGTCTCTCAACAGCACAGAGGGATATGGCTCTCCTCACTTGATTTCCATGGGAGGCAGCCCCACCTCCTTGCGCCATTGGTTCACCTTGGTCTTGTCCAGCAGCTTGCAGCCAGTTTGGGTACCATACTTTTGCGGGCGTCCCTCACGTATCTCTATCCTGTCCTCCAAGGCAGCTATCATGGCTTTTGGCAAATCGCCGTTTTGGCAAGCTGCTTTCAGCTGTGGCAACAAAGCTTTTTGAGTCTCTAGGTCGGCATGTTGTATCACCAGCCATGGGGCCTGAGCAGCCATGTTGCCTACCTTGCTTTTTCTTGGATAACCGTATTCTTGAAGCAGGCATTTCACCTCGCCTTGGTTAAGCAAGTCTATTTGCCCGCAATAGTCTCGCAGGGCGTTGTTGCGCAGGCTGTCTTTGGGGTGGTCATGCGCTGCCAGCCACCATAGCATTCGCTGGTATTGGTCTTGCTCCAATATTCTTTCCAGTTTTTTCTTCATTGGCAAGTCATAATTGTAAGTATTTGCCCTTTGCATGAAGGTCTCCTTGATGTCGGTAGGTAGCGAGTCGGTTATGCTGTCATAATAGTCACACTCCAGCTTCATGCGGTGGCGAATGAGGGCTTCTCTTTTGACAGGGTCTTCGGTCCTGCCTGCTATGGTAGAGAGATATGAAGGCAATATGTACTTATCAACCGAGAAAGCCACATCATACACCTTCCAGGCCTCTGCCGGCCGTCCCTCACACCACAGGCTGTCGGCCCTGAACACAAGCCTCCACCACTCATTCTGCGATTGTGGCTGTGCTACCGCGTTTGGTCGCGCGAAGCAAACCTGAACCGATTTCTTGCCGTAATCATCCAGCACATTGCCCACCATTTGCACGCTACGACGGTCGGTGACATCCCAATGGTAGTGACCCAGCGTGGGATATTTGTGAGAGTCCGACTGCAACACATAAATACGCCCCTGAGTTTTGTCGCCTTTGCCGGGGAATCTGTCAATCGCCAAAATGCGGTGCTCTTTTTTAGAGAAAGTCAGATTGCGCCATATGCAGTTGTCGTCCTGCATTCTTGCAGGTTCAGTGAAATACGTGCGATTATAAAAAATACTGCCGTCGCTACGCAGCTCATAGTCGGGACTCATGTGCAATGCGTTGTGGGTGGTAAAGCCATACACGTCATTCTCCAATTCATAAAGGGAGTCGAGGGTAAATGGCATGTCATGCCTAATGGCCTCTTCCATCTTTTCTTTTTCGGTGAGCTTTGGTGAGCAGCTGGCCAGAAAGACCAACAAGAGTATGGTTGCTGTTGCCTTGTTCATAATGTCATTTCTTTTTTTGACTAAACAAAGATACAAAGAGCTGAAAACTTTTTTGTAAAATATATTGGATTTTCCATCTTTGTCACTTTTTAGGGCTATAGCTCTGGCTGATAGGGTTATAACCCTAAAAAGTTTGTAGTGCATGAATGCCCGTTGTGAGTTTTAACTAATTTTTAACATTGCGGTAGTTTGCTGTCATTTGTCGTGTCGGGATGATCTGGGTGTTGATGCTCACTCCTGCGAGCTTCTGCAGCTGGTCGGTCAGTGCCGTGCGGGTGAACATGGGCAGGTATCCGTACCCTTCCACTTGCGCAAAGCGCATGTTCCTGAGCGTGTCGATGAGACGGTCGATGGACAGCGGCTTTTTTGCGTAGCTTTCGGGATAGGCCTCGGTGAGCTGGCGTTGGAGCATCTTGAGGATGACCATGACCAGGAAGCAGACCAGGAAGTGCGTCTTTATGCGGTCCTGCCTTGAAAGGAACACGGGGCGGGCCTCGAGAAAGGTTTTTGTTGTGCGGAAGATGTGTTCTATCTCGTGGTGGAACGAGCGTATGCGCAGCACGTCGGCAGCCTCGTCGTCGAGCGATGTGGCGTAGGCGTAGAAGCCGTCGAGCTCCTCCTCCTGGGCCACCACGTCGGCGTTTATCGCCATCTCTATCTTGACGGCGCGCTCTCCCTTCTTTGTCTTGTGGATGGTGGTGACGTAGTGTCGCGGGTCCTGCTGCGACTGGCGCGACCTGGCCTGCTTGCGGTCCACGATCTTCTGTGCCCGGGCCAGGCTTTCGGCCCGCTTGTGCTTGAGATACATCGCGAAGTCGTGGTCGTAGGTCACGATGACGCGCTCGGGGCGCTTGTGGCCGGCGGGGCCCTTCTGCACGACGATCTCCTTGTACAGGGTGGTGTCCTTCAGCGTCCCCGGGGTCTTTCTTTCCTGTTCAATCAGCCGGTCGAGGTTGAATATCTCCCGGCCGGGATCGCCGGTGTCGAGCGGCGGGCGTTCGTCAGTGTCCTTGCGGAAGGCAATGCGCCAGCCCTCGGGGCGGACGCACATCAGCTGGTCGGCCTTTCCGAGGGAGGGGATGGACTGGACGCATATGTACTCGCGCCCCTCTGCCATGTTGTAGCGGCGGTTGTCCTCGCTGACGAGCCCCGCGTCGGTGGAGACGACATAGTCGGTCATGCCGAAGCGGCGGTTGAGGACCTCCTCCAGCGGCTGGAGCGACTGCTGCTCCGATCTGTTGCCCGGGAAAACCCTGAAGGCCAGCGGTATCCCGTCGTAATCCATGAACATGCCCATCTGCACTATGGGGTTGGGGCGGTGCTCCTTCGACTTGCCGCACTTGCGCAGCCCCTCGACAAACTCGCCGGTGTCCCTGTCGACCACGTCAGGATCGTTGTCCTCTATCTCGAAGTAGTAGTTCGTGCAGTCGTAGAACACCACCTTGTCGCGCCGCGGCAGTATGTCCAGAGAGCGCCTGTACACCTCGGCCTGTATCGTGTCGATGTGGCCCGAGAGCAGGCTCAGGGCGCGGAACATGTCGTTCTCGCTGAACCTGGGAGGCTTCACAAAGTCCCTCGCCAGCTCCATGGTGCGCCTTTTGGAGCAGGGAAACAGTATGCGCGAGACGACCAGCGTCTGGAGAATCCCGTTGAGGTCGTACCTGGCACGGCAGCCCTTGAGAATGCCGCCGCACACCTCGGGCAGCCCCAGCCTGTTGTACAGCCCCAGCAGCATCAGGTCCCCGCCATGGCGCAGAGGGCGCTCCCCGGCGGCGATCTCCCTTGACGGGCTGAGCTCCAGCGTCACCTTCCCGCGGCTCTCCTTCTCCTCGGCAGTCATCGTGGCGGCAAGGTCCTGGACCCACTTCCTGGGGTCGGCGCAGCCGTGCTCCTTCTGGATGTCCGAGAGCAGCCCCAGGCACTTGACAGTGATCGTCCGAGGGTAGCCGTCCACCCTCACCGACTTCTGGATGTAGGCCAGCGTGCCGTTCTTAGTGTTCACAAATCGAGTATACATGTCCTTCTGTCTTATTTATATACGTACATTTACGTACAAAGATATAAAAAAATTAATGAACTGTGCAACACTTCATTAAATTTTTTTTCAGACAATTGCGCGACCAAAGTGACAAACTCCCGGAGCCGCCCGGCACAAGGCATCTCAGCCAGTGTTCGCAATTTTGATTTCGCACTTCGGTTTAGAATCTACACAAAATAAAGCAGCAGCAACCGAACACAGTGAGAAAAAAAGTATTATCTTTGCCATGAAGGGGGCTATTTTTTAATTCTTGCAACCACAAGAGGAAAATCCATAGCCTTCAGCATTTATTTAAGACACTATTGAAATTATAAAGCAATACTAACTGAATAACCATGAGCGTTTGCGTAACAATCAGAACGGAGAATATACTCCAGCCAGATGTATATCTGAAATATTTGGTCGACAAGGGAGAGCAGATTGTAGTAACTTCTGTCGAGTACCCCTCTGTCAAATTTGGAAATCATCAAAAAGCCATCAGAGGCATTGAGGTTAACAACGTTGGCAATGGGCTTGAAGTTCGCGTTTGCTCATTTTCATCGACGGCCGACTATAAATTGTTTGCCATGACTATCAACGCCTTGATGAAACTAACTGGTGACAGAGCATATCTTGAAGATGATGATAACGAGGAAATCACTGACCCCTTCAAGACCTTCGACGATGAATGGATTGACAGTCAGCATGAATCAGATTTTGAAGTAACAAGAATCTTGATAAATCATAGTGGAGAGCATATCGTAATGTATGGCCTATTTTGTCAATTTTGCTTGGGACCAAAGCTTTTCTCTGAATTTGGAATTACCGATGATTACGAGAAAGCAAATGCAGAATGCTTGTTGACCCATCTGTGTGACATGCAATGGCTTTGCGAGAACCTGGAAGACACCCACACGCGCATGGTAATCTCTTCGCCCACGGGAGATGCCGACGAGGGACTTACATTATCCCTAATAAGCATTGAGAACGGCCGGGTGAACAAGTTCGACTATATCTCTGAGGCAAATCTGTTTGGCATCATAGATATGGACAACAAAGAAGCCGCTCCTGTACTCATCCCTTTCACAGAACTATGGAAGGTATTGCCTGAAGGCGTATTCTCTGCCCTGGATGAATTGCAATTTCTTAGGGAGAAAGAACTGACGGTGGATATGGTGCATGAGATGATGAAACAGGCGCGCCGTTTACAACCAGAGGACCTACACTACAAGCCGACATATCCTGGCGCAGGACTTGACAAGACACAGCATACATTTATTCTGATGTGGAATCCTGATATTTCGAGTGTTTCTCTTGAAAACCATTTATGCAGCATTAGAAATATGTACACTGGATATTTCAACTGGAGCGTATGGGAACATCAGAAGGCTAAATGCGGCGACAGGTTTTTCCTCGTAAAGGTCGGTAGAGGAAAAACCGGCATCGTGATGAGTGGAGTTTTTGATTCACATCCCTACGTTGCGAGCGACTGGAGTGGCAAGGGACGGCGAGTGTACTACATGGACATGCTGCCCAATGTTGTGCTTGACCCAGATAACGCTCCCATGATTACGACCGAAGAGCTTCTCAAGGATATCCCAGGCTTTGACTGGACAGGAGGCCATTCAGGTCGTAGGCTCTCGCAAGAAGATGCTCAGAAACTTGAAGCGCTATGGGCAGACTTTCTCCATAGGAACGAAAAACTGATTGATGGTAAGACATTCAATGTCAACAGGCATGTATCATTCTACAATTTATAGCATTATTAATATTAATGTAACACCCTGAGTAATAGAATGGTCAATAATTGGCAAGCTATTCCCAATTGATAAAATCCTGCCACCGGGTCACAGGGGGATACACCCATAAGCTTCGCGACCTATTGACCATTGCGCTGAGCCACCGAGGATGACTTGGAATATCAGCAGGAGTGATTGAGCGGTGGGGGGCTACTTGGCGCGGTTGATGACGTAGATGCCGGCGGCGGCAAGCAGGCCGGCAACGACATACTTGACGTAGAAGGGCTCGTGCAGGCACAGGCA
>CADAJV010000086.1 GCA_902788275.1 uncultured Bacteroidales bacterium | reverse complement strand
ACAACACTTAGTTTCTCTTCTAATGAATGTCGCATATAGCTTTCCTCCTCTTAGGTTTTGTGTCCAACTTTTTGGGTGCACTTCAAGATAGAGGGGGTGTCGCGAAGCGACGGGGGCGTATGATACAAACTTAACAGTAACAGGCGCGTATGACCATTTCGCAGGTAGTGTTATCTGTGCCAACATCTATATTATTTCCTTAAATTTACTCTCATACGCCCCCGTCGCTTCGCGCCACCCTCTCTGTGCCGCTACGCTCTTGCTGCTCTTAACGCCAGTCCGCGTCGTTAATGCGCCCACTGGCGAGCAGCTCGTGATACTTGCGGCATTCTTCTTTCAGTGTCAGCTATTAGTCACCATTTCTTTCTGTGTTTGTGTTGAGTCGTGATTTCTTTGTCCCCTCTCGCGCGCGTACGTATTTATATATGTAGGGGGAGGATGGGGTGTTTGTTGTGGCTGGGCATTAAAGATTATTCAGTTTTTTGTATATGAAATGCGGTTGACGAATACTTTTTCAGTTTCTATTCATCTGTTGGCTTTTTTTGGCGAAAAATTTAGAGAGAAAGAAATAATCTTCGTATTTTTGGCAGCCAAAACTAATTTCGATTTAATATCTTTTATTATTAACCTTTTTATTAACTTTAAGCGTATGAAAAAGATTTATTCTTTAATTGCACTGATTGCAATGTTCGCTGTTTCGCTTGGAGTGAATGCGCAGAAGTACCACCTCGTGCAGAAGGCTACAGCCCCTGAGGTTGGTGTTGACTACGCACTCTACAATCCCTCCATCGCAGTGAATGAAGAGACTAAGGTCTATGCCACTTCTAAGGATGGCTTAGGCGATGCTCTGTATGACGAAAGCTACATCTGGCAGCTGGAGGCTACAGGCGAGAAATCAGATGATGGCTACGATCTCTATGTTCTCAAGAATGTTGAGAAGGATGCTTACTGGCAGGAGACTGACTTTGAGCACAATCTCGGCCTTGACGGCTATGATGTTTACCACTATGCCATCGTTAACTGCACCTGGGGCGAGAAGGCTACTGCCTGTCGCTTCACCGTATTGCAGGCTGGTTCTACCGGTGACTGGCGTAGTGACATCGGCGGCACCAGATCTTCCGACGGTTTCGTGCTTGCACGCAACAAGGCGGTTGATCAGGGCAACGACAGCTTCTATTACTACAAGCTTGGCCGTCAGAATGTGAATATCGCATTTGAGCCGTGGAACGAGGATGTTGTTTGGCAGCTTTGGACTGTTGCCGTTAACGGTCCGAAAGAGAAGCTTCAGGAGCTGGTTAACATTATCTCCAGGGATGTAGATAGCTATGTGGCTGGCAAGGACCCCGGTATGTATGAGACCGAGGGATACAATAGGTTTAAGTCTGCATACGATGCAGCTCAGACCGCACTGACCCAGAGCCTCTCTGACGATGAGTACACCAATCTCTATGATGAGCTCAATGCCGCAAACGATGCTCTGCCTTCTGCTCTTATTCCTATTAGAGCCGGTTACTACTTCTTCGTAAATGGTACTCCGGGCTTCCTTGATCAGCAGGGTGTAGAGAAGGGTCTCTATGCTTCCAACGCTACTACCCCCAACTGGAAGGACTTCGTGCTCGAGGATATGAAGACCAACAAGGATTATTCCTTCCTCTGGCAGATTATTCCCAGCGGCGACCAGTGGCAGCTGAAGAACGTGCTCTACGGCACTATCTACAATGGTCCTAACGAGAATGCTCTCTCTAAGCAGTGCTTCCTCACTGCCAACGGCACCCGCAAGGTTTACTTTGAGTCTCTGGGTAAGCTGCAGTGGCAGGTTAAGGATAACTTCAGCGACAAGGGCCTCCATGCAGAGGGCCACAGCGGTGGTGCTGGCAAGAGCGGCAAGATTGTAACCTGGAACACCGGTGCTGACAATGCTTCCGCATGGTACATCCGCACTGCTGACCAGGAGTTTGTTGACGCAGCCATTGCTTACGCTGCACAGCTTGAGCTTATCGCTTCTGTTGAGCCCCTCTGCACTGAGGCTGGCACTCTCTATGACAACCTCTTTGTTATCTCCGGCGACTTTGAGCATCCTCTCATCACCAAGGCTGACGACACCAAGGCTCCCGGCGAGGTTGGCAACCAATTCCGCTGCAACGTGCCCGAGGCCGTTGAGGGTCGCTACGCTGCCCTGATTGACTTCATCACCGTTGCCACCTACAACCAGGACGGTGAGGACACCGGCAGCCCCACCAACTACGACGAGAACGGTGAGCAGGCTTACTTCCATTCGAAGTACAGCCAGCAGAAGTGGCCCGATGCTCACGAGGCTCAGACTCCTCCCTACCTGATGGTTGATATCTCTGAGAATCCTGTCAGCGAGTTCGTGCTCCGCACTGCTCGCCGTTACAACAACACCAACGGCTTCCCCACTCAGATTGGCGTATATGTAAGCAACGATACCACCGGCTACTCCACCGCCACCGACAAGTGGACCAAGGTTGAGACCATCAACAACCCCGTTGTTGCTGCCGGTGAATACTTCACCTCCAACCTCATCCAGCTGGGCGGTACCTATAAGTACCTCCGCTTTGACATGGAGAAGACCAACGGCAACACCGCTTACTTCACCCTGGGTGAGTTCAACATCTTCCCCGGCACTGTTGACGAGGAGCTTTCTCAGTACCACTATGTAGAGGGTATGAAGGCTGCTGCCGATGACATGAAGGCTCAGGTTAACGCTGCCCGCCAGGCTGTTGCCAACGGCACCGTTACCCAGCAGACCATCGACGACCTCAAGGCCGCCATCCAGGCTGTGAAGGATCTCTATGCTACTCCCGACGTGCTGCTTGCCGCCATCGACAAGGCTGAGAAGGAAATCGCTGCCGCCGTTGTCGGTGATGATTTCGGTAATGTCAAGACTCAGGCTTCCATCACCGGCTACCAGGCTGCCCACGACATGGCCAAGCGTATCAACCTGGATGGTAAGCTCATCAAGAAAGTCATCGACGATGCTATCGCTGACCTCGAGACTGCACGCAATATCATGCTTGAGGATATGGTTGTTCCCGAGGCTGACAAGTGGTATTACATCGTCAACAACTATAGCGATGAGAGCGCCTACTGCCTCAAGGGTACTATGTATGTAAACGTAGCTGCCAACACTGCCAACGTTTGCTGGCTCAAGAATATTGATGGCGTGCTTGCCCAGAACGCTACCGCCATGTGGCGCTTCGTTCCCGTAGAGGGCGATGCTCCCCACGTATTCTATCTCCAGAACCTTGCCACCGGCCTCTACATGGGTAATGAGAGTGGCAACCGCTACAGTGCGACCACTACCACCAGCGTAGAGCCCATCCCCTTCCAGCTCGACTTCGCAGGTGGCGACAACACCTACATCGTAAGCCAGAAGAACAACTCCGCTAAGGTTGGTCTGCACGCCGCTGCCGCAGGTAGCGCCGTTGTGGGCTGGCTCACCAATGCCCTGGCTTCCTGCTGGACCTTCGAGGAGGTTGATCCCGATATCGAGGGTGTTATCATCCCCATTCAGGAGAATGCCACCAACGTACAGGTACTGCCCTTCGCCGTTGAGGGTCTCTCCGACTACAACGAGGGCGTAAGCTTCTATGCTGTTAAGAATATGACCAAGGATGCCGACGACGTTACCACCGTTGAGCTCTATAGTAAGGACTCCTTCGCCGCAGGCGAGGCCTTCGTAGTAGTAGCCAATGCTGAGGTTTCCGACTTCGTAGTTGCAATGCCCGAGGAGATCGAGGCAACCACTGCTCCCGCCAACGGTTTGGTAGGTGTGTTCCGCAACACCACCATCCCCGCAGGCAAGGGTCTGTTTGTTAACACCGCAGCCACTGAGGAGGCTGATGCTACCGTTGAGCTCACTGCTTCTGCAGCCGATGCTACTGTAGCTTCCCTCAAGGGCTATGTAGATCCTTCCCAGTTCACCGAGGCTGTTGAGGCTGAGACTGCTCTCACCTTCACTGCCGCTGGCCTTGACTGGACTGCTCCCGTATCTGCCGACGTTGACGGCGACGGCAATGTCAACACCTCCGACGTAGTTGCCATCTACAACTTCATCATCGACGGCACCGGCGTGACCAAGGAGGCAGCCGAC
>CADAJV010000085.1 GCA_902788275.1 uncultured Bacteroidales bacterium | reverse complement strand
GCCGCTGGCAAGGCCATCTACACCGTTGACGGCAAGAAGGTAGCTGCTCCCGTGAAGGGTCAGATCTACGTTGTTGACGGCAAAGTTGTTAAATTCTAACAATTTCGCGAACTTTTGCAACGCTTGTCGCTGCGCAGCAGCGGTGCGCGAAAAGCAAAAGTGAGAGCGAAGCGGCAAGGTAGTGAAGTTCTAAGAGCCCCCATCCCCCTAGGGGGAGGATGGGACACTCCCATAACACATTTCGGGAGGCGCAAGCAGTTGCGCCTCCCGATTTTTTGCTATAATTCTCTGTTCTCTTTCCTCTATTATCTGTTCTGTTCCAAGAACAAGAAATACAGTACTAAAAATTTGTAAGTTTCTTTTTTATTGTTAACTTTGCAGCGTCTTGGGGGAGAAATCCCAAGACCGAAGAAGCGTTCCGCGCTTTATCCTTTTCCGCGAAATCTGGAAAATTTCTACTAGGGAGGATTAAAGATTACGGATCACTCTCTGTATGTGACTGTATGCATACGGCCCTACGCCGTAATGCTCTGAGCATACGGCGTAGGTGATAGTATTTATTCATTCCCTAGAAGGTTTTCCAGAGCCCGCAGAAAGATGAGTAAGGACAAATCCCTACGTCTTTTTCGTATACCCATATTAACACCTGATTGGGGGATTGCAGGAGTGAAAAACAAATTGGTATGAAAAGGTTGATTGGTTGGTATAGTAATAATGTCTTACCAAAACTACCAACATGTGAAGCACAGTATCGTAAGGTTTTTAATGCTGCGACTAATGATGCCGACAGGGCTGAATTGCTAATCTTTGAAAGCATACCTATGAAACGACAGTGTCACCAGTGGTATTTGAAAAGTTTTAGGGTAAGTTATGGGAAAAAAGCTAGTCAGAATATAAAATCTGCAAAGCCCTGGACTTATAAAGGTGCAAATGTCTTTGAAGACCTTTATTCATATATCTCTAATCTGTTGAAAGGCATCGATTATGTGGGACCTCTCACATATTATGACATCGCGCTCAGGCTGGCACATCTTAGCGGAAACCCTGCCCTTTTGCCGAGGGATTATGTTTATATTAGCTCTCTTCCAGTAAACGCTTTTCGTATGCTTGTGGCTAAGGGATATGTGAATTATACAGGCGTGATAACCTCTGCAAACATTATTCCTTATAATCAGCTTGCTCCTTATTTCGGCAGCTTAACTCCTGCTCAGATAGAGGATCTCCTTTGTGATGTGGCAAAAAGCATTAGACGTCTTAAAAAGAACGGAGGCAAGATAGATGCAAGATTGCACATTTCTTTACAGGATTTGGATCAAATTGTTCTTACTATGAAGTTAGTCCCGTAGTAATTATTTTATGCAAGAATAACAATGAAACGAAAAGTCTTATTCTTTATCACAGCTTTCGCCTGCCTTGGTGGCACGGCGATGGCGCAGGAGTACCTGACTCTGTACGCGCGCAGTGGTTTGCCGACCCAATCGTGGGAGGTGAGCAAGGTGCGCAGGATAACTTTCTCACCGACCGATGTCACTTTCTGGATGAAACAGGGAGGTGCATCCTATACCTATGCTTACAGCGCAGCTCGCAGGATAGCCTTTGGCGATGAGGACCCCATTGCCGTGAAATCGCTTGCCCTGCCACAACAGAGCAGCATCGTGTATGACGCAGACAGAAACGCTGTCATCGTCAACGATTTTGCACAAGGTGGCCAGCTGCAAGTCTATTCCATCGGTGGTAGCCGCGTGTGGGCTGCCCCTGTCCGTTCTCCGCAGAGGGAATACCAGTTGCCGCCGTTGCCTGACGGCATCTACATCGTGCGCCTGTCTGGCGTGGCAAATCCGCAGTCAATCAAGTTCAAAACCAACAAACATTAAATATCATGAAGAAACTATATCTTCTTATAACACTCTTTGCAGTGGTGTTTTCCACTGCCGTAAGCGCTCAGGAGCGTGTTATTCGTATAATGCAGAACGGTGAGGTTCTGCAAGAGTATTATGCAGACGAGATTGACTCCATAGTCCTCGCCAGCATTATTCCTTCTCCAGCCAATGTCGATGCCGGTGTTGCCGAAGGCAGTGTCGTCGTTACGTGGAAAACCGTGAATGGTGCCACCTATGACGTGTATCGCTCATCTGACAATGTAAACTACGCCCTGCTGGCCTCTGGAGTAAAAACCGGCCGCTATGTTGACAACTCGCCTGTGGCAGGCACCAACTATTACAAGGTGGTATGCCGTATGGATGGTGATGTGAGTGAGCAGAGCTCTGCCGCCAGGGCGGTGTTTAAGGAAAATGCTGCTGACAACGGAATCTATCTGGGCCTTGCATGCTTTAACAGCGAGCTGCACTACAGACCCCTGTCGCTGCTTGCTGCCGACAGCCTTGAGCTAATCAATACCTTTATCGATGACATGGAGACTCCCAAGGCCGCAGTGCTTTGCTATTCGGTAGAGCAGGCTCTCGATGCGCTGAAGAACGCCAAACTGCCAGCCGACTTGTCGACAGTAGCACTGGTAACATTCACCGGCACCCTTGACCGCGGCTCCACCATGCTTAACTATAATTACGACACCGCCAAAGATTATCTTGTGGACCTCAAGAAGCGCATAGACAGCGAGACCATTGGCGACCACAAGATACAGGCTTTCTCTGTAGGTGTGAGGGGTAGCGACATTTCCTCCGAGTCCGACATTGCCGACTTCCAGTCCATGCTCAAGCAGCTGGCTTCTGCCGACAGCAACGCTGTGGAGGTTGCCACCCTTGCTGATGCCAACAAGCAGCTGCAGGCCATTGCTGAATGGCTGAGCCCTGCCGTAAGCAGGCAGACCATCGGGGTGAAGATTTCCAGTCTCGCCAAAGGTACGCGCGTTCGCTTCACATTGGATAATGTGGCCAATGCCGATGACTCCGAGTTGTTTATAGAAGGAACCTTTGATTATGAGACATCTGGTGGAACACGTACATATAAACTGACAGACGTGATATATCAGGGGATGAGCTTCGGTGGCGCAGAAACTATTGCCGGTGCTACAGAGGGCGTGTATATCACCTTTGCCTTTGAGGACTTGGTTACAGCCGATGGCTATATGCTGAGCAAGGCTAATCTCTGCGAATGGGAGCAGACATCCAACTCTGAATGGAAGAAGAACAGCGACTGGGATGGCAGCATACAACCGGAGGTGGAGGCTGTGAGAAACTCTGCACTTATATTGCTGGTAATGGACTGCTCCAGCTCGTTTGGCACCAATTTTGCCAGTGCACAGACCTGTGCAAAGAATTTCATAAGTACACTGCTTAGCAGTTCTGGTGGTGGCTCTATCCCAACTCCTCCCTCTCCGACGGGTGGCACCTACACCGTCAACGGTGTCAGCTTCAAGATGATTTCTGTAGATGGCGGCACCTTCGAGATGGGCAAGAGTGCTGACGGAAACAATATAACTCCCGTCCACTCCGTAACCCTGAGCAGCTACTCCATTGGTGAGACGGAGGTTACTCAGGCTCTGTGGAAGGCAGTTATGGGTACTAACCCAAGTAACTGGCAGGGTGACAACCTGCCTGTCGAGAAGGTAAGCTGGAACGATTGCCAGACTTTCATCACCAAGCTCAACCAACTTACGGGCAAGACTTTCCGCCTGCCTACTGAGGCCGAATGGGAGTTTGCTGCTAAGGGCGGCACCAAGAGCAAGGGCTATACCTACAGCGGCAGCAATACGCTTGGTGATGTGGCGTGGTACACAGACAACTCCAGCGACAAGACACACGAGGTAGCCACCAAGCAGGCCAATGAGTTGGGCATCTATGATATGAGCGGCAACGTATTGGAGTGGTGTCAGGACTGGTATGGCTCCTATAGCAGCAGTGCCCAGACTAATCCCACAGGTCCTACCAGTGGCTCCCGCCGTGTGTTTCGTGGTGGCGGCTGGAGCAGCGGCGCCGGGGGCTGCCGTACGGCTAATCGCAGCGGCGACACGCCTACGTTCATGTACTACTTCCTCGGCTTCCGCCTCGCCCTTTAGTTCTCTGAAAAGAATAATCAGAATATAGAAATATTGGTGTCCGGGGAAAAATCTGTAAACCTCATAAAAGCCTTTATACATGGGCACTCACGAATGATATAGCATGTTGGGCCTTACTTCTTGCCATCAAGAAGCTATACGACAAGTTTATGTCAGAATGGCTCCAACAGTCTAGACGAAGCCTCTACATCATCCGCCACTCTGACGGCAAAACGCGAAAGATAATCATCAGGTAACCCCTGTCGCACATAAATCTCCTTGTTGAAAAGAGGTTAACAGTCCAGTGTTAACCTCTTTTCTTTAGGTAATAATATAGATGTTGGCACAGATTACTCATAATGCAACCAATTCTGACTGCGTTAGTTGTATGTTTATTGCATAGCAGCGTTGATTAGAACAGAC
>CADAJV010000084.1 GCA_902788275.1 uncultured Bacteroidales bacterium | reverse complement strand
TATGTCTATTCTAATCAACGCTGCTATGCAATAAACATACAACTAACGCAGTCAGAATTGGTTGCATTATGAGTAATCTGTGCCAACATCTATATTATTGCCATAATTTAAGTTGAATTATTTCATGAGCTCGCTTTTAGTTTTCACGAGCACGCAGATATATCTTGCGAGGATGTATCTGGATTAAAAGAAATGAGCCCGGCACAATGCCGAGCTCACTTCTATAGAAAGTTGAAGAACTATTGTTTTATTTAATGTCCAACTTTTCGGGGTCGCATCAAAATGCCTGCAGGGGATTTGCTTATTCCTCTTTAGGAAAATTAAATGCTAATCTTATTTCTTGCCATTGAGGATGTCGAGCATCTGAGCCTTGAAGCGGGGACTGGCAGAGCCTTCAGGACCCACGATGGCGGTGTAGATAGCCACAACATCGGCAGAGTTGACATCGCCGTCGCCATTAACGTCGGCAGCCTCCTTGGTTACTCCGGAACCATCGATTATAAAGGCGTAAACGGCCACCACGTCAGCAGTGTTAACCTCACCGTTGCCGTCAACATCGCCTGTCAGAGTAGGCTCGGGCAGGGCAGACATGCCGAAGATGGTGAGTGTGAGAGCTGTCTCAACACCCTCAACCTCTCCCTTGTAGGTGGCGAGGTCGATGATACCGGTCTGGTCGTCGAAGCCGCTGCCACTCTCGCCAACAGCAATGAATTCCTTGCCGGTGGAGATGGCTGTACCGCCTGCACACTTAAGACCGTGAAGACCACCCACGATACCGTTGGCAACCATCGGAACGGTGTGGTCAACAACATCGGTGGGGAACGGAATTACAAGGTCGAAAGGCTCTGTCTCAACATCAGGATCGGTGCTGCCAAGCACGATGATGCAAGGCTCGCCTGCCTTAAACTCATCCTTCTCGTAGAGCTCGATGGTGGTAACAAGGTCGCCGTCAAAGTCCTCCTGAGAAATCTTGCGCACTGCATAGGTGTGGACATCGGTGTTGTAATCAGCAATGCCGCTGATATTGTAGGGCACAGCCATCACGTCAATGAGGTTGAAGGCAAAGTCGCTGATGGAGATAGCCTCCTGCTCCTCGGGATCGATCTCAACAAAGGTCCAGGCAGACGCGCCGTCAATGACGTGGCAAACAACGTCAGCCTCAAAGCCCTCAGGCCAGAGAGCAAGGTTGTCCTTGTTCTTTGCGGTATGGGGATAGAGGCGGAACTGAGCATTGCCGCTGTAGGCTACGTTATAAGGCACGGGCTCCTGGCTTACGGGCAGGTTGATATTCTCGCCTGCAAAGTCGCCCAGATAGTAACCGGTGTACATGTTCTGGATAGCGTAGTCCTCGGTTCCCTCGATGGGTACAAAGCGCCACATGGCCTTAGGATTGTTGTCGGCATTGAGGGTCATGCTGTTCTTGTCGAAGAGGCCCCACTTGACTGAGGTGGTAGTGTTGTACTTATCCTTGAGATAGATAGCATTGCCTCCGCAGAAGGCGTCTTCTGCACCGTCCTCACCTACGCGGTCAATATCAAGGTTGGTGATAAAGTACCACTTGCCTACCTCGAAGCTCTTGATGCCAGCCATGAAGGCAGCCTTGGCTTCCTTGACGGCAGTGGTAGCCTCCTTTACGGCAGTCACGGAGATGGGGCTGACAAAGGCATTCTTGCGAGCATTGTCGATAGCGTCCTTGAGGGCTGTCTCGAGGCTCTCGTCCGAAAGCTGGCCCATCTCATCGCCAACCACTACGCCCTCAAGCAGCACCTCACATTCGTCAATGAGGGCAGCCAGCTCGGTGGTGTCGGCATAAAGTTCCTTGACGGCAGCAATGGCTGCATTGAGGGTCTCAATATTCTCCTTGGTAGCTGTGTTAGCCTCCACCACGGGCACCAACTCATTGATAGTTGTTATCAGGGCATCGGCGGCATCCTTGAGACCTTCGGTAGTATAGTACTGCGATGTTTCCTTGTCCTCAACAGTCTTATATAGCTGGAACTCACTTATGGTGAAATAGCTTCCGCCGGTGGCATTGGTGATTACCTCATAGCGCAGGCGCTTATACTCGCCACCCAGATTGGTAATGAAGGTAGCGGGCAGCTCCAGGGCGCCCATCTCTGCAGAGGTAACAAAGGTCCACTTGGCATCGTTGCCGCTGTCGTTGGTGCCATAGATATTCACCTTGTCAGGACGCTCATCACGGCCCCACTTCTGCTGATTCTCGTTGCCATATTCGCCTGAAGCGCAGCGGGTATTGTAGGTAAAGGCCACCGAGTTGACTGGCGTATTGCTGATGTCTATGTCGATATAGCCTGAACCCTGCATATAGGTGGAGTCAATATCGTCAATAAGGAACTTATAGTCGTCACTGCCAGCCACGCCCTGACGACGGATGGTCTGGAAGGTGAGCTGATTGCCCTCAATGGGGTCTTCATTGATACCGCCACCGGCAGTAGTAATGAGGGCACCCTCCTTGTCAACGGTGTAGGAGAAAAGTTTAGAGTAAGCCTCACGGCCTTCCTGAATAAGCTCGCTAAGCTGCTGGGTGATAGCCTTCTGGGCCTTGATGGGCTCCATGGTCTGCATCACCTCGTCAGAAACGGGACGGATGTACCAGAGGTTGATGTGCTCGTCAAGGATGTAGGAGCGGTCAGCACCGTCGGTGGTGCGGCCCCATGCCACGAGCTTGCCCTCCGTTCTGTCGCCCAAGCTATGGCCGAAGGGTGCAAAGGCGCTCTTGCCGTTTGAACTGCCGGGGTAGGTCCATGAGGGGTCTGACCAGAAGAACATACCCTCCACCTCCATAGTGAAGCGCTGGGTGTAGTCCTTGCCCAGGTCCATAGGCGTAGTGGCGCTGGTGCCTGTCCATGCCTCCATCTGCTTGGCATAGGTGTCAGAGAAGAAGTGCTGCAGGTAGAACATCACGGGGTCGTCGGTAGGCTCAATATAGAAGATAAAGTCGCCATCCTCGGCATCAAACGTCTTCCACGCCAGCTTATTGGTAGTGTAGTCAAGATAAACGGCCTTCTCCACACCCTGCACATTGAGGAAGTCATCATAGGCGCTCACAATGTTGTAATAGCCGGCGGTGAGAGGGATAACAGCAGCCTCGCAAGCCAGCTTGGCCTCCCTAAGTTCAGCAATCATACCGTCAATCTCCTCGTCAGAGCCGCCGGTAAGCAGCATCACAACAGCCTTCTCCATAGCCTCGTTGTAGCGATTGGCAGCCTCCTGCTCATAAAAGCCGGGGGTAGTGCCGCCCACGGGCGAGAAAGTGGCATACTGATTGATGAGGTCGTCAAGGTCGCCCAGCTTATCGTTCTGATAGTCGGCATGATAGACATTCCACTGGTTACACATCTGCAGTCCAGAGAAGCCAATGTTGCCGAAGTAGCAGGTCATGTAGCTCCATCCATTAGCGTCGCGGCTATAGAAGAGACCTACCGACTTATCGGTAACCTTCCAGTTGGGGTCAGGATAGGTGCCATTGTCACCATTGTAGCCCCAGTTAACCACCTTGTCGCCGCTCTCGCCTTCCTTCAGCTGATCACCGTTAGGAGTCCAGGCAACGCAGTTAGAGAAAGGAATATCCTCACCGCAACTGGGGAAGAAGATATTGGCAGCCTTGTCGATGTCAGAGGTAGTGCTGAACGGCTGAGAGAAACCGCCGTCGGCAACCACGTAGAGGCCAGTGGTAAGATTCTTAAGATAGAATGTCTTGCCCTCTTCATAGCGAAGGTCGGCAGGACCCTCCTCAAGCACCCATACGTGCTCCTCGCTGAGCTGGCCAGCCACACCCAGCATACCCGACTTCTTTTGCTGGTCGAGCGTGAGGTACCTGTCAGGGAACTTAACGCTCGCCACATACTCCAAGATAATTGTGTCGCCATCCTTGAGATCAGCTGCGCTGAGCTGCTCACCCAGGGTGTACTTGGCGTACACACTGCTGCTCATTGCGCCGATTAGCACAAGAGCCAAAGAAAGTAAAAATTTCTTCATAAATTTAGAGTTTGTTAGTTTGTTAGTTAGAGATTATAAGTACAGTATTTCTTTCCTTTTTGCATACAATCAGTAGCTATTTCGCCAATTTCAGAAAGTATGGCTGCAAATATACAACATTTATTCCTTAATAAAGAAAAAACACAATAGAGAAACTGACTTTTAGCCCATGTCAGCAGCATTTTTGTGCCAAAAGCACCCGTTCTTGCCCACAAAGTAAACAAACATAGCCTTAAACAAAGAATATATATGTAAGGCTTTTATGATAATAATCCAAGCCGCCACCCCCAGCCGTGCTCTCTTTTTCCCCACGCATTTAAATCTTGGGAGCTCACAGATAAATCGCGGCAGCACGCGACTGAACTTCATATCCTTTTTTATTTCCCCAGTATTGGTGTCCGGGGAAAGTTAGTATCATACGCCCTCCCCCCTTCGGGGTACTCCCTCTATCTTAGAGGGAGAGTCAAGTCAGTCATACCTATTTGTCTCATGTCCAACGGCTTGCAGACTCCCCCTCTAAGATAGAGGGGGGGGGGCCATAGGGCCGGGGGCGTATGATAACAACGTATGCTTTTTTAATTGTAAGAAAGTAAGCTCTAATATACTATAACATTCGGAAGGTCACATGTATAAAGGCTTCTATGAGGTTTATAGATTTTTCCCCGGACACCAATATTTCCCAAGAGGGGACCCCGCTTGGAGGGGGAGGGAGCCTGAACAGCAGGGGGACCGGAACACAAAACAAGCCCCCGCAGGCTCAATGCCTGCAGGGGCTCGGATATCTTTTCCCGCCCTCCCACAAGGGGAGGCCGGGGAACGGGAT
>CADAJV010000083.1 GCA_902788275.1 uncultured Bacteroidales bacterium | reverse complement strand
TAAAAGTCTTATGTCTATTCTAATCAACGCTGCTATGCAATAAACATACAACTAACGCAGTCAGAATTGGTTGCATTATGAGTAATCTGTGCCAACATCCTATATTATTACCATAAATAATCGCGTCGAGAAGTCTGTATCGACGCGATTAAATTTTGGCTCGACGCGATTAAATTTCGGCTTGTCGCAGTTATAATTTTTCTTTACGATTTTAGTCTGTGAGACCAACTATGAGATGATGTCGGTACCCATATACGGCTGAAGGGCAGCAGGAATGCGTATGCCCTCGGGGGTCTGATTGTTCTCAAGCAGGGCAGCGACTATGCGTGGCAGTGCCAAGGCGGAGCCGTTTAGGGTGTGGCAGAGTGTTATCTTCTTTCCATCCTTACGATAACGGCAATGCAGGCGGTTGGCCTGATAGGTATCAAAATTAGAGACGGAACTAACCTCCAGCCAGCGCTTCTGAGCCTCAGAATAGACCTCAAAGTCGTAGCAGATAGCAGATGTGAAGCTCATGTCGCCACCGCAAAGGCGAAGGATACGATAGGGCAGCTCAAGCTTGACGAGTAGTCCCTCTACATGGTCGAGCATCTCCTGATGGCTCTCGCGTGAGTGCTCGGGTGTGTCGATGCGTACTATTTCCACCTTTGAAAACTCATGCAGGCGGTTGAGGCCGCGCACATCTTTGCCGTAGCTGCCGGCCTCGCGGCGGAAGCACTGGGTGTAGGCACAATTCTTGATTGGAAGGGATGCCTCATCTAGAATGACGTCACGGTAGATATTAGTTACGGGCACCTCGGCTGTAGGAATGAGGTAGAGGTCGTCAAGGTTGCAGTGGTACATCTGTCCCTCCTTGTCGGGTAGCTGGCCGGTGCCGTAGCCGCTGGCCTGATTGACCACTGTGGGCGGCATTATCTCGGTGTAGCCGGCTTTGCGGGCCTCATCGAGAAAGAAATTGATGAGGGCTCTCTGCAGGCGTGCGCCAAGACCGGTATAGACAGGAAATCCTGCACCGGTAATCTTTACACCGAGGTCAAAGTCGATGAGGTTGTATTTCTTTGCCAGTTCCCAGTGAGGCAGGGCGTTCTCAGGCAGAGTGGTGTTTGTACCGCCAGTCTTTACGACTACGTTGTCTTCGGCTCCAAATCCCTCGGGCACCTCGTCATAAGGCACGTTAGGTATGGTGTAGAGCAGCTGTTGCAGCTGTTCCTCCAGCTCTGCCTTCTTGTCCTGCATAAGCTTGGAGTCGGCCTTTAGGCCGGCCACTGCAGCCTTGGCCTGCTCGGCCTCTTCCTTCTTGCCCTCGCGCATGAGCTGCCCTATGGACTTGGCTATCTTGTTCTGTTGTGCCAGATTATCGTCAAGGTGTGCCTGGCTCTCCTTACGCTGATTGTTGACGTCAAGCACCTGGGCTATCACCTGTTCGGCATTGGCAAAGTGCTTCTTGTTAAGGCCGGCAATGACAGCCTCCTTATTGTCTGTGATTTGGTTAATGGTAAGCATTATTTTGGGGATTTTGAACTTCGGGTTTGTCTTTTATCGTGCAAAATTAGCATTTATTATTATAAAACGGGGTGCTGTGGGCAGAAAAAGAATTTTTTGTCGTAACTTCGCAGCATGAAATACATCAGAGCATTCATTGCATTTGTGATTTTTGCCGTTGTGGGAGCATTGTTTGGCTTTGCTCTTCACTGGGCTTTAAATCAGGTCTATCCTCATGGATTGCGCATCGATCGGTGGGGTATCATCATCGTGTTGCTGTTTTTCTCCACTTTTATCTTCTTCACCCTGCAGATGATTGTTGACTTAGTGGAAGCTATATGCAAACCTTTCCGCAGGCTGGGTGGGCCGTATAGAGTTGTCGGCATGGCAGCCATAGCAGTATACATACTTTACTGTCTGTGGTCGCTCCACGACCTTTGGGTAACTCATTATAAGTTCCACTTCACCGGCATGAAGGATATTGAGTGGCCAAAGTTCACCATGGCTGTGCTGCTAAGCATCATAACCATCGTGGCTTTCGGCATATGCATAACCTCGGCATGGGGACCCAAAGACATGGGAAAGCGGCAATCGTCGTAGCCAGAGGAGCCACTCTAGAACTTTCAAACTTTACAACCTGACATATGATATACAGCAAGGAAGTCATAGACTTTGTAAAAATTGCGGCAGACTATTGCCTTAAGCTGGAGCATAGTCGCGAGGCGACCCCGCGCGAGCTGGTAAAAGCCATGCTCAACTCCCTACCTTATTTATATATAAAAGGAACTACCCTGCTGGAAACGACTGGCGACAATGACCTGCTGAGCATAGACCCTCAGGTGACTGAGGATGACTACAACTTTGTGCGCAACGGGGTCTATGAGGTGCTGGGGCGCTACGATGAATACCTCGACGTTTTTGTGGAGGACATGAAATATAGCGACAAGCCCATTCTGCGCAGTGTGTCGGAGGACCTGGCTGATATCTATCAAGACCTGCGCAACTTCGTCGCCGCCTACCACGATGGCATTGAGGAAATGATGACGGCCGCCCTATATGAGGTGCTGGACAATTTCAGAGAATACTGGGGGCAGAAATGCGTGAACGTGATGCGCGCCCTGCACGACATACTCTACCAGCAAATGGCTGAAGACCAATACTAACCGCAGCATCGACACCTGCGAACAACTTTTTCGGTAAGCCGAAGGCATAGCGAAGACTTCGTCGGTGGTCGTGCTGCAAGCGCGGATTGACATAAAGAAGTCTGAGAGCGTAGCGGCCATGCCGAAGGGCATTGCATACGGACAGTAAGAACTATGTGGCAAAGGTGGTTGCGAAGAAACCAACCCGTTATGAGAAAAATATATGCACAGATAGACAAGCGGCTTGTTGACGAGATGCCCATTGAACATTTTGAGGGCAGGATATTCACCGTCAGCACCGTGAAAGAATGTGACAAGGCAGTCAGGTATCTGGAAGATTTTGAATTCCTCGGCATTGACACCGAGACACGCCCTACATTTAACAGTAACGAGAGTCACAAGGTGGCTCTGCTGCAGATTTCCACTGACGACACATGCTTCCTATTCCGACTGCACAGCATCGGCATTCCCGACAGTCTTGCCAGACTGCTGACTAATCCAAGGCATACTATGGTAGGCCTGTCTCTTCGCGACGACATACGTGCCCTCAATAAGCGACGACAGCTAAAGACCATACGCCATATTGAGCTGCAGAAAAAAGTTAAGGAAATTGGCATCTTTGATATGAGCCTGCAGAAGATTTATGCCAACATCTTCGGCAAGAGGATATCAAAGAGCAAACGTCTGACCAACTGGGAGGCACCCATCCTTACTGACGGGCAGAAACGCTATGCAGCTATTGATGCATGGGCCTGCCTGAAGATATACAAGCAACTGCTGCGCTTCAGCACGGGAGAGGACTACGAATACATCGCGCCGATGGACAACGGGCGAATGTTTGACCTCTGGCTCAAGGAGCTGTTGGACGACATTGCAAGCAAACGCAAAACTACACCACACAATGTATAGCAACATCTATTTACGCAAGGGCAAAGACCAAAGCCTGCGCAGATTTCATCCCTGGGTATTCTCTGGCGCAATAGCCAAGCACGGCGGCGAGCTGAAGGAAGGCGACATCGTGCGGGTCATCGACTGCGATGGCGAGTGCCTGGGTGTCGGCCATTATCAGGTAGGCTCCATTGCCGTGAGAATGCTAAGCTTCCGCGACATAGTCATCGACGAAAAGTTCTGGTTCTGCCGCATCAGCGCTGCACTTGAACTGCGACGTAACCAGGGAGTAATCAGAGAGGACAACAACATGTTTCGCCTGGTGCATGGCGAGGGCGACCAGCTGCCCGGCCTGATTGTGGACATATATGCCAATGCCGCAGTGATGCAGGCTCACAGTGTGGGAATGCACATGCAGCGCCAAGAGATAGCCGACACACTACGCAAGCTACTGCCAAACCTGGAGTGTATATATTACAAGAGCGAGACCACCCTGCCCTACAAAGCCAACCTCAGCGAAGAGACCGGATTCCTGTACGGGAAGCCCATGGACCTGGTAGCAATAGAAAACGGATTGCAATTCCAGATAGACTGGCTCAAGGGGCAGAAGACCGGTTTCTTCCTTGACCAGCGTGACAACCGTGCACTTATCGAGCAATATTCCAAGGGCAAAAAAGTGCTCAACATGTTCTGCTATACGGGCGGATTCTCCGTCTATGCCCTGCGCGGCAAAGCCGAGACCGTACACTCGGTTGACAGCTCAGAGCGTGCCATTGACGTGACCGACGCCAATGTGGCTCTTAATTTCCCTGACCACTCGCGCCACCAGTCGTTTGCAACCGATGCCTTCAAGTATCTCAACGAGATGGACGACAGCTACGATCTCATAGTGCTGGATCCTCCAGCCTTTGCCAAACACCGCGATGCTCTGCACAATGCACTCAAGGGATACACGCGCCTTAACACCAAGGCCATGCAGAAGATAAAGCCCGGCGGAATACTGTTCACCTTCAGCTGCTCGCAGGCCGTCAACAAGGACCAATTCCGCCTTGCCGTATTCACTGCAGCCGCCCAAAGCAACCGCTTCGTGCGAATACTTCATCAGCTTCACCAGCCCGCAGACCACCCTATCAACATCTATCACCCAGAGGGCGAATATCTGAAAGGATTGGTGCTGGAAATAGAATAAAAATACCATAAAACAGCGTTTATTCATCTTTTTGCATACTTAGAGCGATTTTTTTCAATAAAAATTTGGAAGAAAATGCAGAAAGCACTAATTTCGCGTCAGTTTTCATGGTATTAGATTTAAGGTTAGCAAGGATTGAATGTCGGGAGACAAACAATCCTTCTTTTTTATATATTAATATTCATTTTTATTCCAACCTTTTCGCTAAGCCAAATGAGCAGAATGATGCTTGCATCAAGTCTGCCATGGCGAGAATGCCGAAGGCATCGCGAACCGAAGCAGCACTGTCGC
>CADAJV010000082.1:7137-11975 GCA_902788275.1 uncultured Bacteroidales bacterium | reverse complement strand
CATACTGCTGCAGTCAGACGACCCAACGGGCATAGAGGAAATTGGGAATACTCAAAACTCAAAACTCAATACCCAAACCTACTACGACCTCCAGGGCCGAAAAATCTCAAACCTCAAATCTCAAACCTCAAACCATAAGGGGGTATTTATTATTGACCATAAAAAGATTATTGTACGATAACCGCAGACTCACATTCAATCAAACCTGACGTTTCGATCAAGCCGAAGGGAGAAACAAAGAAACTTTGATTATCCTGAGGCGGAGAAACGTGATTGATGAAATTAAAAGACCAACATACTGACTATGAAACGCATATTTCTCTTTATTGTCATGCTGACAGCAATGCCGTCACTGATAAAGGCTGCTGATGATGTACTGACCATCAGCACGGCCAAAAGCGATGCCCACGAGTGGGAACTGACGGTGCATCTGTCTAATCCCAATACCACATACTCCGGCTTTCAGATTGACCTGCAATTGCCTGATGGGATAAAGCTAAATACAGCATCGGTAGCAACGGCAGTGCGCACCAGCAGCCTCACGCTGCAGGCCAACATGGCCTCCAATGGGCTGCCACGAATAGTGGGCTACGCCAGCGCCAAGACCTACAGCATTATAGGCAGCACAGGCCCAATCTTCACTGCCAAACTGAATGTGGACGCCTCATTAGCTGTCGGCACCTATAACATCGTGGCCAAGAATATACGCCTCACCACTGCCCAGGCCGAAGAGACAGTTCTGCCCAATGCCACCTGCCAATTGGTTATAGACGAGACGCCAGGATATAAGCTGACCCTATGGAACGATGACGAACAATACTATACCGTTATGCTGCAAGAAGGCGCTGCCATACCCACCATTGACGATCCAGCCGCCCGCGAGGGATACTCTTTCTGCGGATGGGACGGACTGCCCGAAACAATGCCTGCGGCCGATGTCAACGCCAAAGCCAAATGGTGCGTCAATTCTTATGAGCTTAAGCTGCTGGTGGACGGTGACGTTGTCTTCACCGACCATGTAGCATACGGCAACAGACTGCCTGACTTCACCCCCGGCGAGATGGAAGGCTACACCTTCTGCGGATGGAACGATGCGCCAGAGACCATGCCAGCCCATGACCTGCAGCTTACGGCCAAATATTGCGTCAACTACTATGTGCTGAAGTACGTGGTTGAGGGTGACGAGATTTATAAGAAAGATATAGCCTATGGCAGCACAATACCTCATGTTGAAGCCCCGATTATTGATGGCTACAAGTTTGTGGGATGGGAAGGTGAAGAATACGACACCATGCCTGCAGAGGACGTTGTCTATACTGCCAATTATATCAAGATAGGTGATGTAAATCTTGATGGTCAGGTCAACACTGCTGATGTGGTGGCTATCTACGACTTCATCATCTACGGCGACGCATCTGATACAAAACAAGAAAATGCCGACGTTGACGGCGACGGCTCTGTTAACACTGCCGACGTTACCTCGGTATATAACATTATAACGAATGGCAATTAAGAGAAAAATCATACAGACGCTGTTAGTGCTCCTTGCCGTGTCGGCCACTGCCGCCATGGGCGGTGTGGTAACATCGTTCAGCAGCACAGCCAAGTATCGCATAGAGTCCCTCTATATGATGGGCAGCAGTGCGGCCTTGGGCGCAAACCATGACGTCAATTCGCCACTATGCATGACCACCGACACAGGCTCGTCCGACTGCTATTGGCAATTCGTCAGTCAGGGCAGCGGCCGCTATGCCCTCCGCAATGTAGCCACCGGCCAGTATATCACCCTTGATGACCAGTACACCAACAGTCCCCAAATACTGCGCTATGTACATCTCTCCTCCAGCTTGGAGGGCGATGCCTCACTGTGGTATATATGCAACACCACCGACACTGACGGCACCGAGCTGTTCTATTTCCAGAGCGCAAGCAATGAGAGCTACTTCTTTAATGTGCGCACTGGCAGCCTTGCCCTTGGAGCCTATAGCAAGAGCGGCATCCCCTATGGTTTGAACGAGACGTTTAATATCTATGATGACACTGGCAAGCAGTTTTTTACCAATGGCGGAGGCGATGACCCTATCGATCCCGACCCGGATGTTGACAGCACGCAGTTGAAGCCGGTGGAAGGCAAGATACTGCATGTCTATCTTTGCGACGGTCGTGTAGAAGGTGTTCCGGCAGAGTACATCGAGACAATCAATGGCCAACCGCTGGATTTGAATGCAGGGACCACAGAGCTCAACTCAAAATTCCTTGCTCCCAACACCTCTGTACTAATCAAGACAAAGTCTGCTGCCCACACCTACGAGCACACGGCTTATGAGGTTGACTCGCTGAGCTTTGCAGCCCCCGAGATGCCGATATTTAACAGTTTTAAATTTAACAACAAATTCAACCACCACATCATTGAGGATGCTCAGGGAGTGTTTGACGAGGACAGCCTCATCAACCTCAGCGTGGTGGGCATCGGCAAGACGTTGCGCCCCTCCTTCCAGCTGGACGACGATGTGCAGGCCTTTATCGGTGACTCACTGCAGCAGAGCAAGAGGACCCGCGTACGCTTTGACAAGGATGTCATCTATACCGTGGCCCGCCGCGGCTGCACCATTCTGCGCTGCAGGCTTAACGGCAAATATGCCACCATGCCCTACGGACGCAATGTGAAAGTGCAAGTAGATTTTGCCACCGACCATTCCAAAGGCACATACAAGGTGCCTACCATCTATCTCACCACCGACGACGGCAATCGCATCACATCTAAATACACCTATAAGAGCGGCAAGGTGCGCATAGACGGCGCAGGCGTATTCCCCGACCTGGCCGAGACAGCCATGCAGATAAAGGGACGCGGCAACTCGTCATGGACATCCTCTGGCAAAGCGCCCTATCACATGAAGTTTGAGACAGCCATCAAGGTGCTCGGCCTCAAGAAGGGCAAGCACTGGAATCTCATTGCCAACGCTCAGAACCACTCGATGACCAGCAATGCCGTAGCCATGAAGATGGCTCAGCTGGTGGAGACGGCAGGATTCAATCACGAGATACCCGTTGAGCTTTACCTCAACGGTGAATACCGCGGTTCATATAACCTGACGGAGAAAGTTGGCCTTGCCAACAACAGCATTGACTTGCCCGACGAGAGCTATGCTACGCTGCTGGAGCTTGACAGCTACTACGACGAGACCTACAAGTTCCGCGACAATACATTCAACCTACCCGTAAATATCAAGGACCCTGACTTGTCTGATGCTACCACCAAGGTCACTCAGGAGTTTATCGAGATGGCATTCAATCGTGCCACAGCTGCACTGAAGAACCGCGAGGATTTGAAGTACTATTACGACCTTGACTACCTGGCACGCTTCCTCTTCGTTGATGACTATTCGGCTAACATGGAGCTCTTCCACCCCAAGAGCACATTCCTCTACAACGCCAATGTCCTGGATACCAGTTCACCCTTTGTCTTTGGCCCAGTGTGGGACTTTGACTGGGGTTTTGGCTACAGCTCCAATTATAATTATTTCACTGCCGATGCCACCACAGACTTCTGGAACAGCCGTCCATCCTCCACAGGAGCCCAGTGGGCACTGGCACAACGCTACTGCGGCGAAACACTCAACAAGAAATACTATCAGCTGTGGCATGACTTCATCACTGATGGCAGTCTTGAGGAGCTCATTGACTTCTGCGATGACTACTACGACTTTGCCGCCCCGTCGTTCACCCACGACAATACCGTGTGGAGGCGAGGCGATGCCAACACCTATGCCACTGTGACCAACAATGCCAAGACATGGCTAAGAACCCGCGCCAACTATATCTATAATTTCCTCAGCAATAATCTGGGCTATGCGCGGATGAACTATCTCGACACCACTGGCGGTTTCCTGCTTGGTGACGTTAACGACGACGGACAAGTTACCACTGCCGATGTGGTCTGCGTTCTCAACTATATGCTCAACCTGCCCAACGAGGAGTTTGAGTTTGCCAATGCTGATACTGACACCAACGACATTATCACCGTGGCAGACCTTATAGGCGTGCGCAACCTCATTGCCACCTCCTCCAAGAGCGGCCGCTACTACAGCTTGCCCGAGGCCGAGGCGGTCATAACACTGAGTCAAGAGTCGAGAGCCAAGAGTCAAGAGTCAAGAGTCAAGAGCCAGGAGTCAAGAGTCAGGAGTCAAGGCGACTATAGCGGTGTGCAGTTTGACATTAGCATACCCGAAGGCATGACGCTGGACAATATTGACCTCAGCGCCGCCCTACCCGACTTTGACGTGGAGGTATCTGAACTTTCGGACTCTCAGACTCCCGAGCTCCCGAACTCTCGAACTGTCGAACTCTACAGGGTCTCCATCTACTCCAGCGCCCGCAACAGACTGCCCGTCGGCAAGAACGTGCTGACCCTGGAACTGGGCAAGGATAATTCTCAATCGTCGGCTGCCAATTGTCAGTTGTCAATCAGCAACGTTCTCTTTGCAACCTCCATACTGCTGCAGTCAGACGACCCAACGGGCATAGAGGAAATTGGGAATACTCAAAACTCAAAACTCAATACCCAAACCTACTACGACCTCCAGGGCCGCAAAATCAATGGCCAATTGCCCAAGGGCATATATATTATCCACGGCCGCAAGGTTATAAGGTAAAGCGTTTTTCTTTAACGCTCATTTGTGAAACAAACATTCCGCGCGAGACAATAAATCATGTCCCGCGCGGATTCTTTTTATTTCCTTATATTGGTGTCCGGGGAAAAATCTATAAACCTCATAGAAGCCTTTATACATGTGACCTTCCGAATGTTATAGTATATTAGAGCTTACTTTCTTGCA
>CADAJV010000082.1:0-7112 GCA_902788275.1 uncultured Bacteroidales bacterium | reverse complement strand
TCCCCTCTGGGGAATTAGAAATGGATTCCCTCGCAAAGCGAGGGAGTACCCCGAAGGGGGGAGGGCGTATGATACTAACTTTCCCCGGACACCAATAATTTCCTTACCATAAGCACTCGGCCGTAACTCTGGCGATTGCCCGTAGTTCGCACAACGGCGCGAAGCACTGCATCCTTACCGCCGACCCCTTCGGATATTACAAGACGGTAGTCATTGCCCTTGTTGCGGATGCCTGTCTCGCCAAAATGCTCATCCTTGGCAATAACCTCACCATTGATTTCGATGCTCACCTTATTTATTTCCAGTTTCTCACTGCCGTGTTCCCAACGGAAGGAAAATCCCCTAAGCCCCTGTAGTTCAGTTGCAGGCACAACCCACTGCACCTCCTGCCACTCGTTGCTGAGCATCGAGGGATTCCACTGACCGAGAGTCTCGATACGCACGGTGCTTATCCCCGTCAGGGGAACATTCTTAGCCAAATCCATTAGACCAAGAGCGGCCCTCACACGGTCGATAGGTTGCGTGATAGGGCTGAGACCATGCGAGTGCTCCACCCAGTCACTCTCCCACTGTGCCACATCAAACGCCTCCCCTTTCCTGACTTTGCTATAGTAGTTGTTGAGGCGCGGCAGGTAGAAATCGCGTATCAGTCCGCTCCATATACGGCAGGCGTAGTCGTTGACAGGCGGCCCCCAGATGGTCAGTATGCGTTTGGCATTCATCTCATAGTAGTCGGCCTCCTCCGGCGTTGTAGCATGGGCACGGGCCATGTCTATCCATCGCTGCATGTTTAGAGATGGATGGGTGCTGAGCAGCTGGTCGGTGTGCATGCCCAGTTGGTTGAGTAGGTTGAGCAGTGTATCGATGGGCGCTGTATCGTCCCACATTAGGCAGTTGTTTATTGACTGCTGCAAGATGTCCATCTTGGCAGCAGCATAGTGGGCAGCCATCTCTGTCAGGTCAATAGCATATAACGGGGCATCATCCATGTCAGGAGCTGCGGCAACAAACAGTTCCAGGGCATGAAGGAACAAAGAGTCCAACGGAGCAGTGCCATGCTTGTAGCGACCAGGTTGCAGCTGCCACAGATAGCGTGGCCAGTCGCGCAGCTCACCGTATGCCGACTGCCTCATCTCGTCCCAAAACCTGTTGAGATAAGGACTGGTGCGACCATAGCGGCTGATGGTGTAGTTTTGTAGCCAGTCGGTGAGAGATATGCTGTCGGCTGTCCAGCCGGCATCGCTGATTAGTTCATAGACCACCTCGTTATTCTCCACGCCCTCGGGCTCTGTACCATAGCCCACGAGGTTGCCCTTGTTGGGCGAACGGAGAGCCTTGAGGCGCCCGCCGTTGGCATAAAACTCCAACGGACCGGTGAGCGCAGTCTTGCCACCCATATTGGGGATGGTAGAATAAACCCACTGCTTGCCGTCGAATCCGCGAAAGTAATCCCAGCTGGCACCATTGTGCCATAACACATGATTGTAGTCCTCGGCCATGTCCAGTATAAGCATCTTGTCGGCAGGAACATGGCTGAGCAGCGCCGACAGGCTCTCATAATCCCATATCTCGCGCGACATGCCCAGCATCCATCCCTGCATCACCCACACGGCATCAGGATTGGCCTTGCGTATGCCGTCATACACGGTGCCGCCATACTCGGCCAGTTTATCGTAGCGCTCCTTGGTGCCCTTGGGAGGGAAGGGAATGGCCATCTCGTTAAACGAGTCGGCTATGTAATATTCACATTTACCGAACTCCCTCTCCCACTCCTCAATGAACATACGCCCAATCTTGGAAAAGAGCGGGTCGTCGGCCATCAGCATCCAGTTGTGGAAGGCATCCCAACTGGTCTCCACAATGTTTGCCTCGGGATATATGCGTTTAATCTCTGGTGGCAGAAATCCGGCAAATCCGGGGCAGATGGGCTTCATGCCCAGCTCGCGCATACGTCTGAGTATCTTGTGCTGCAAAGCCACCTGATTCTTGTGCCAGCTCCTCGGCATAGGCGAGTCAACATTCGTTATGTTGCCCATGCGCATCCACGGCAGGTGAGCCGGCCCCACAAAGTAGTTCTGAATCTCCTCGTCGGTAAGCCCCAGCTTCTTCCACACCCTCGCGCTGATAGCTTCGTTAGCCACCAAGGCCAGCGGCATGTCAGTGCCGTGCAGGGCCATCCAGTCCAACTCCTTCTCCCATTCGGCCCATGTCCAGTAGGGCATGGTGTAGCCGTAGGTCACCACGTTGAAGTAGTTGTGATGCCTGTATGGCGAGATTACGTTGCGGTCGGCCTCCGGCTCCAGTTTGGCAGGCAGGTTGACGCGGTTGCCGCTCCATGAGCAGATGCCATAGCCATGGCGGCGCACATAGTCGTAGAAAGCACGGCACGCAGCCACCGGGCTGGAGGCATTGATTTGCAGCACCCCCTGGCGGTCCACCTCAACACAGTATTGATCACAGCCATCTACCTTCTGCATGTCCAGCGCCACATGGTATGGAATGTCAGCCTTGCCGCTAAGGAATCGGTCAATCACGCTCCTTGCCGCAAGGGTCTGGGCCTTATTGTCCACCTTGTTGCCAGCCGTGATTGTTGTGGTGCACCAGACCGTCATTGCCAATAGAATAATAGTCCTTTTCATATCTTTGTTTTGTCAATTAATTCGTTATCCATTGTCTTACAAAATTACGACATCCCGTCGGATAATCCCTAAATTTCTGGTACATTTATACTAAAAAGTAGCTCAGCAGTATAGTCCTGTGCGAAGAAAAATAAGAAAAACAAAATTATATTGGTCAAAAGGTGAGAGGTGATTGGTTAGCGGTTAGAGATGCCAAGTCCGGAAAGCCGCAGGCTTCGCGAACTGGAGCAGTGCTGTCGCGTAGCGGAGCACGAAAAGCGTAGGTGAGAGCGTGGCGGCAATGCCGCAGGCATCGCGAGAAATTGCTCTTTTGAGCAATGTTCTCTTAGAGAACCGAAGCAGTGCTGTCGCGAAGCGGAGCACGAAAAGCGTAGGTGAGAGCGAAGTGGCAAAATTGAGATTTGAAAATTGGCCTATTTCTGTAATACCGACCACAAAGTTAGGATATTATTTCTGAAACATATGCACTATACATCACCAAACAACAAAAATACACTTTTCAATATATTTGCGCGCTGCAAAAATACACTTTTCAAACAACACGGCAAAATATTGGGCATATAAACACGAATCTCACGAATGAACACGAATGGTATTCTGGATTTTTCTTTAATCCGTCGGATCCCTAAAACATCGAAAAGGACGAAAATGTTTTCGCACAGTTCTGCTTTTTAGGGTATGTTAGGGATTAAACGAACACAAATCTCACTAATAAACACGAATGTTGTTGTAGTATTCTTGCTATTTGTATTATTCGCTTGATTCGTCCGATTCGTGTTCGTTCCTGCCCATTTCCGGACTTGGCATAAATTTCAATTCTCAAATTTCAAAAGAATGGAGATAGAAGGAGATAGATGGAGATATGCGTCTTCGACACAGGAGATAAAGGACGATAGTCAAGACTAATGTCTTATATCTACTTATATCTTCTTTTATCTACTTTTAACTCCCTCTTTATTTTTCAATTCTCAATTTTCAAATTTCAAATTATTCTCGGTTTTCCCGATGAAATAGCGGCTTACCGCATCATGGTGGTTAGGAAAAGGGCGAGAGCTTGCTCACGAGGAAAAATATGAAGCAATGGCATCAAAGACGGAAGTCTTGACCAGAACAAAAGGGGTTTCTTGATTTTGTCTAGAAAGATTCGCTTGATTCGTGTGATACGTGTTCAGAAAAAATCCGTGATTTCCGTGCTTTCCGTGTGACTTTTTCTGCGTAATCTGCTCCCATCTGCGTGCTCTGCGTGTTGTCATTATCGACAATTCGTGTTCAGAAAAACGTTTCCGTGCTTTCCGTGTGACTTTTTCTGCGCAATCTGCGAGTCGCGCAGCGACATCCAATCCCCAATCGGAACCTCGCAATAAATCTCAAATTTCAAATCTCAAATCTCAAACATAATAAATACTTTATAATTAAAATTAGACAGTGATTTTTTTGCAGTCTAACTATTTATTCTTACCTTTGCCATGTCTTGGGGGAGAAATCCCAAGACCGAAGAAGCGTTCCGCGCTTTATCCTTTAGCATGAAATCTGGTACATTTCGAAAGGAAGGATGAAGATAAACGGTTCGCCTCCTGTATGTTTGAACGTTCGCATACGGCATCTACGCTGTATGCCCGGGCATACAGCGTAGGTGATAGTTGTTATTCATTTCCTTGTAGGTTTACCAGAGCCCATGCTAAGATGAGTAAGGACATAATCCCTACGTTTTTTCGTGCACCAATACTAACACCTGATTGGGGGATTGCAGGAGAGAAAAGCACTGAATGACCCCTTCCTCTGCTCTCTTTAATGTACGGGTATTGCAGAACCTTCTGGCTAAGAATGAGCAAGAGGGCTCACACTCTTTGTGCGTATGTGTAAATGAAAACCTAAAACTACTATAATTATGGCAAGCATTCAAACATACAAGAATATTTCCGTAATAAATAATCCCCAGAGTATGACTCTTGATCATGTATTCTGCTCAAATTGTATTCAATATGAGAGCGGCCATTCATCATTCGAAAAAATAGGTCATGATTATGAGCACGAAAGTATCCAATATACTAAAGTGAGTTTTAATCATAGAAATCATGCATTCCATATTAATAAGTACATGAAATGCAGATATTTCTTGGATTCTATAAACAGATCGTCGGGAAAACTAACATTTAAACTGACTTTTGTTACCCCTGATAAATGGGATGACCCTTGCGAATCCTTTTTCTATAATCCTAAAATCGTAATTAAAGATAAACAATGCAATCTTGCATGTTTTTCTACCACGCTTGAATCAACGGAAAACGAAGAATCTGCGTGGAAAAGGGGTGAGAATAACAGTATTGTTTTCCCGGGCGATAAGACGATAAGAGTATCGTTTAATTTCATTAATCTTTGCAATGCGTTAAATGACTTTGCAAAGGGGAAAGACATTCGTTTTTACCTAAGTATGTGTGACTATTCAGAATCACGCGATTTCTTTACCAACAAAAAAAATACCACCTTTATAATAAATGAAGAAACGGACTACATTCAGTTAATGAGTAAAAAGCGTAAGGCTTTCTCTTATGAAAATGAAATGAGGATATTTGCCGTTGGTAACGATGTCAACATCAAAGAAGGTTTATTTCAGGTAGAGTTAGACATCACTAATCTCCAGATTACATCATTAATTCCTATTGTTACTTTACCACCATATCCCGTTATCCCAAGAGAAGACCCTTTTGCTACTGCATACGCCAACATCCAAGATATGTCAAACTTCCCTCTTCGTGCTGCAATAAAAAAACAACATAAGGACATAGATATCCAGCAGTGTCGTCTATATCAGACTGGAGAAAGTTATGATAAAAATTTGATTCAAGCCTTATCTAACATATACAAAATATAATCAACGAAACAATACTTCATCATGAAACACACATTATTAAAACTATCATTGACCGTCTTGTTGTTAACAGGAAGCTGCATTTACGCAAGTGCACAATATTTCGTTTCTGGTGATATAAGATATGAAATAAATGGGGATGGACATAGTGTTGCAGTTGTATATAAATCAGCAAGATACTACAGAGGGGATGTTGTTATTCCCAGCAGTGTATATTATAAAGGAACGACATACTCCGTGACATCAATAGGAGATGGTGCCTTTTGGGACTGTATAGGCTTAACCTCGATAACTATCCCCAACTCCGTGACAAGCATAGGAAAAGATGCTTTCTGGAACTGCAACCAGGGGCTGACATCAATTGTTGTGGCAGAGGATAATCCTACCTTTGACAGCAGGAACAACTGCAACTGTATTATTGAGACAAGCAGCAATACCCTTATTGTAGGTTGCAATAATTCCGTCATCCCCAACTCCGTGACAAGCATAGGAAAAGATGCTTTCTATAACTGCTATATTATGACAGAAATAACCATCCCCAACTCCGTGACAAGCATAGGAGAAAAGGCTTTTTACGGTTGCTCGGGATTGTCGTCAGTGACCATCCCCAACTCCGTGAAAAGCATAGGAAGCAAAGCTTTTTCCAACTCAGGATTGTTATCAGTGACCATTGGCAACTCCGTGACCACCATAGAAAGCGGTGCTTTCTATGGCTGCACCGGCCTGACATCAGTGACCATACCCAACTCCGTGACAAACATAGGAGAACAGGCTTTCGCTTGCTGCTCGGGGCTGACAGAAATAACCATCCCCAACTCCGTGAAAAACATAGGAGAACAGGCTTTCGCAGAGTCGCGCCTTACCTCAGTAGCTATCCCCAACTCAGTGACAAGCATAAGAGAAGAGGCTTTTTACAGATGCTACTACTTGCATTCAGTGACCATACCCAACTCCGTGACCACCATAAAAAGCGGTGCTTTCCATAGCTGCACCAGCCTGACATCAGTTACCATACCCAACTCCGTGAAAAGCATAGGAGAAAAGGCTTTCTCAGAGTCGGGCCTTACCTCAGTAGCTATCCCCAACTCCGTGACGTCAATCGGAGAAGGGGCTTTCAAAGCCTGCTCCGGCCTCACATCAGTGACCATTCCCAACTCCGTGACAAAAATAGAATATGAAACTTTTCACAACTGCACCGGCCTGACATCAGTGACCATACCCAACTCCGTGACAAACATAGGAAATTATGCCTTTTACGGTTGCTCGTCCTTGTTGTCAATGACCATTCCCAACTCCGTGACAAGCATAGGAGAACAGGCTTTCGCAGAGTCGGGCCTTACCTCAGTAGCTATCCCCAGCTCCGTGACAAGCATAGGAGGAATGGCTTTTTACAACTGCGTAAAACTCGAAAGGGTCAACATATCGGACATAAAATCATGGTGCGGAATTGCATTTAAATATATTTATATTCCTAATTCTGATTATCCTCCTCTTTATATGTATACTTCTAATCCATTGTTTTATGCACATCATCTTTATTTAAATGGAGAGGAAATAAAAGACCTGATAATTCCCAACTCTGTGACAAGCATAGAAAAATATGC
>CADAJV010000081.1 GCA_902788275.1 uncultured Bacteroidales bacterium | reverse complement strand
CAGATTACTCATAATGCAACCAATTCTGACTGCGTTAGTTGTATGTTTATTGCATAGCAGCGTTGATTAGAACAGACATAAGACTTTTATTCCGAGTCTCTTGCGTGATCATTGCCTAAGTTTAATCTAATCCCCTTGAAAAAAGTTTTAACCCCGTGGAAAAATAAACTAACTCCGTGGAAAAAAAATCTAAGAGCCTGGAGCCGTCATTTTCAAGGCTTTTAGTTTGCGTTTCAAGGCTCCTAGATCGCCTTTCAAGGCCGTTAGAATAATTGAAGAATGGAAAAGTTGAAAAATTGAAGTGCTTTAATAACTGAAGAATGGAAAAGTTGAAAAATTGAAGTGCTTTAATAATTGAAGAATGGAAAAGTTGAAAAATTGAAGTGCTTTTAGAATAATTGAAGAATGGAAAAGTTGAAAAATTGAAGTGCTTTAATAATTGAAGAATGGAAAAGTTGAATGAAAGGTTATAGGTTATAGGTTATTGGTTATAGAAGCCAAGTCCGGTAAACCGCAAACAGTAAACTGTAAAAATTGAAGTGCTTTAAGGTAGCTCAACAGGGCTACCTTAGTTTTTTCCATGCCAAGAAGGCAGAAATAAGCACCAATGATATTACCACGGGATAACGCTCTATGCCACCAAAGGTGATATATAGCAGGGCCACAATGAGTAGCATCAGCTGCAGCAGTATCACTCCCACGGTTGACCGATAGAGCCTCACCCCATAGGCGCGACTATAAACTATCATAATTATAATCAGTTCCACTACATTGCTTAGCGCCAACCCAACTCCACTGCCAGTAAGGCCTGCCAAGTTGTAGCCCCCTGTGACACACACTCCCAGCAACACAGCTACGATAACTTCTATCACAAAAAACATACGTGAGTCGCCCTTAGCAAGCGCCGTATAGGCCACTGGCGTAATAACTGCCTTGGAGAACATATACAGCGTGGCACACAGCACCATAGGCACTATTTCCAGATACTCCGGCCGATAGAGCAACAGTATTATCTGCGGCAGAAAAAGTGTAAATAGCATCAAGCACGGCACAATAAGCAGCACGCATACCACCACCTGACTATTTATTGTTGTGTTCATCTGCCCGATATCATCCACTATACCCGAAAGGCGCGGATAGAAATCGGCATCCATGGCCGAGAAAATGAACTTAGTATAAGTCACAGTCAGCACAAAGCCTGCACCATATAACCCCACGTCCTCAATGGAGCCGTTATTGGAGATAAATGTGCGTATAAGCATCTCTGCCAGCGCAGCAGCCACCGATGCCAGCATAAAGGAGATGCTTAGCTTAATCAATTCCCCACCCTTGCGCAACACACTCCATCTGAACGGCACAGCATGATAGGGATATGCCTTGAGGGTATAGCGCATATTGAGCAACGTGGTAGCCAACAGGCTTATGTCAAGCGAGATTACAATACCGCGCAGGCTCCATAGCCAATAGCTAACAACGCAAATCACCAGGGTTACCAGCGCACTCACCACCGATGCTACAGCCAGTTGCTTGAGTCGACGAGTAGCCTTAAGGATAGCCACCTCAGTGCCGTTAACACTGATAAGCACCAACAACGGCGACAGGAAAAGGTAGCTACGGGTGAAACTTATACTGCCCATAGTCATCTCGCTCAGTAACGGAGCAGTGGCGGCCACCAGCAACATAGCCACCAATCCCGTCAACACACTCCACGAGCGGACCACTCTTATTTCCTCCGTTATCTCTGCGGAGCCGTCTCCATTCTGCTCATAGAGGTGCGACAAACGCCTCACAACACTCACTGGCATCACCAGCGTAGTAGCGGTGCTGATGAGATTAGCTGTGTTACTGAACAGGTCAGTCAGACCCTGGCCGTAGCGATCGATCAGCAGAGCCGCGGCCTTATTGCGCAATATAGAAGCCAGCATCGTGACGGCCTGAATGCCGCCGAAGATGCCAGTATATTTCAATATATGACGATAAGAGGAACTCACTATTTAAGAAAACGGAGAAATTCTTTATTTAGTGTGCAGACGGAGTAAATAAAAAATCGTATCTTTGCGGCATGATGGACAACAAGCAGTCAGACCTCGTCATTATGGGCATCGACCCAGGCACCAATGTACTGGGCTACAGCATCATTCGCTCCAGTGGCAGAAATCTGAGCATAGAGGCCATGGGCGTCATTGATCTGCGCAAGTGTGCCGACATCTATCTCAAGTTGGGCCGCATCCACCAAAATATGCTGAGGCTCATTGACACCTTCCATCCTGACGAACTAGCCATAGAGAGCCCATTCTTTGGCAAAAATATACAGAGTGCCATAAAATTGGGCAGGGCACAAGGCGTGGCTATAGCCGCCGCCATAGAGCGCGACCTGGCAGTACATGAGTATCCGCCCACCAAAGTAAAACTGGCTATCACCGGCAATGGCTCCGCCAGCAAGGAGCAAGTGGCTGGCATGTTGGCCAAGATCTTCAAAATAGACCAAAAAAGCATGGGACCATTCCTGGACGCCACCGATGCTTTGGCCATGGCCTATTGCCACCACACCCAGCGTACCACTATAGTCTCGGCACGGGAATACTCAACATGGAGCGCCTTCGTAAAGAGCAACCCTGCAAGGGTAACACATCATCCTGGCAAGAAAAAAACTAAGCCCCAACACTCTGACCCATGAACAACGAGGTGCTGATACGGCTAACCGATGCCGTACCTGATGGAGAATTCCAGTTTGGCGAAGCCGTCAACATTGAACTCCATCAGGGCGAAACGCTGATTATCTGCGGCCCCAACGGCAGCGGCAAGAGTACCCTTATCGATATGCTGCGCGGCAAACGCCGACTCAGACAAGGACAGCGTGAGACCTCTGACAAACTATCCATCAGCTACGCCAGTTTCATAGACCAATACTCCACAGGTGTAGATGTTGGCGGCAGTGCCTATCAGATGCGCTGGAACCGAGGTGCCATGGACGAGAACTTTGAGCCGCGAGTCAGAGATGTACTCAAGGGCTATCAGGAATATGCGCTCATGGACTTCGACAGCATGATGGAACGAACCATTGTAAGCCTCAGCTCAGGCGAGTTTCGCCGACTCCAACTGGCCAAAATATTGGCCAAAAATCCGAATGTTGTCATAATAGATAATCCTTTCATCGGACTTGACAGACAAGGTCGCCACGCCGTAAGCACCCTACTGAAACGACTGGCCGAAAGACACGATATAGCCATAGTGCTAACTACCTGCCACTGGCAGGAAAGTTTCTCAAGTCTTGAACCGACAGCCAACAACTGCAAACCAACATCCACGAGCCACAAAGTGCTGGAAGCCCACAATATCAACATTCGCTACGGAGAACGCACTATTCTCAACAACTTCAACCTAACCATACACGAAGGTGAACACTGGGCGCTCAAGGGTCCAAACGGTAGCGGAAAGAGCACCCTGCTTAGCCTTATCTGCGCCGACAATCCGCAAGGCTACGCCTGTGACATCACCCTCTTTGGTCGAGGCCGTGGCACAGGCGAAAGCATCTGGGACATCAAGAAAAACATAGGCTTTGTATCACCCGAGATGTACCGCGCCTATCGCCGCAACCTGCCGGTTAGAGACATAATTGCCAGCGGACTATACGACACCACCGGCCTCTTCCGCAGACCCAAGGCCTGCGACTATGCTACGATAGCCCAATGGATGGAAACATTCAACATCAGCCAGTGGTCCGACAGAAATTACCTGTGTCTCTCTGGCGGCGAACAGCGATGGGTGTTGCTGTGCAGAGCCTTTGTCAAGAATCCGCCACTGCTAATACTCGACGAACCCTTCCATGGTCTAGACTCCTGCTATCGCAGTCGCGCAAAACAGATAATATGTGAATATTTCCGACAAGCTCAGCGCACCTTGATAATGGTGTCGCATTATGAGGAAGACTTCCCTCCCATCATTGACCACGAAATAAATCTAAGAAAACAAAACACTGAGTTAGAAAAACTATCGACTTATGACTACAACCAACAGATAAACAGCTAATCACAAAAAAGTTAATAATATGGCACTTATCATCTGTCCCGAATGCGGACGTGAAATCTCTTCCAGAGCACGCTCCTGCCCCCATTGTGGCGCCGAAAACAAAGAATTGCAACAACCTGCCACTGCCTCTCACCAAGAACATAAAACCACAGCTCACAAAAAAGAGAGGAAAATTTCCAATAAAAAAATACGCTTGATATTGCTATGTAGCCTAGTCGGTATAATACTGATAGGCGGCATAGGATGGCTGCTCTACCACAACTACCAGCAAGCTAAAGAGGAAGAGATGGAATACGATATGCTGATGGAGGACTTCTCTATTGCCGATGCCGAAACCTTTCTGCTCAAGCACCCCGAAACTGAGCACAAGAAAGATATACAGGACAATATTGCCCTCTATCAACGCTATGAGCAGGAGTGGGCCAAGATTGTCACCTCCACCAATGTAGATGACTTCGCCATGTTCCGCAGTAAGTTCCCCAACAGTCCTTTCGACCAGCGTGCCTACGACAAGATTGACTCGCTGGATTGGACCTATGCCAAACGTAGCGACACCGAGGGAGCACTACAGAAATACCTGGACATGCACCCCGACGGCAAATTTGCCGAGATGGCGCGCGAGCAGAAGCAGTTTATCATAGACTCCCGTCCCACCGACGAAGAACGCAGCACCATAGGACGCATCATCAATGCATACTTCGCTGCCCTGACAGACAACAACAAGGAGGCACTAAGTAACATCACCACCTCAACGGTATTCAGCAAGAGTTGTGATTTCATTGATGGTCATGCAGGCAATAGCGTAACGAGTTATTCTATCACCTCGCCCGTCAGCATCGAGAAACGCCCCTCTGACGATGGCCCCACCTACAGCGCCACTTGCACAGTAAGCCGTACGGCAACCGACAGTGACGGAGCCCCCATAAGCAAAACATTCAGTGTAAGGGCATCTTTCAACACTCAATTACAACTATCTGCTATGAGTATGAAGGGGCAGGATGAGTAACAGCTGAGGATAATTACATAAAGGAAAATGAAAAATACGCAATACAGGAATATAATCTTCGACCTTGACGGCACCTTACTCAACACACTTGATGACCTCGCCGCAAGCACCAACTATGCCCTTCATGCCTGCGGATATCCACCGCGCACTACTGAGGAGGTACGCCTGATGGTCGGCAACGGCGTTGGCAAGCTCATAGAAAGAGCCGTGCCGCAAGGCACCAGTCATGATGCCACCTCTCAATGCCTCGACATCTTCCGCCAGCATTATACTGAGCACTGCCTTGACAACACACAGCCCTATCCTGGCGTGATTGAGATGCTCTCAGAACTCAAGCGCAGAGAAATCGGGCTGGCCATTGTGTCCAACAAACTTCAGACCGTCGTAAGCGAACTGAATGAGCACTTCTTCGCCCCAAACATAAGTATCGCAGTAGGCGAAACTGCTCAGCTTAAGTGCAAACCCGCCCCCGACATGCTGCTACAAGCCATGAATTTGATGGAAGCTACAGATACAAACACTATCTATGTCGGCGACAGCGACGTTGACATACAGACAGCCCACAATGCCACCCTGCCCTGCATTAGCATAACATGGGGGTTCCGTGACAAGGATTTCCTGATACAGCATGGAGCAACTGCCATCGCAGAGACACCAGCACAACTGCTGGAAATGATTAAGAGTGATGAGTTAGGAGTTAGGAGTTAAGAGTGAGGAGTTAGGAGTTAGGAGTGAGGAGTGAGGAGTTAGGAGTTAGCCGAGCCCTAAAGCGGACACCGATTATCAAATCGTAAAATAGCGAAATATTCCAAAAACGTGTTTACTTTTCAATCAATAGGAAGCGGCAGTAGCGGCAACAGCTACTACATCCAAACCAACGAAGGAGCCATCATGATAGACGCAGGCATAGCAGAACGTCGCCTGCGGAAACTGACGCAGCAATACGGCATGACACTCGGCAAGGTGGCTGCCGTGCTTGTTACCCATCACCATATTGACCATGTGCGTGCCCTTGCAGGCCTTAACCAAAAAGAGAATATACCTGTGTATATGACAGAAGAAACCAAGAAAGGCATATTCATTAATCGCCATATAACCAAGAAGCCACGACTGGAAGACATAACCACATTCTACTGGGGCAACACCTTCCGACTGCTCGACATGAACATTACGCCTTTCAGCGTGCCCCACGACTCCAGGGACAATTCTGGTTTTCTCATCACCCACGATTCCGTGCGTCTGTGCATCGTCACCGACTGCGGTCACTGGACTGACGAGATAGAAAGCCACGTGAGCCAAGCCACCCACCTGGTGCTCGAGTCCAACTATGACCCTCTCATGCTCGCCCGAGGCCCCTACCCCCTTATTCTTCAAGACCGCATACGCGGAGACAACGGCCACCTCTCCAATACGCAGGCCGCCGAGGTAATAGCCCGCCATTGTCAACATCTCAAGACCATCTGGCTATGCCACCTCAGCGAGAAGAACAACAAGCCCGAGCTGGCCCTCGACTCAGCTATGCAAGCCCTCGGCAATGGTCCCACCACCATAGTGGCTCTCGATCGCGAGAAGCCATCAAGACAATACAATCTGGAAGAACTCACTCTCTTTTGATTTCAAAATTATGAAAAGACTATTCAAAATCATCCTGCTGGCTATAATCGTCAACTGTCAATCGTCAATGGTCAGTGAGACGCATGCCCAGACATTGCGCGACCGTTACAACGCCCAGATAGGCCGCGTAGAGAGCGACGGCACCGTGCGCGACCGATACAACGCCCAGATAGGCCGCGTGGAAAGCAACGGTATTGTGCGCGACCGATACAACGCCCAAATCGGCAAGATAGAGACCAACGGCGTCGTGCGCGACCGTTACAATGCACAGATAGGCCGCGTGGAAAGCGACGGCACCGTGCGCGACCGATACAACGCCCAAATCGGCAAGATAGAACGCGACGGCACCGTACGCAACCACCACAATGCCCAAATCGGCAAAGCCGCCGGCGTAGAACCGCGCATAGCAGCAGTAATCTTTTTCATGCAACTCCTCCAACTAAATTAACCATTAAACGTGTGAATGTCAAAGATTAAGATTAAAGTCCCCCTCGCTAGCTCCCTTTTTGTGGGGGAAAGTTAAAAGAAAGACCAATATGTATTATTGGTGTCCGGGGAAAAATCTATAAACCTCATAGAAGCCTTTATACATGTGACCTTCCGAATGTTATAGTATATTAGAGCTTACTTTCTTGTAATTAAAAAAGCATACGTTGTTATCAT
>CADAJV010000080.1 GCA_902788275.1 uncultured Bacteroidales bacterium | reverse complement strand
CGGCCCGCGCCTAAAGAGGCCCAGCCTCTTTCAAGACGGCGCGACCACCGACGAAATCTTCGCGAAGGCTTCGCCTTTGATTTCCACAGGACAAAATTATCCTGCATATTTAATCGTCTGTTTTTCAACCTTTTTAACCGAAACAATGCAGGAATGTATGCAAAAAATATTTTATTATAGGCAATGACACAGATGTTGGCACAGAGAGAGCATGACTATTTCGCAGAGACTGTAATCTGTGCCAACTGCTATATTGTTGCCAAAAATAATCGCGTCGAGAAGTCTGGCTCGACGCGATTAGATTCTGGCTCGGCGCGATTAGATTCTGGCTCGGCGCGATAAAAATTCGGTTTCTCGCAATCAGTTCCCGTCAGCAGCCGATAAGGGGGCTGGCGGCTGATATTCAAAGAGTTGACAGGAGATTACTTGAGGTATTTGTCAAGGGTCTTGGGGAGATAGAACATATCGTTTCGGTCAACATAGGTAATGACTGAAGGCAGCTGCACCTGCTTGCCGCCAGTCTCGATTATATTGCTGAAGGCACGTGCGGTGAGGCTTTTGCCGTTGGCGGGATTGCTTACGGTGAGTATGGGCCATACGTCTTTCTCCTCAGATTTCTGTATGGTGCACTGATAGCTGGCGAAGACATCCTTGTGACGCGCAAAAATCTGGTCAGTGAAGTTGTCCATCTTGGTTTGATCCATGCTCCATAGAGACTGCATATAGTGGGCGAGCTCGGTGTTGGTGGTAAATCCGAGGGGGCGCTGGTTATTGGGGTTATAGACGGCCAGGAAGACGTCCTCGCCAGTGTGGCCGCCAGTGGTCCAGCCAAAGGGGGTATGCTTGGTGAGTATCTTGGTGATGATGACTGATAGGTAGGGACTGTAGAGCGACGATGACTTGTCAGGCTGGCGCATGTCCTCGGGGATGGGGCTGGGCTTATATCCCTTGCAGTTGATTATTTGGCTATATTCCTCAGCACTGAGGTCGATGCCCTGGTAGGTCTGCCAGAGTGAGCGCAGACTGTCGAAGGGTTGTGCATTGATGAGGCGCTCCATACCGTCGGCGCTGCGCTTGTATTGGTTGACCTGTCCGAAGAGCTTGCGCAGTGGCTGGCGGCTGTAGTCGTTGAGGTCACGTCGGCCGATGCTGAATCCGCTGTTGCCGTGGTCCGGTACGATGATGACGGCTGTATTGCCGTGGCGGCGGGCAAAGTCGAGGGCCACGCCACAGGCTTTGTCGAAGGCGAGGAACTCGTTGGGCAGGGCGGCGGGGTCGTTGTCGTGGGCGGCCCAGTCAACCTTGGAGCCTTCAACCAAGAGGAAGAAGCCGTCTTTGTCTTGGCTGAGCTTGCTGAGGGCTGTCTCGGTCATTTCGGCCAGCGAGGGCTGCTCCTGGGGGTTGCGGTCGAGGTCGTAGTCCATCTCGACGTCGCCAAAGAGGGCCCACATCTTGTTGCCCTTGTCAGCACGCATGGCCTGGAGGTCGTTGCGATAGACGCTGGTGCCGTTTTGGCGGAGATAGGTTTCGCCGTCGGCGGTGAGGTAGCGGTTGCCGCCGCCAATGATCACGTCGAAGCCGTTGTGTACGGCCTGGTCGGCTAGCAGCTGCGATGCGTTGCGGTTATAGTAGTGGGCCGAGCAGTCGGCGGGGGTGGCGTGGCAGAACTGGCAGGTGAAGACCATGCCGAGGGCTTTGCCCTGCAGCTGGCGGCCGGCTTCCAGTATGCTGGCCATCGGGGCGTAGGCTCGGGTGGAGTCAACGGGCTCGATGTTGTCTTGTCCCTTGTAGGGAGGGAATGTGCTCACGTAGGCCGAGCGGCTGAGATGGCCGGTCACGTAGCATGAGGTGGTGGGGGCAGAGTCGCCGATGGGTGCATCGCTGTTGCAGGTGCGAACATAGGCGCAGAGCCAGGGGTCTATGTTGAGGCGGGTGTTGGCCGGGTCGCGATAAACCTGTAGCCAGCGTGCTGCGCTGACGGTGCTGATGGATGTGCCGTCGGTAATCATGAGGATGATGTTCTTGACGGGCTTAACTTTCTTGGGCTGTTCGGCTGACGACGAAAGGGCTGCTGCCAGCACGATGACGAGGGAAAGGATTTTTTTCATACTATTTGTTTTATGGATATTAATCTATATTTTCAGAGGTGCGTCAGCGCATACGTACAGCGCGGCACTGCGGTGTTAACGGTTATTGGGTTATCACGGTGGACTGGGTAAAGTCTGCTATCTGGTCGGCACTGGTAATGATGACGCGTGTAACACCGGCGCGGAGGGCGGAGAAGCTGTTGTCGAGTTTGGGCAGCATGCCGCCGCTGACTATGCCATCGGCCTTGAGCTGCTCATAGCTGCGGCTGTCGATATGTGGTATGACGCTCTCGTCGTTATCGGGGCAGCGCAGCACGCCTTTCTTCTCAAAACAATATACTAGGGTCACGTCATACAGCTCAGCCATGGCTTTGGCCACCGAGGCTGCTATGGTGTCGGCATTGGTGTTGAGCAGCTGGCCGTCGGGGCCAAGGGTAATGGGCGCCACGACAGGCACGGTGTGAGCCTGTATTAGTGTGCTGAGGGCATCGGCATCCACGCTGTCAACATCGCCTACCAAACCATAGTCGGTACCGTCGGGCATGGGTGGGCGGCGGTGGCTGCGTATTACTCCGAGATCGGCACCGGTGAGGCCCAGGGCCTTGATGCCCAGGGTGCAGAGTTGTGCCACGATATTCTTGTTGACAAGGCCACCATAGACCATGGTAACAACGCGCAGCATGTCGGCATTGGTTACGCGGCGCCCGTTAACCATGTGGGTCTCAATGCCCATGGCGGCAGCTGTCTGGGTGGCTGTGCGCCCGCCGCCGTGTACAAGGATGCGGTTGCCGCTAATCTGGGTAAAACGGTTGAGAAGTTTGGTCAGTGACTGGGGCTCCTCAACGATAGCTCCGCCTACTTTTACTATTGTCAGTTTCTGCATAGGGTGGGTTATTCCAGGTAGGTGTAACCATAGAGGCCGCGCTGGAAGTTGGCAATGAAGTCTTGTCCCTCGCGCGGGGTGATGCGCTCTTCGGCAATGGCCTTGTCCACCCATGTCTCAAGTCGGCGCACAAGCTGCTTGGGGTCGTACTGCACATAGTCAAGCACGTCGGCCACCGTCTCGCCATCAATAATCTGGTCAACAGTGTAGGTGCCGTCTTCGCCTACACTGACGTGCACGGCGTTGGTATCGCCAAAGAGGTTGTGCATATTGCCGAGTATTTCCTGATAGGCCCCCACCAGGAAAACGCCTATATAGTAGGGCTCGCCGGCCTTGAGGCCGTGTAGGGGCAGATAGCTGGTCTGGCGGCCATATTGCACAAAGGTCTCAATCTTGCCATCGCTGTCGCAGGTGATGTCCTGCAGGGTGGCGTTGTGGTCGGGCTTCTCATTGAGCCTGTGGATGGGCATGATGGGGAAGAACTGGTCGATGGCCCATGAGTCGGGCATAGACTGGAAGAGGGAGAAATTGCAGTAGTATTTGTCGGCCAGAATCTTGTCGAGCTTGCGCAGTTCGTCGGGCATGTGCTTCTGCGTGTGGGCTATGGCGTTGACCTCGCGGGTGATGCTCCAATAAACGCTCTCTATCTGGGCGCGGGTCTTGAGGTCGATGAGTCCGTGGCGGAAGAGGTCGAGGCCCTCCTCGCGAATCTGCTCGGCATCATGCCAGTCTTCAAGCATGGAGCGTGCAGATACTTTGTCCCATATCTCGCTGAGGTCGCGCACCAACTTGTGGTCGTCGGGAGACGCTTCCCACTCCTCGTTCATCGAAGGTTGGTGGGTGGACTCAAAGGCCTCGAGGATGAGCACAGAGTGGTGGGCCGAGAGCGAGCGTCCGCCCTCGGATATTATGTTGGGGTGGGGTATCTGGTTGCGGTCGCTGGCCTCCACAAAGGTATAGACGCAGTCGTTGATATACTCCTGGATAGAGTAGTTGACAGAACTCTCGCTGTTAGACGAGCGGGTGCCGTCGTAGTCCACGCCGAGGCCGCCGCCGCAGTCAATAAACTCAATGTTGAACCCCATCTTGTGGAGCTGCACGTAAAATTGGGCTGCCTCGGTAAGGGCAAACTGTATGCGGCGTATCTTGGTTATCTGGCTGCCAATGTGGAAGTGCATTAGCTTCAGGCAATCCTCCATCTGGTGATCGCGCAGAAATTCCAGAGCGCGCAGCAGGTCGCTGGAGTCGAGGCCAAATTTACTGGCATCGCCGCCACTCTCTTCCCACTTGCCGGCCCCCGAGGAGGCGAGCTTTACGCGTATGCCTATCTGGGGTCTGAGGTTGAGGGTGGCAGCAGCAGCCACAATAGTCTCCAGCTCCTCATATTTCTCAGCCACCAGGAAGATGCGTTTGCCCATCTTCTGTGCCAGCAGGGCGAGCTCGATAAAGGAGCGGTCCTTGTGGCCGTTGCAGATGATAAGGCTGTCGCTGTCCATGTTGGCGGCCAGCACGGCATGCAGTTCGGGCTTCGAGCCGGCCTCCAGACCGAGATTATATCGTTTGCCGTGGCTGATGATTTCCTCTACCACGGGGCGCATCTGGTTGACCTTGATGGGGAAGATGATGAAGCTCTCGCCCTGGAATTTATACTCGCGGGCCGCCTTCTCAAAGCAGCTGGCAGTCTTCTGTATGCGGCTGTCCAGAATGTCGGGAAAGCGCAGTAGCATGGGGGGCTTGGTGCGATGGGCCACAAGGTCGTCAACGAGTTCCTTCAGGTCTATCTGCACATCGTTTTTGCAGGGGGTGACATAAACGTTGCCCTTCTTGTTTACGCCAAAGAAGTTTACTCCCCAGCCTCCGATGTTGTAAAGTTCCTCGGAGTCTTCAATTCGCCATTTTGCCATGTTTCTCTTATTGTGAATGTTTTAATGTGAGGGTACTTTCACTTATCAGTCTTTCCTTCCGTCAGCAAACCCTGTCACCTCCAGAATGTAATCCACCAGCTGGTCTATTTTCTGGAAAGTGTCAAGAGTATCCACGTTGACCTCATATTGGGCCTTGCGGTAGTAGGGCATGCGTTCCTCCATGTGTCGGGCTATGTGGTCCAGCAGCTCCTGACCCTGCTTCTGCTGCAGCAGGGGCCGCACGTTGTGGCTGATTTTCAGGTGCTTGACTATTATCTCGGGCGAGGCGTTCATAAAGACAGTGATGCCCTTCTGGTTAACATAGTCAATGTTGTCGAAGAAACAGGGAGTGCCCCCCCCCAGCGAGAGCACTATGTCCTCAAACTCGGCTACCTCGTGCAGCATGTTGTACTCAATCTTGCGGAATCCCTCTTCACCGTGCTCGGCAAAGATGTCAGCCACCTTGCGGCGGAAGCGCTCCTCAATGAAATAGTCAAGGTCGTAGAAGTTCAGGCCCAGCTTGCGGGCCATAGCCTTGCCTACCGAGGTCTTGCCTGCGCCCATGTATCCAAGAAGAATGATGTTCTGCATATCGGTGGTGGGGGGTAGTGGTTATCAGTTCTTTCCCTTGCGGCGTCCGCGGCCTGAGGCAGCACGCTGGTCGGCCTTGTCAATCACCTCGCGACACTGCTCCTCGGTCAGGGCATCCAAATCGGCGGCCAGAGCCTTGGGCAGGCGGTAGTTCTTGCCGCTAAAAGTCAGGTAGGGGCCGTAGCGTCCGTTGAGAATATCTATTCCGCCAGACAGGCTGCGCACCATGCGCTGCTTTTCGCTCTCCGCTTTTTTGTCGATGAGCTCCATGGCCTGCTCAAGGGTTATCTCCATAACGTCTATGCCTGCGGGTATCGACACGTTCTGATGGTTATAGTTGATATAGGGGCCATAGTGGCTGACGTTGGCAGTCACCTCGCGATCGTCCACCTTGCCCAGCACTCGCGGCAACTTAAAGAGGTTGATGGCCTGGTCAAAGGTGATAGTGTCAAGGCTCATGCCTTCGCGGAGTTGAGCAAACCGGGGCTTCTCTTCGTCAGTGGCGAGACCCAGCTGTGCCATAGGGCCGTAGCGGCCTATCTTAACGCTGAGCATCTTGCCCGTCTTGGGGTCGATGCCGAGCTGGCGCTCGCCAATTTTGAGCTGGCTCTGCTTCTCAGTCGCTTTCTCCACCTGGGGCGTGAAGTCGTCGTAGAATTTGCGCACCATCTTATTCCAGTCCTTCTTGCCTTCGGCAATGGCGTCAAAGTCTTTCTCCACGTGGGCCGTGAAGTCAAAGTCCATAATGGTGGGGAATCCCTGCGCCAGGAAGTCGTTGACTATCTTGCCCGTATCCGTAGGCAGCAGCTTGCCCTTCTCGGCATCCACCACACCCTCCTTGTTGCTCTCCTTGACGCCGCTCTGCTGCAGCTCCAGAATGGTGAAGTTGTGCTTTACTCCCTCCTTGTTGCCCTTTTCCACGTAGCCGCGCTGCTGGATAGTGCTGATGGTAGGTGCGTAGGTAGAGGGGCGGCCAATGCCCAGCTCCTCCATTTTGTGTACCAGCGAAGCCTCGCTGTAGCGCTGGGGGCGCTGGGTGAGGCGCTCGGTGGCGCGCAGCTTCTTCTTGCGCAAGATATCGCCTTTGCTAATAGCGGGCAGCAGAGCTATGGGCTCCTCGTTCTCCTCATCGGTTGACTCGCGATAGACGCGGATAAAGCCGTCGAAGGTCATCACCTCGCCGGTGGCAACAAATTTCTCCTCGCGGCCGCTGATGCTGATAGTAGCCGTGGTCTTCTCAAAAGTGGCATCGGCCATCTGGCTTGCCAGCGTGCGCAGGTATATCAAGTGGTATAGGCGCTTCTCCTGGGGAGTACCCTCTATCTCGCTCACGTCCATGTGTGTGGGCCTGATGGCCTCATGAGCTTCCTGAGCCCCCTTGGCGTTGGTGCGGAAATTGCGCGTCTTGCTATAATTGGCCCCCATCTGCTGCGTGATGACATCCTTGGCACTGGCCAGGCAGTATGAGCTCAGGTTGAGCGAGTCGGTACGCATGTAGGTAATGATACCGTTCTCATACAGGCCCTGAGCAATGCGCATAGTCTGGCTGACGGAGAATCCCAGCTTGCGGGCAGCTTCCTGCTGTAGGGTGGAAGTCATAAACGGCGGTGCCGGTGAGCGCTTGACAGGCTTCTTCTCCACGTCCTCCACGCAAAACTCAGCCTTCATGCAGCTCTCAAGGAAAGCCTTCGCCTCCTCGGCCGAGGCAAAGCGCTTGTTGAGCTCAGCCTTGACAGTCTGATTCTCGCCGTTGCTGTTGGTAACGACAAACTGGCCGCTGACAACAAACATAGACTTCTGCTTAAAAGACTCTATCTCACGCTCGCGCTCAACAATCAGCCTAACAGCCACGCTCTGCACCCTGCCAGCCGATAGGCCGGGCTTAATCTTGCGCCAGAGCACAGGGCTGAGCTCAAAGCCAACTATGCGGTCCAGCACGCGGCGGGCCTGCTGGGCGTTCACCAGGTTCTTGTCCACGTGGCGCGGATTCTCTATGGCAGCCAGAATGGCCGGTTTGGTAATCTCGTGAAAGACAATGCGGCTGGTCTTCTCCACGTCAAGACCCAGCACCTCGGTCAGGTGCCATGAGATAGCCTCTCCCTCGCGGTCCTCATCAGAGGCCAGCCAAACCTTGTCGGCCTTCTTGGCGGCATCTCTGAGGCTGCGTACCAGCGACAGCTTGTCGTCGGGTACGGTATATTCAGGCTGCAGGGTCTTCTTGTCAATACTAAAAGAGTGGGGTTTAAGGTCGCGAATGTGGCCGTGGCTTGACATGACCTTGAAATCGGGCCCCAGAAAACGGCCCAGCGTCTTAGCCTTGGCAGGCGACTCAACTATAACGAGATTCTTCATATACTTATGTTTTTGTTACTATTCAATATTCATTTTTTCACCCCCCCTCCCAGGGGGTCGCGAACCGCTCATCGGCCGTCGGCAAGTAGGTGCCAACACCAAAGAGCCATGAGAGTGGAGTCTCAACATTCAAAGCGGCGGCAAAATTACATAAAAATTTTTTATTCCCTACCTTATATATAAGAAAAACATTTTAATTGGACAATTAGACAATTTCACGAATGGACAATTTATCGCGCTTCGCGCTCTGTCAAGAACCAATTAAATTTTATTGGTGTCCGGGGAAAGTTAGTATCATACGCCCTCCCCCCTTCGGGGTACTCCCTCTATCTTAGAGGGAGAGTCAAGTCAGTCATACCTATTTG
>CADAJV010000079.1 GCA_902788275.1 uncultured Bacteroidales bacterium | reverse complement strand
TCAGATTTCTTAATGTCGGCCCGCGCCTAAAGAGGCCCGGCCTCTTTCAAGACGGCGCGACCACCGACGAAATCTTCGCGAAGGCTTCGCCTTTGCCGCCAAGGCTCTCAGATTTCTTAATGTCGGCCCGAGCCTAAAGAGGCCCAGCCTCTTTCAAGACGGCGCGACCACCGACGAAATCTTCGCGAAGGCTTCGCCTTTGATTTCCACAGGACAAAAATACCCTACATATTAAATCGTCTGTTTTTCAATCCTTTAAGCGAAACAATGCAGGAATGTATGCAATATAGGCAATGACACAGATGTTGGCACAGAGAGAGCATGACTATTTCGCATAGACTGTAATCTGTGCCAACTGCTATATTGTTGCCTAAAATAAATGGGTCACCTGTTACTGATGACCCGATGAGCTGGCTACAGCCTCACGCCGACCGATGCATTGACATACCAGTCGTTGAGGTGGCCGTGCATGGAGTTCTTGGTCGATTTGTGGCGATACTGGAAATTGTTGAACTGTCCATTCACGTTGGCAAAGTAGCGGCTCCAGTTGTAGGTGACTGACATGCGTGCAGTGAAATTCATTGTCAAGCGGTTGTTGCGGGTAACGGCGCCCTCATGCTTGAGTGTACACACAATGTCTTCGCTGTTGTAGTATTCATCGATTGTATGTTCACGCATATCCTGAGCTGCCAGTTCCACAAAGTCGGAGCTGTACTGGTCCATCTTCATGCGGTTCATAAATGTTACCATGGGCATGACCGTGGCGCTGATAAGCCACCCCTTGCCGGGCACGAAGTTGTAAGCGTATCCGCCGCCCACGCTGCCTTGCCACTGACGTATGCGCCCTATTCCACCCATGTAGGTAATCAGCTCGCCATTGCTGCTGTTGTTGAAGCGAAGGTCGGCATAGTAGGCCATAGCACCGGCAATAAAGGAACCGGCCGACCGTTTCTGGATGGTTTTCTGATTGTAGGCAGCGCCGTAAGAGAAATGCTTGTAATTAAAAATGTAGAATCCGTCAAACACCAGCGTCTTGATTTTGATGGGAGATGTAAGGTGCCATTTGTCGAAGAATCTGTACTCCCGTGCCCCTGTTGCATCGTCCATATCTCCCAGCTTGAAATCCAACAAGCCTGCAGCCTCCGGGGAAAGGCCTTTCATGTTGATGGTGCCCGACACTTCAGGCGATTTGTCCTCAAACTGATGCCACCTGAAATGAATGCTGTGGAATCGGCCTATGCTTCGCAATGAAAGGCTACGCCCCTTGTTGCCACCGATGGGGAACATATAGCTGGCACTCAGGCCCTTGTAGCCTACCTGCATACCCACGGAGCTCGACACGGGAGTTGTAACGCGGGGACGCACCAGCAAGGGGCCGACAATGTCTATGCCGGTACCTTGCATAATCGGCGCATACACTGCTCCGCCATCTATGGTTGAGTGCATCTGGAGGTCGGTCTGTGCCACGCGGCCCTTGACGCTTATCTGCCACGGCTCCTTAGGAGTCTGGATATAGTTGGTATCTATACCGCGGGATTTCAATTTTTCTATCGCGTTGTCCATACGCTGGAGGAGTCCCCCGCCAGACTCTTTTGACTCATCCTGCGCCATCGTTGTGAGGGAAATCACTGAGATACAAGCGAGTAACACAGAGATTTTTATTTTCATATTTGTTTCTGATTTTCAGGTTGTAAATTCTTTTGTTCTCTGCTGCAAATATACTAACTTTTGCAGGATAGTCGGGCACCTTCACCTCAGTTTTTCGGTTTTTGTTAACAAGAAACACAGAGGTTTACTGGCGAACCGGGTATTGTTTTGGTAAGATGGCTTGTTGTTTAGAGATTTTTAACTATCTTTGCACACAATTATATAATCTATCAATAATTTGAGATTTAAAATGAAAAGACTATCAGTTGTTTTTCTGCTGTTCATCACCACTGCACTAACTGGTTTTGGTCAGTCGTTCTTCGATAAGGTGGACCTCGGCATCGACAAGTTTAAATATTCTAAGCTTGACACGAACTATATTGCCCCGCCCAAGTACAAACTGATGGTGGCCGTGGAGAGCAAAAACTTCTGGAACCACGACAACATCCACATCCCTTTCAGCTGGACTGACCCCGACATATATGAAACCTACCCGGGGCTGGAGAACTATGAGACGGAGGAGATTCTCTCCCGCACCAGCCAGACGTCGCTCAATCTCCGTGTAAGCTACTGCGGCTTCTCAGCCAGCTATGCTTTCACCCTCAACGGCAAGGGCAGCAGGAAGGCTTTCTCCCTCGGCAGCAACGGCAATAAGTTCGGTTTCAAAATGGGATTTGAGCGCAACAGCCTCAACAATGCCAAATTCCGCGACTACCGCTACCTGCCGTTGATGTACACGTTTCTCGATGCATTGTATGAGGCTGGTGCTATTGACAAGCACTATACCATAGATGAGATTGCCCACCACTCTGTATATAAGAGGGATGACATTATAGACGAGGAAGAAGAAGCAAAGATAGGCGAGAATGACATGTGGGAGCTGGACGACATTATCCGCTGGTACGGTAATTTCTATTACGCCTTCAACCACCGCAAGTTCTCGATGAGCGCCGCCAACTATGCGCAGTATATCCAGAAGCGCAGTGCCGGCAGCTTCTTCGTTACGGGCGATGTCAACTTCACGCGTCTCCATGCCCATGACCTTCTTAATGTTAGCGACGACTCCATCCGTGCCAGCCGCGAGAGGTTCAGTGCCTTTGGCATCGCCATCGGTGCGGGCTACGGCTACAACTGGACTCCCAACCAGGGCAAATTCCTGCTCCACGGCTCGATACGCCCGATGATTGACGTGTACAGCCGCATGGACTATGATGCCCACGACTGGGTGCACGACGACGAGGGCAACGTGAAGAAGGTGAAGATGGAGCGCATTCCCGAGCTCCAACCCCTCTACGACCACAAGATGAAGCTCACCTTTGGCGGTGTGGCCAGAGTGGCTACCGTGTGGAATATCAGTCCTCGCTTTGTGGTGGGCACCAACCTGGAGTACACCATCCGCGACAACCGCAACTCCAAGGACTATCGCATGTACAACAGCCGCCTCAACTTCAACGCCTACGCCGCAATGCGGTTCATCAAGAACAAGAGAGGATACTAGGAAAGTTAAAACATTAAAAAGTTGAAGAGTTGAAGATTCAACAAAAAAAACGAATGAGAAAATTCCTTTGCATATTGCTGACGGCCTTAACGGTTAACGGTTATTGGTTAACGGTTGTTGGTCAGAACATCCGCGTGATGACCTACAATGTCCGCCACTGCGCCGGCATGAAATATGACCTCAACCTGGAGCGCACGGCCAGCGTGATAGAGAAATACAACGCTGACTTTGTGGCCCTGCAGGAGATGGACAGTTGCGCCACCCGAAGCCAAAATGTCTATCAGGCCGAGGAACTCGGCATCCGCACCCTGATGCGCTCCACCTATGCATCGGCCATTCCGCTGGGGAAAGGTTCTTACGGCGTGGCACTACTGAGCAAGCAGCGTCCGCTGAGCGTCAAGCGCATACCGATGCCCAGCCGCGACGAAGACCGCATACTGCTGGTGTGCGAGTTTAAGGAGTGCGTGGTGGCCTGCACCCACCTCTCGCTACTGGAAGACGAACACGACGCCGCCTGCGACACCATACTGCGCGAGGCTGCCCTATGGCAGAAACCGTTCATACTGATGGGCGACTGGAACAGCCATCCCGACTCGCCCTTCCTCAAGCGCATGCAGGAGCATTTCATCATTCTCAGCAATACCGACAAGCCTACCTATCCCGCCGACAAACCCAATGAGTGCATTGACTATATTGCCGTGTACAAGCCCCAACCCTCCCAACTATCAACTGTCAACTATCAAATATCAAATATCAACGCTGCACGCCGCAACGTTTGGGTGATTGAGGACTCAGTGAGCTCCGACCACCGACCCATAGTGGCCGACCTGACGCTCAAGACACCGGCCGACAGGCTGATGACCACCAAGCCCTACCTGCAAGACCCGCGGCCTACAGAGATGACGGTGATGTTTCAGACCAACAGCGTCTGCCACACCTGGGTGGAGTACGGCGAGGACTCCCTCCACACCCAGCGCACCCGCACCATGCTCGACGGACAAGAGGTGTGCTACCGCTTAGACAACAGCATACGCCTCACCAATCTCAAACCCGGCCAGCGCTACTACTACCGCGTATGCGTGGTGGGTCTGACCAAGAAAAGCTCCTACACCACGGTGCTCGGCGACACGCTGAGGACGCAGTTCTACAGCTTCAAGACACCAGTCGCAAAGTCGCAAAGTCGCAAAGCCGCAAAGGATGATTCAAAATTCAATCCTTCAACTTTTCAATTTTTCAATTCTTCCGACTTCACTGCCCTCGTCTTCAACGACTTGCATCAGGTCAAGGCCGTCTATGACACTCTCCGGACGCTCATCAAAGACGTGGATTATGATTTCGTTGTATTCAACGGCGACTGCCTGCCCGAGCCCACCGACTATAGCGATGCCGTCAAGATGATACACAACTGCGCCGACCCTATCAACGGGGCAGAGAAGCCTGTCATCTTCATTCGCGGCAACCACGAGATTCGCAATTTCTACTCTGCCGGCATGCACGACCTCATAGGCTACCGCGATGACAAGACCTACGGAGCCTTCACATGGGGCGACACCCGATTTGTGATTCTCGATGCAGGTGAAGACAAACCCGACACCACCCCCGTCTATGCAGGACTCAACGACTTCACCCAGCTGCGCCAGGACCAGGCCGACTTCCTCAGGGCCGAACTGAAAAGCAAAAACTTCCGCAAAGCCGCCAACCGCGTGCTTATAAGCCACATACCCGTCTTCGGCAACGACGACAAATACCGCCCCTGCACCGAACTCTGGGGGCCGATAGTCAAGGACCAGCCCTTCAATATTGCCATCGGGGCGCACAACCACAAACTGAAATGGTATGCCCATGGTACGGAGGGAGCCTCTTTCCCCGTGCTCATTGGCGGAGGGCCCAGCATCAAAGAGGGTGCCGTCAGCATCCTCTCCAGCCGCGGAGGCAAACTGCACGTCAAGACACTTACCACAAAGGGCGTGTTCCTCGATCAGGATTTGTAGAGAGTCGCAAATTTCGTAATGCGTCCCCGCTGCAATTGTCACTTGCGGCGGGGACATATTAATTTTGCACGCTATGGCATGAAAAAAGCGGGCTGACAGCAACTATGCGTCATTGGAAATCAAATTTTTGCTAAAAAAAATACGGATATGTGTGGAGAAACAATTATTTTTGCGCTATGATTGTTATATTACATGGTAAAATGCAAAAATGTAATGATATGAAAAAGATATTATTTTTCGTTTTCGTCTTCGTTTTCGTTAACGTCTGCGCCGAAGACTACGGCATCAAGGTGGGCGGAGTGAGCGTCACCTCGTCCAACTGCAACAATGTGACGGGCAGCAACATCAAGCGTTACAAAGAGGGTGAAAGCTATTACGCCAAGTACGACCCCTCTACCACGACGCTCACGCTGAAGAATGTCAAGATAGAGCGTACCGGCTCTGACAACCGCGCCATTTACAACACTGGCTGCGTAGGGCTCACCGTCGTGTTGGACGGAGCAGCATATCTATATGCCAAAGACGCGGCTCCCCTGCGCTTTGAGACGAAGACTACCATCAAGTGCAAAAACGTAGGTTCGTTTAAGGACTTTTTAATTCTCGGAGATCAGGAGAATGCCATCTACCTCACCAACGGTATTACGCTGACTTTCGACAGTGCAGCCGTGATAATTAGCGGCGGCAGCAACAGCAGCGCCATAGAGGGCAAGAATGCTACCGAGAGAATAGTGGTAGAGAATTCTACGCTGTATATCGGCGTAGGCACAAACAATGATTATTATGCCCTGAGAGATATCGGGTCGCTGTATGTGCAAGCCTCGGCCGTGTGTATGAGGGCGGATTACGATGGTCATTCTGTGGTGAAGAACCTCAAAGCCGTCTCTCTGGCATCGAGCACGTATATTTTGCCACAGTTTGGTGAGGAAATAGAGCATAACTCCACAAAGGGTGTGTTTGTGTTGAAGTCAAACGGAGAGGAATGTAAGGGTACGATAAAGATAAGCGAGGCTGTGCCTGCTGACAAAGCACATTTTCCTGATGATGCTTTCCGTGGCCATGTTCATACCATTGCCCCGTATTATATTATACCCCAAAACCCGCTTGGTGTGGAGGATGGCAATGCAGAACCTCTCTATATCTACGACAACACTACGACAATAAAAACCATATCTGTATGGGACAAGGGCATCACGTCGCTGCAGGGAATAGAGTATCTGCCGCATGTACAGGATATCTACTGCCAGAACAACAGCCTCACATCTCTCGACCTGTCGAAGAACCTGGCACTGCGGGTTCTGAACTGTTCCAATAATAATATAAGCAGCTTAAAATTACCTGCTATTGTAAAGTCAACAATGCCGTTAACTTTTTATTCGCTGCTCTCTACCATAGACTGCTCCAAAAACAGCCTTACTTCGCTCGACCTGTCAAAATGTAGTCTTTTGAAGGAAGTAAGTTGCGGTAACAATCTGCTGACCTCCTTAAAGCTACCCTCCAGCGCAAATGAACTCACCAAGCTATCATGCGAGAACAACCGATTGACCACGCTCAAAATGCCGGCAGATGACGAAAATCTGACCACTCTCAATTGCTACGGCAACAGGATAAAGGGCAGTGCTACGACTGATTTCATCAATTACCTTTATGATGCACCTCGGCAAACAGCGATATATTTTGTTGACCACAGCAATCCCGACGAGCAGAACGAGTGTAGACCCGAGCAATGTTTAACGGCAAAGAACGGCAACTGGATACTGTACCACAAATATAACGGCACTTGGAGCCCTACCACCGGCTGTCCGCATTACTTTAATCTGACCTATAAGGTTGACGGTGAGGAGTATAAAGTCCTCAGTATGCAGGAGGGAGCCAGCATCACTCCGATAGCAGCCCCCACCAAGAAGGGCTACACCTTCAGCGGATGGAAGAACGTGCCCACCACTATGCCCGGCAACGATGTAGTGGTGACAGGCACTTTCACTATCAATAAATATACTCTCACATACGTAGTCGATGGCGAGGAATACACCAGCCAGACTCTCGACTACGGAGCTACGATCACCGCGCCCGAAACGCCCACCAAGAGGGGCTACACCTTCAGCGGATGGGAGGGAGTGCCCGCCACCATGCCCAGCAACAATGTAGTGGTGACAGGCACATTTACTATCAACAAATATAAGCTCACATACGTAGTCGATGGCGAGGTTTACCAAACCTACGACATAACATTCGGCGATCCTATCAGTCCGATAGATGATCCTGCCCCAAGGGAAGGCTATAGCTTTTCGGGCTGGAGTTATCTTCCCAAATACATGCCTTACCGCGATTTTACAATATCGGGATGGTACATCGTCAAGCAATACACCATCACCTACATCGTTGACGGCGAAGAATACACCAGCGAGACGCTCGACTACGGAGCTACAATCACCGCGCCCGAAGCGCCCACCAAGGAGGGCTACACTTTCAGCGGATGGAGCGAGATTCCTGCCACCATGCCAGCCCACAACGTGACCATCACGGCAACCTTTGCCGCCAACCCGCACACCGTGACCTTCTATATTGACAACGAGATTTTTAGCACCAGCATACTTGGCTATGGCGCAGAGATACAGCTGCCCGAGGTGCCGGACAGAGAGGGCTATACCTTCAGCGGATGGAAAAACGTGGCGACCACAATGCCCGACCATGACCTGGAGTACCACGCATGGTACGAAGCAATCAGCTACAACCTAACATATTACATAGACGGCGTTATCTATAAAATTACAAGCATGAAGTACGGCGACCCCATCACCCACGAGGAAGACCCTGAGGATGACGATTACTTCTACGCCTGGGAGGACGAGCCCACCACTATGCCCAACCATGATGTGGATGTACATGCTGTTGTGACCGGTATTCAAGGTCAAGAGTCGAGAGTCGAGAGTCAAGAGTCTGACATCTATTACGACTTGCAAGGACACAAGGTAACCAATCCTGTGAAGGGCAATATATACATTAGAAACAAGAAAAAGATTGTTTATTAAGCAATGAAAAAAGCATTATTTTTTGTTTTCGTTCGTTAACGTCTGCGCCGAAGACTACGGCATCAAGGTGGGCGGAGTGAGCGTCACCTCGTCCAACTGCGACAACGTGACGGGCAGCAACATCAAGGCCAACAAAGAAGGCGAGAACTATTACGTCAAGTACAACTTCTCCACCAAGACGCTGACGCTGAAGAACGTCAAGATAGAGCGCACCGGCTCTGACAACCGCGCCATTTACAACACCGGCTGCGACGGGCTCACCATCGTCTTAGACGGAAGTGCGTATCTGTCTGCCAAAGACGCGTCAGCTGTGCGTCTTGAGAAAAACACCACCATCAAGTGCAAGAACATTGAGCGTATCGGGCTTTTTCAGATTCTCGGAGATCAGGAGAATGCCATATATCTCACCAATGGTGCCACGCTGGTATTCGACAGCGCAGCCGTTATCATAAGCGGCGGCAGCAACAGCAGCGCCATAGAAGGCAAAAATGCGACCGAGAAGATTGTGGTAATAAATTCTTCGCTGTATGTCGGCATAGACTATGACAACCAATACTATGCTCTGAAAGATATCGGGGCGCTGCAGGTGCAAGCCTCTGCCGTGCATTTGATGGCGAAAAAGGGGCAATCGACGGTGAAGAACCTCAAGGCCTTCGCTTTGGCATCGGGCACATATCTTTTGACCACTATGTACACCGATTATGAGGAAATAGAGCATAACCCCACAAAGGGAACATTCGTGTGGAAGTCAAGCGGAGAAGAATTTAAGAACCATGTCATGATAAGCAAGGCTGTGCCAGTTGACAAGGCACACTTCCCTGATGATGCTTTCCGCAACCATGTTCTCAGTAAAATCAGTGGATATGGATATTTTGGATATTACATTATACCCAATTACCCGCTTGGCGCTGTGGGTGAAAACAGTGCAACTCCCCTCTGTATCTTCGACAACACTAAGCAGATAACAGACTTAAGTATATCGGGCAAGGGCATCACGTCGCTACAGGGAATAGAGTACCTGCCGCATGTACAGAGTATCAACTGCTCCAACAACAGCCTCACATCCCTCGACCTCTCGAAGAACCTGCAGTTGCAGACACTGAAGTGCTCCAATAACAATATAAGCAGTTTGATATTACCTGCTATTGTAAAGTCAACAATGCCGTTAACTTATTATTCGCTGCTCTCTACCATAGACTGCTCCAATTGCAAGTTGACCTCGCTTGACCTATCAAATTGCAGTCTTAGTCTGGCGGAAGTGAATTGCAGTAACAATCTGCTGACATCCTTAACCCTACCCTCCAGCGCAGAGAAACTCAGCAAGCTGAAATGCGAGAACAACCAATTGACCTCGCTCAAAATGCCGACAGATGTCGAAAATCTGACCACACTCTCTTGTTACGGCAACAGGATAAAGGGCAATGGCACGTGGGAATTTGTCCGTTCTCTACATAATGCTTCTACCGAAAGGATGGTATATTTTGTTGACCACACCAATGCCAACGAGCAGAACGAGTGTACTGCCGAGCAATGTTATACGGCAAAGAACGGCAAATGGCTACTATGCCACAACTATAACGGCAATTGGCGGACGACCACCGCCTGCCCCCATCCACACACCATCTATTATGTAGTGGACGGCAAAGTAATCTTTTATAAGCCCGATGTACTGACGGGTAGCGTCATTACCCCAGCTGAAGCCCCGCAGAAAGAGGGCTACACCTTCAGCAGATGGGACGGGATGCCCACCGTCATGCCCGACAGCAATGTGACGGTGACAGCCGTCTATACCCTCAACAAATACACTCTCACCTACATGATCGATGGAGAGACCTATCGCAGCCAGAGCGTGGACTACGGTGCCACCATCACTCCGCTGGCCAAACCCAAGAGGGAGGGCTACACCTTCAGCGGATGGAGCGAGATTCCCGCCACCATGCCAGCCCACGACGTGACCATCACGGCATCTTATAATGTCAATTATTACAACCTGACCTACCTTATCAGCAGCAGCGTATATAAGATACTCAAAGTGAGCTACGGTGCTACCATCACACCCCTTGGCTCAGCCGAGGACAACAAATACTACTATGCCTGGGAGGATGAACCCACCATTATGCCAGCTCACGATGTGGACGTGCACGCCGTCATCACTTCCATAGCCCCCCTCCTTTCGGGAGGGGCTGAGGGTAGGCCGGTCAATGTCTACTACGACCTGCAAGGCCGCAAGGTTGCCAATCCCGTGAAGGGCAACATCTACATCGTCAACAAGAAGAAAGTAATATATAAATAAGGTAGTATTATGAAAAAAGCATTATTTTTTGTTTTCGTCTTCGTTTTCGTT
>CADAJV010000078.1 GCA_902788275.1 uncultured Bacteroidales bacterium | reverse complement strand
TCGTCAGGGACAAATGCGACTTCTGCATCGCAAAATGAAAAATAATTACATAACTATAGAAAATATTATGAAAAATGCTTGCATATAAACATAGAAAGCAATCATCTAATCTCCCCTCGCAATCATTTCTCTTCCCCTCGCAATTATTTCTCTTCTCATCAAGATTAAATGCTCTGTCTTCGACCTCACGGAGCTCTTGCCGCAGGCTATGATGCTGCCAGCGGTTAAGGGGCTGCCGGAGGCCGGGGTATAGGGTTTGCTCAAGGCTATCATCAGAAAGGCCGGCTCCCTGCTGGAACCGGCCTTTGCCTTATGGTGGTGCCTGCAGGCTTTCTGCCTGCGGCTTAACCGAAACGTGGGTTTCGACTGTTTACTCAGCTACTCATCATAGTCGGGCTGGAAGTTGCGGCCCAGATCCTGATAGGCGCTGTTGAGCATCTCGTTGGTGATGGTGAAGTCGCGATTGACCTCGCGCCCCGGGTCGAGAAGTGAGTGGGAGAACAGCCAGTCGTAGGTCTGGCCCATATAGAAGATGCGGGCTGGCCGGCCGTGGTCAACGCCGGGCATGCGGGTGTAGATAAGACGCGAGTCGTCGCCGGTGGCCTTGATGGCTGCCACCACCTTGTCGCTAGCAGACACGGGCACACGGCTGTCGGCGGTGCCGTGTACTATCCATAGCGGCAGACGGCTGAGGCCGCTGAGGTCTTTGACAGTAGCTCCGCCGCACAGGGCCATGGCGGCTGCTATGCGGTCGGGATAGGTGGCGGCGAGGTCAAGAGTGCCGTAGCCGCCGAGGCTCATGCCATAGACATAGATGCGGGTAGTATCGACATTGTAGTTTTTGGAGGCCCAGTCAACAATTTTCATTATCTTATGGGGGTTCCACGACTCACCGGGATTCTGCGGCGCCATGATGAAGCAGTCGATGCTGCGCCCACGGGCCACAGCATCGATGGCTCCATAGCGCTTAACCTTGGCCAGGTCTCTGCCGCACAGGCTGCGACCGTGCAGGAAGATAAGCAGCGGATAGCGCTGATTGGATATTTTTGGCGTAACGGCGTCTATCTCATCGTCCACCTCTGGCGGCGCCGGAGCGTGAAACCAGAAGTTGTAGGCTCCGGGCACTGTGCCCACATGGGCAGTGAAGCCCTGGGCGCCGACCTTTGACCACTGAGCATTGACCATTACGGCCAGGACGATGAGGATAAGTGTTCTGCCAAACTTTGTCATAGTTGCTATTTATTTGTTTTCGGCAAAGGTAGTAAATATATTTGAAATTTGAGATTTGAAATTTGAAATGTTTTACCATGTCCAGGCGCGACTTCCATTTTTCAATTATTCAATTCTTTAACTTTCCTTCACCGAGGGACTATCCCCCTCTCCTACTGTGCTGTGAAGCTGGTCACTGCGGTGGTGCCGGTGGCCGATGAGCCGATATAGAGGCCGTGGAAGGCTGTGGCGGCATCGGCGGGCTCCGTCGAAGATGACTTGAGCGTATAGGTGGAGCCCTTGACCATGCCGGTGGCGGTGAACAGTGAGAGCGTGGATGACACCTTGGCTGCCACGCAGAAAGTGACGAGGTTCTTGCCGCTGGAGTCGGCCAGGGTGTAGTACTTGCCCGTCTCAAAGGTTAGGCCGCTATTGGCCGAGTAGAAGTAGTAGCCCTGCTTGGCATTGCTGATGGTGTTGCTACTGCTGCCGCCAAAGCCTCCGCCACCGCCCTGTGCACCGCCTGCGCTTATGGCTATGCCGGTGCCGGTGATCTGGATGTATGAATTGTTGTCGCAATCGAAGCCTTCCTCGGGACTGCCGGCGCTGGTGTAGGTGAGCACTGCTCCATTGCCGATGGTGATAGCTCCGCTGCGACCTGCATTGGAGTCGATGGCATCATTGCCGTTGGAGTAGCATACAGTTGCACCGCCGTTGAAGTAGATATTGCCGCTTGAGTTGATGCAATCGTCATAGCAGGCAAAGTAGTGCTGTCCGCCCTCAATATAGACTGCGGTCTTTGACTCGAGGCCTTCGGCGCCGTCAGTCTTGGTGGATATCTCGGAGGTTCCGCCATAGAGTGTGGCGGTGCCCTGCACCTTGATGGCCTTGGCTGACGAACCGCTGCTCTGCTGCATGCCACCGCCGGGCCCCCATCCTCCGCCTGACGTGCTGCCGCTGCCGAGCGATGAGCCGGTGGTGGACACGCTGAGGGTGGGCCCGGTGCCATCGGTGAGGCCCTGGGTATAGGTGCCTGCCGTCTTGATGCCCTTGCCGCCGGTGCCACTCATGCTGATGGTAATGGTGCCGCCATTGAGGGCTATCTTGGCGTCGGCCTTGAGGCCCTTGGCGGTATAGCTGTCGGAGGAGCCGGTCTGGCCGGCACCGCTATTAGTAATCTTGAGAGTGCCGCCGTTGGTGGTGATATTGGTGGCGGTGATGCCGCGACCTGCCGAGCCGGAGGCGCTGATGGTGAGGGTGCCGCCGTTCTGGACATAGTCTGCGGTCTTGATGCCTGACGAGTAGGAGGCATCGCTATTGATGACCTTCATGCTGCCGCTGGGGGTGAGCGTGAGGGTGCCGCCGTCAATGGTGACGGTATTCTTGGCCTTGATGCTCTTGCTCATCTCACCGCTATTCTTGATGCTGACGGTGCCTGCACTGACGGTAAGGTTGCCGTCGGCCTTGATACCTATGGCATTGTAGGCGGTGCCGTTCTCCTCGCTGGTGTCAGTGGATGTGCCGCCGTAGGTGTTAGTCACATTGGTAAGCTGGTAGGTGCGGGTGGTGCCTGAGGTGGTGTAGCTGTTGGAGATGGAGTAATAGAAATCCGTGCCGGTGGTGGGGCCTGCGAAATTGGCGGAACGTATGGTGTAGGTAGTGCCGCGGCTGGTATAGTTGTCGGCCTTGAAATAGTAGGTGCCAGAGTCGGAGGCCTTGAAGTCGTAGTAGTAGAAAGTGAGGGTGCTGTAGCCAGATGTCTTGGAGACAGTGCTGGTGAGCTGTTGCACGAGGGTGCCGTCGCTCTTGTAGAGATATATAGTCTTCCATGCCGAGCTGCCGCCCATGCCGCCGCCAGGCCCCATGCCGCCAGTGGTTGGCAGGCTTACATACACTCTGTAACTGGAGGTGGTGTCATCGCCATCGCCGCTGCCTGAGGTCTCGGCTGTGCCGCCGGAGCCATTAGCTGTGATGTCTATAAGGGTGGTGGCAAAGCTCTCGTCGATGGTGATGTTGCCATCAGCACTGAGGCCCTTGCCGCCGCTGGCCGTATTGGTGATGGTCAGAGTGCCGCCGGTTACGCTGATATCGCCATCGGCCTTGAGAGAGGTGGGAAAACTGATATCATCAGACTCCACGAGGATGCCACCCGTCTGACTAACGGTTACGGTTGCTCCGCTGAGGACTATGTCACCAGCTGCCTTGACGCCCTTGACGGCATCGGCCGTGGCTGAAACGGTGAGGGTGCCACCCAGCAGATAGACGTTGCCGCTGTCCTCTTCCTCATGGTCGGCGGTCTGACCGGTGGACTCAGTGCCGTCGAGGTCCACCTGTAGGCCGTCATCACCGGTGGAAGTGATGCTTATCTCTCCGCTCTCTTGCAGGAAATACTCATTGCAGGAGATACCGTCCTTAACGGCGGAGCGCACGTTGAGGGTACAGTTGCGCAGGGTGAGGTAGTCACCGGCCTTCACTCCGTGGGCACAGAGGCCATTAACATTGAGGGTGCCCTTGCCCTTGAGCTCGGCATGGCCCTTGACATACAGGGCAGCTTTCTGCGAACCGTCGGCACAGTCGGTGAGGGTGTTGACAGTGCCGCTCTTAACGGAGATGTCGATGCGCTTGCCATTCTGCACATGGACGGCTGCACCGCTGAAAGTGGCGCTCTTGTTGGTGAGGGTGAGGCCGCGAAGCTCCACAGTGCTCTTGTATGAACCGCTGAGGTAGAACTCGCCGTCGCTGCTCTCGCCGCTGAGGGCATAGATTATCTCGCCCACATTGTCGGCACTGACATCGTCGGACTGCGCCATACTGACATGGGCGCCCTCCACTGAGGGATCAACATACTGTGCCACATTGCCGGCCACATCAATAGAGACGGAGCCGTCGGAGTAGGCAACGCTGACCAGGTTGTCCTCCACCTCCGACTCGTCAATATAGATGGCGCTGATGTCGGTTATGGTGAACACCTTATTTATAATAGTAAGGGTCTGGCCGTCGGAGTAGGTCATATCGCCAGTCTGCGTGGCGGGAAACTTATAGGTCACGCTGCCCACACGGACGTTGAGGGTCTGGGCATCGAGCATTGACCACTGGGCACCAGCCATTACGGCCAAAGCGATGAACAGGAGTATTCTCGTTATCTTTTTCATGGCAAGGATATTTTGAAGGTCAATGTTTTGCTTTTCAGCACATAGACACCCTTACTGAGGGCTGTCTTAGCTGCAACGGCATTAACATACTTGCCAATGAGCCTGCCGTCGGTAGTGTAGGCCTCAACCGCCTCCTCAGAGTCGGGACTGAGCGGTTGCACACCGGTGGCATCGTCGGAGAAATACATCTTACTCAGATTGCTGAAGGCAAAGGTGTAGTCACTGCCGTCGGTATCGACGGCCACCAGACAGCAGTTAGAGATGCTGAGCGTGAGGCCCTCCACATTGATAGCCACCGAATTGCCGTCAGTTGTCTCAAACGTGAGGTAGGAATAGTCGTATGCACGGGCACTACCCACAAGACTAATTAACAAAAATAAGGTTAGCAGGATTTTCTTCATGGTGTTTTTTGATTTACGTAAGCATCTGTATCATAACACTTTTATGAAATGCAAAATTAAGGGGTTTATATTATATTGTTAAGAGTTAAATAGACTTTTTATTTGGCATATTGTCTTTTTTTAACACGTTTTCGTACAAAAACATGAATAATTCTTGCATATATGAATGAAAAAAGCACTACATTTGCAATATCAAAATTGACGAAACAATGGAAAAACAGTTCGCCAATGGACAGCATCCCATTGCTGCCATGCAAGATTTAATTAAAGAAGAAGGTGTAGTGGTAATTGACAATGTGACCACCCTGCCAACGGAAGAACAGGGGTACACATCGCCCTCCTTGGTTATTAGCATCTGCCACAGCGGCCATGTGAAATGTCAATATGACCACCTGCCCAAGGAATTCAAGGCTCACGACATATCGGTGGTAGCACCTAAGCACCTGCTTAATCCCGTGGAGGTGTCTGAGGACTATCGCGCCACACTGCTGGTGGTCTCTGACAAGACTCTCAGTCTGATGCGCCAACATGCCAGCCACCGCAACATTCTGCTTTATCACCGCACACCGTCATTCCACCTCACCGACAGCCAGTATGAGTCAATTATGCATCTTTGCAAGCTGATGCAGTCCACCGCCATGCTGCAAACAAAAAACAAACGTGTACTGCAGATGCACCTGCTGGAGATAATCTTCTTGTTTATTGACGAGTTTCGTTTTAACAACAACCCAGATGAAAAAATCTCCAACTCCACGCTGTTCACTCAATTCTACGACTGCTTGACAGATAACTATCGCGAAAGCCGTGAAGTGAAATACTATGCCCAGAAGCTCTGTCTGTCACCCAAATACTTCAGTACAGTCATACGCCAGGAAACAGGCACCAGTGCCAGCCGCTGGATAGCCGACTATGTGGTAATGCGCGCCAAGCAGATGCTGGCTCACAGTGGTAGCAAAAGCATACAGCAGATAAGCCAGGAGATGGGATTCCCCGATCAGGCCACCTTTGCACGCTACTTCAAGACCAACGCCGGTATGCCTCCCAGGGTATTCCGCGACAAGAGACGCTCAACAAAGGAGGAATAGAAGTAACGGAATAAGGAAGCAGATAAATGCCCTTAAAACCCATGGAATAGGTTTTAAGGGCATTGTTATGCACTATTTGCAGATAAAGAGTTAACTTTGCGCAGTGAAAAGCAATAACTCCTAACTCATAACCCCTAAATACATCATGCTACAGTCAATGACCGGCTACGGCAAAGGTGAAACCGCATACAAGAGCCGCAAAATCACCGTTGAAATAAAGTCGCTCAACAGCAAAAGCCTCGACATCATCACCCACATAGCCCCCGCATACCTCAACAGGGAGCTACTGCTGCGGCAGATGCTGTCCGTACGCGTGGTAAGAGGCAAGGTGGACCTCATCGTAAAAGTGGAGGACACCAACGGCGACTCGGCTGCCACCATCAACAGCAACATAGTGGCCAACTACGTGGAGCAGATACGCACTGTCAGCCGACAGCTCGGCATCAACGAGCCGCAAGATTGGTGGGCAGTCATCGACCGTCTGCCAGGAGTGACCCAGACCATTACCACGGCGGAGACCACCGACGAGGAGTGGGATGCCGTGACCGAGGCAATGAACAAGGCTCTCGATAACTTTGATGCTTTCCGTCGTCAGGAGGGTGAGGCCGTGCAGCGCAAGTTTGAGGAGAAACTGCAGAACATTGCCGCCTTCCTCAAAGACGTGGAGCCTTACGAGCAACAGCGCACCGAGCGCATACGACAGCAGATTATTGACCGCCTCAATGCTGTCAACGCCGACTACGACCGCAACCGGCTGGAGGAAGAGATGATCTATTACATTGAGAAGCTTGACATCAACGAGGAGAAGCAGCGCCTCACCAACCACCTCCGCTACTTCGCCGACACCATGGTGCAGAGCGAGCCCCAAGGCAAGAAACTGGGATTTATCGCTCAGGAAATGGGGCGCGAAATCAACACCCTCGGCTCCAAGAGCAACCAGGCCGAGATGCAAAACCTGGTAGTGAAGATGAAAGACGAATTGGAGCAGATAAAAGAGCAAGTGCTCAATGTGCTTTGATTTGACAAATTCGCGATTTTACGATTTTACAATTTGGCAAGCCTTTGGACAAAGATTTTTGAATAATTTCTGATAATTTCTTCTGGACTTGGCATAAATTTGCCGTTACACTCTCAGGCTCTTTTTTGTCAGTCCGGCTTCGCCGACCACTGACAGAGCCTTCGCGATGTCTTCGACATTCAAATATCAAATTTCAAATTTCAAATATTTCTCATGCTATTTGTTTTTTCCGCCCCAAGCGGCAGTGGCAAGTCCACACTCATAAATCATCTGATGAGCCAGGTTAAGGGGCTCAACTTCTCAGTCAGTGCCACCAGCCGCGCGCCTCGCGGCCAGGAAAAGGACGGAGTGGAATATCATTTTCTCAGCGAGGCCGAGTTTCGCCAAAAGATAGCGGAAGATGCCTTCGTAGAGTACGAGGAGGTCTATGCCGGAACCTTCTATGGCACACTCAAGTCAGAAATCGACCAACGCCTGGAGCGAGGCGAAAACGTGGTGCTCGACGTGGACGTAAAGGGAGGCCTAAGCGTAAAGCGTATCTATGGCAGCAAGGCCCTGCTCATTTTTATACAGCCGCCATCAATAGAGGAGCTGCGCCGCCGCCTTGAGAAACGCGGCACCGACAGCCCCGAGAAGATAGAGCAGCGCGTTGACAAAGCCGCCTATGAGCTGACCTTCGCGCCGCAGTTTGACGTAGTGATTACCAACGACGACCTTGACACCGCAAAGAAGAAGGTGGTGGAGGCCGTGGAAAAGTTAATCAACAACCGCAAAACGGTAAACAGTAAACGGTAAACAGTAACCTAATAACTCGTCAACTAAGAAGAATATGAGAATAGGAATCTTCGGCGGGTCGTTCAACCCCATCCACAAGGGCCACGTGGCCATAGCGCAGGGCGTTCTTAAGAGCAGCCTCGTTGATGAGGTATGGCTGATGGTGTCACCGCGCAATCCCCTGAAAGAGGAGAGCAGCCTCATGCCCGACCGCCTGCGCCTGCAGCTGGCACGGCGCGCCGTCAAGGAACTGCCCAGCATCAAGGCGTGCGACTTCGAGTTCCACCTGCCCAAGCCTTCCTACACCTACATCACCCTACGCCGGCTCCGCGAAGCATACCCCGACCACCAGTTCACCCTGGTGATGGGTGCCGACAACTGGCAGCGCCTCAGCCTTTGGCGCAACCACGAGGAGCTACTAGCCAACTACCCTATCATTGTCTATCCCCGCAAGGACAGCCCCATAGACACATCCGCCCTGCCCCCCACCGTCCACTACGTAGAGATGCCGCTCTACAACATCTCCTCCACTCAGATACGCGAAGCCCTCGCCAGAGGTGAAGACGTTAGCGAATTTATTCCCTGAGACAAAAGAATGCGCTGGTGATCAGTTACCAGTGCATTCTTTTTGGTAATGATATAGATGTTGGCACAGATTACTCATAATGCAGCCAATTCTGACTGCGTTAGTTATATGTTTATTGCATAGCAGCGTTGATTAGAA
>CADAJV010000077.1 GCA_902788275.1 uncultured Bacteroidales bacterium | reverse complement strand
CGGGAAAAGATATCCGAGCCCCTGCAGGCATTGAGCCTGCGGGGGCTTGTTTTGTGTTCCGGTCCCCTGCTGTTCAGGCTCCCTCCCCCTCCAAGCGGGGTCCCCTCTTGGGAAATAAAAATGGATATGAAGTTCAGTCGCGTGCTGCCGCTATCTAACTTCGTGCTCCTGCCATCTAACTGCGAGCTGCCGCGATTTATCTGCGAGCTCCCAAGATTTAAATGCGTGCTCATGAAAAAATTCAGACTGAATTATTTTGGGAGCACGCGTTTAGATTTCGTCTCTGCGCGATAAAATCCCGGCTCCACGCAACGAAATTTCATTTCCACACGATTAGAGTTTGTTTCCTTGCAATTAGTTTTTGGCCTGACACGATAAATTTCAAATTAAAGTGTTATCTTTGCCGTTGCGCTTCTCGCTCAAAGAGAATTTTGCTGTTACTATGCTTAAAGACATTGACAAACATACTTATGCCCACAGTGGGTCTGTTGATGCGGCGGACTATTTTGACAGGCTGACTGCCTTGATTTACAGACCTGCCAGCCGCGAACTGTACCATGAGTTGTACAGTCTGCTCAGACAGCTGTGTGAAGACAACAGTGGCGATAGGGTATTCTCTAATTTCTTTTCCCAGTTGGGGTGGCTGTGCGACAGCCACGATGTGCCGCGTGACATGGCCCTTGCTGTGCAGGATCTGCGCAGGCGTGCCCATGACACGGGTGATGTTGGCAGGCAGGATGTGTTGCAGGATATCAGGCTGGCCGCTGATTTCGTAGGCCGCATATATGATGTGGCGCTCCCCGCAGAGCTCTCCTCTCTTGCTCCGGCTGACTATAGGCTGAGGCCAGCCGACAGAATTGTATATGAATACAAGACGCTGAGGGTCAGAGTCAAGGCCGTTGGCGAGGGGTGTCTGACTGTGGAGGCTGACGGCGTCGATGGGGTTGACGGGAAGACTCCTCTAACTTTTCTTAATGGGGGGATGCTGATGGGGACGTGCTGGCAAGTAATACTGAATGTGCCGGAGTATGGCTGCGACAGGAGCTATCTGGCAGACATGGTGCATGAAGGTTCTACGCTCAGCTTGCTTGACGCGCGTATAAAGGAGGGTGGCGAGGTGGTGCCCCGCTGGATTATCTACGAGCCTGACTGTCTGCTGTCGCCGTCTGAACTGGCCGCCATCTTTGAACTCAACGCAGCATTGCCCGACAATTTTTTTCTCAAGATGTTGCAGCCCAGGGAGAGTAACTACTATACTCTGCTGGGTCTGGCCTCGGGGCAGATGCTCGACGACCTTGTCTTTCAACATGCGCCAGGGGAGGCTACCTATGCCGACTCTGTCAGGAAAGTGTTCTGCCGTTATCCGCTTGATTTTGCCCTGGTGATGGCAGACGAGGAGACGGCGTCGCGTTTCCATCGCGAGGCAAGGGCGCAGTTTGCCAATATCAAGCAGTTGGTAGAGACTCAGTTGGATATGGTCTATGGTTTTGAGCTGGACCAGGCTCTGCTAGAGCCGAGCCTGGTGTGTCCGGCTGTCGGTCTTGCCGGTCGTATTGACTATATGCAGGCAGACGGCCGCAGGCTGATTGAGCAGAAAAGCGGCAAGCGCGATGAATACAGGGCTACGCATAAGGAGCCTCACTTTGTGCAGATGATGCTCTATCAGCTTATGATAGAGTACACCATGGGCGTGCCGCGCAGCGAATGCAATGCCTATCTGCTATATTCGCATTATTCTGACGGCCTGATGATGGAGCGCCCGTATATAGCCCTGCTGGAGCAGGCGATTGAGCTTCGCAACCGGGTGGTGGCCATGCAGGAGCGTTTTGCCGAAGGTGGCAGGGCAGCCGACTATTTCTTGGGACTGAGCTCTGATTATTTCCGTCAGCGTAATATTAGTGATGTGCTTTGGAATAATCATATAAGGCCGAGGATTGATCATCTTCTTGCACCCTTTGCCGATGGCAACGTGTCCTCTACTGTCAAGGCATTCTTCTTCCGCTATTACGAGTTTATGGCCAAGGAGCAGTGGCTCGGCCGTATCGGCAATGGTCAGGGAGCACATGGCTATGCCGACCTGTGGAACAATCCTGCCTTGGTGCGCATGGAGAATGGTGATATGTATGCCGGTCTCCGTGTGCTGAGGATTGAGAACAGCGGTAGCGACGACGGTGCCGACATCATCATATTCCGCATCGGGGAGGAGCAGCGCAATATTCCAACTAATTTTCGCCTTGGCGATGCCGTGCAGATTTATTCCTATGCTGAGGGTGACACCGACCCTAACGTGGCGCGGCAATTTACCCTGCGAGGCCGCCTGGCAGCCTTGAGCGACGGTGAGGTGCAGGTGCAGCTGAGCAATGTGCAGCGCAACACCGGGGTGCTGGAGAGAGATGATAAGGTCTTCGCCCTGGAGCATGACCGTGTGGAGGCTGGCTATGCTGTTCTGACAAGTGGGCTCTACAGCCTGCTCACGGCTACGCCCGAGTTGCAGAACCGTTTCCTTCTCCGGCAGGTGAGGGAGGCCCGTAAAGGTGTCGGGCTACTTGGTGACTATGGTAATTTCAGCGAACTTGTGGCAAGGGCCATGGCAGCCAATGACTTGTTTCTGGTTATCGGGCCTCCGGGTTCTGGCAAGACCTCCTGCGCCCTGCGCTATATGGTGGAGGAGCACTTGCGCCGACATGACGGAGGCAAGCTCTTGCTGATGGCCTATACCAATCGTGCCGTGGATGAGCTTTGCGCCATGCTTGAGGGCATAATTGCCGAGACCCCCGACCTGCTGAGCGATTACCTGCGCATGGGCAGTTCCATCAGTGCTGCGCAGACTTTCAGACAACGCATGATGCACAGCAGGGTGGGGCATGAGGTCAACAATGTTGCCGAGGTGAGGCGCCTGCTAGACAGTGTCCGCATTGTCGTGGGTACCACCACTACTCTCGCTCAGCGTGTGCAGGTGCTGAGGCAGATGCATTTTACGGCAGCATTCGTTGATGAGGCTTCGCAGATACTGGAGCCTTACATCCTTCCCTTCTTCACTATGGGAACCGTGGATAAGTTTGTGCTGGTGGGTGACCAGAAGCAACTGCCGGCCGTGGTGATGCAGAGTGTTGATGATGCAGCTATCCATGACGAGGAGCTCATCAGCCTAGGCTATGACAACTGCGCCAATTCAGTCTTCCATCGTATGCTCCATCGGCTGATGACCTTGGGGCGTGCTGACCTCTACATGCAGATACAGACCCAGGGGCGTATGCATCCGCAGCTTTACGGATTTGTCAACGAAAGTTTCTATCGCGGCCAGCTCCGCAGTGTGCCGCTCGTTCATCAGCAACGCAGTCTGGCGCAGGTTTACACTCCGCTGTCCGATGATGCCTTGCCCCTCAGGCACGCTCTTGCCACTGAGCGCGTGTTCTTCATTGACTGCCTTCCGGCTGACGACGGTGTGAATGACAAGATAAACTCGGCGGAGGCCGACAAGGTGACCGAGGTGCTTAGCGAGTTCAGTGCTCTCTATGCTGCCAATGGCCGGCAGCTGCGTGCCGGGGATGTGGGCATCATCGTGCCCTACCGTAATCAAATAGGTATGATTCGCGCTAAGATGGCAGAGTGCGGACTTACCCATCTGCTTGATGTCAGCATCGACACGGTGGAGCGCTACCAGGGATCGCAGCGTGACATAATAATCTATTCCTTCACTGTGCGCCACCCGTCGCAGCTCCGTTTTCTCACGTCATCAACATACATGGAGGACGATGGCGATGGAGTATATGCCGTTGACCGCAAGCTTAATGTAGCTCTCACCCGTGCGCGGGAGCAGATGGTGTTGGTAGGCAATGCACCCTTGTTGCGGCGTAATGCCATTTTCTCCAAGATGCTGGAGCAGATTCCCGTCATTACCTATTAATATTGTACCTTCGTACTTTGCCGCTACGCTCTCGCGGCTCTTTTAAGCCAGCCCGCGCCGTGGCGCGACCACTGGTGAGCCGCTCTCTAAAAAGAGCATTGCTTGAAAGAGCAATTTCTCGCGAAGCTTTCGGCTTTCGAACTCTATAACTTTCGAACTTTCGAACTATAAAATAACAAGTTCATGTGTGAAAGTATGCTTATATAAAAAAAAAAGCTTATCTTTGCATCCACTTTGAAAAAAGCAGACCTTAAACCTAAGTAATATCATTAACAAATCAAACAACATGAAGAAGTTTTCATTTTTTGCAGTGGGTATAGTTCTATGCCTGCTCGCTATGATGCCTCAGTGCATCACTGCCCAGCCCTACATGCAGAACAAGTGGCATTGGAACGGCGGCACCATTGAGACAGAAGTTCCCGTTCGCCCCGAGGGCCAGAAACATGTGCTCGGCCTTGCCCGTCCGGCAGAACCCATTGTGCGTGTAGCATTTGTCGGTCTCGGTATGCGCGGTCCCGGCGCTGTGGAGCGTTTCACCCACATCAACGGTGTAAACATTGTAGCTCTCTGCGACTATGAGCCCGCCAACGTAAAGAAGTGCCAGAAGTACCTTACCGATGCCGGCCTGCCCGAGGCAGCAGAGTACACAGGAGCCAAGGGCTATGAGGAGCTCTGCAAGCGTGAGGATATCAACCTGGTGTATGTGGCCACCGATTGGGATCATCATTTCCCTGTAGCCAAGTGCGCACTGGAGAATGGCAAGAATACCGCCATCGAGGTGCCGTCAGCCATGGACCTTGCCCAGTGCTGGGATCTCATCAACCTGGCAGAGCAGAAGCAGCTCCACTGCATGATTCTGGAGAACTGCTGCTACGACTGGTATGAGATGAACGCACTCAATATGGCTCAGCACGGAGTCTTCGGCGAGATTCTCCGCGCCGAGGGTGCCTACATCCACAACCTCGACCCCTTCTGGGATTACTATTGGAAGAACCCCGACGGCTCCGATCCCGACAAGCTGGGTTGGCGCATGAAGTTTAACAAGGAGTATCGTGGCGACGTCTATGCCACCCACGGCCTTGGCCCCGTAGCCCAGGCCTTAGATATCCACCGCGGCGACCGCATCACCACCCTCGTGGCTATGGACACCAAGTCTGCCCACGGCAAGGAGTGGGTTGAGAAGAAGACCGGCAAGCCCTGTCCCGAATATCGCAACGGCGACCATACCACTACCCTCATGCGTACAGAGCAGGGCAAGGTGATAGAGATTCAGCATAACGTGATGAATCCCCAGCCCTACAACCGTCTCTATAAGCTCATCGGCACCAAGGGCTATGCCACCAAGTACCCCGAGGAGCACTTCACCCTTGACGAGAGCACCCTCAAGGACGCCGGCGTGCCAGTGGTTGACAAGCTGGATGCCCACGGCTTCATGCCCGCTGCCCAGCAGGCAGAGCTGATGAAGACCTACGAGCACCCCATCCTCAAGAAGTATGGCGAGCTGGCCAAGGAGGTAGGCGGACACGGCGGTATGGACTTCGTGATGGACAGCCGTCTCGTTTATTGTCTGCAGAACGGTCTGCCCCTCGACATGGATGTCTATGACCTGGCCGAGTGGTGCTGCCTGGCCGAGCTTGGCACACTGTCTATGGACCACAACTGTGCTTCCGTAGCCGTGCCCGACTTCACTCGTGGCCACTGCTATGACAAGAAGGGCTACCGCCACGCCTTTGCCACCCCCGAGCAGGAGGCACAGTCCGAGGCCATTGCCAAGGCATACACCCAGACCCTCAAGACCAAGGGCCTGCAGGCAGCCGAGAAAGAGCTGAAAAAAGCCCTTAAGAAAGCAGCCAAGTAATAACGGCAGAAAATAAACGTCATTTACCCGAGGGGGATTAGGATTTTGCTCCTAATCCCCCTCTTTTTTATGCAAAATTGATATTATATACTCATATTTAATATTTTTTTACTCTATATTTTGCTTATAACTGAAAAATGTGTTAATATTGCACATTGGATTACATAGCAAAACCTAAAAAGAAATACTAAAACCATGAGTTCAGCTATCAAAAGCGTCAACAGTTTTTTTCGCGCAATGGTGATAACGGCCGTTGCCCTAGTAACCTTTGCAGCGTGCCAGGACAAGGTGGATGAATCAAATATGTACACCTTTACCGGCAAGCTAATGTCGGGGTATATGGAGGAAGATGAGGGACTTTCCAACTTCCTCTACCTCATAAAGCGAGTCAAGCTAAGCGAAGTATCGGAGTCCACCGTCTATGACCTACTTTCCGCCCGCGGCAACTTCACATGCTTTGCCCCCAGCAACGAGGCAGTGCAAAACTACCTCGATTCGCTATATAATACCAAAGGCTACGACATCACCCTGACGCCAGACTCCACGGCAGAGTTTATAGTGAACAACTGCCTCATTGACCACGAGAACAGCGAGGCCCTGCTCAGCACATCATTCCTTGAGGGCACCATCGAGACTCAGTCGTTTGCAGGCCGCTTCGTGACCGTTAATTTTGACACCATTGCCGGTGGCAACCTTGCCGTGTATATAGATAAGTATTCGCGCATTACCGCCAGCGATATCGAGGTGGAGAACGGCGTGATACACAAGGTGGACAAAGTCGTGGCTCCCACCACGTCGTCGCTCAGTTCGCTCATAGAGGCAACCGAGAACCTGCAGGTGTTCTCCAACCTGCTCAAGGTCACCGGCTTCGACGAGATACTCAACGCCCCGTTCCGCGACATGGACTATGAGAGAAATCATCCCGAGACTGGCCTGGGCTGTCCCACCGAGACAGGCGACACCCCCGTGCCTACGCCAGCCCATCGCGACAGCGGCTTTACAGCCTTTGTGGAAGCCGACAGCCTGTTTGAGAAAGCCTTCGGCATCACCCTGGAGAAGGAGAACGGCCGTATAACCAACTGGGACGAAGTGTTCCCCGTAATAGAGCAGAAGTGTAAGGAATACTATCCCGACGCTACCAGCACCGACTATAAGAGCGACCTCAATGCTGTCCACCAGTTTGTGGGCTATCATATCACCAACCGCTCCGTGGCATGGAACTACTTGCTTATCCACTATAACGAGCAAGGTTTCGGCTACCGCAACCCCGAGAACCTGGCCATCGACGTGTGGTGCTATTATCCTACCCTTACCCAGAACCGCATCCTCAAGCTCATGGAGGGCAAGCAGATAGACGGCAAGCGCATCAACCGCTACGTCAGCGAGCGCGACTGGAACAACTATGCCGAGATCACCGTGCCCCGTGAGGGAATCCTTATACACAACGATGGCGACAATGCCGCCCTCAACGGCTACTTCTACACCATCGACGAAATACTTGTCTATGATGAAGACGTGCCCAACAAGGTGCTCAACGAGCGTATGCGCTACGATATCTGCGACATGCTGCCCGAGCAGATGTCCTCCGGCTATCGCCGCATCACCAGTGGTAACGCCGCCAAGGGTATGCACATGCCTCCCGGCTATCACTCCACCATGAGGACCTCCGCCGACAGCCGCGTGGTATTCCTGCCCGCCTACGGCTATGTATGGCAGAACTACCAGGGCGACGAGTACAACATCGTAGGCCAGTACGACGTGACCATCGAGCTGCCCCACGTGCCCTACTTAGGCACCTACGAGTTCCGCATCGGTATGCAGAATGTGGCAGACCGCCGCGGTATGTGTCAGCTCTATCTCGGCACCAACCCCAACAACCTTGAGGCCATCGGCCTGCCGCTCGATATGCGTATCTACGGCGAGAATCCCCAGATTGAGTGGGAGGAGGATACCGACGACGAGGACTACAACACTGAGATTGAGAAGCGTATGCGCATCCATGGCTACATGAAGGCACCGCGCTACTTCGGCACCGCCTCCACTACGGCCGTAAGCGGCAACTTCCGCAACAACAACCGCGTATTCCGCCGCATAGCCTACACCGGCACCTTCGATCCCAAGAAGACCTACTACCTCCGCATGAAGTCAGTGCTTGAGAACACCTCCTCGCAGCTGTTTATCGACTACTTTGAGTGGTGTCCCAAGTCCGTATTCAACGGAGTGGACGAGGAGGACGACTGGTAAACAGCCTACACATTTTTTTAGTTTTTATAAGTGTTGGGAAGCTGCATCGTGAGATGCGGCTTCCTTCTTATTGTCAGCATGAAACCAATACCCGGCAGATACCCCTACGCTGACAGCAGAGAGAGGCCCCTCCCTCATTAAAAAAGGCAACAATATAGCAGTTGGCACAGATTACAGTCTCTGCGAAATAGTCATGCTCTCTCTGCGCCAACATCTGTGTCATTGCCTATAAAAAAATAAGGCTGTTTTTTGTATACATTCTTGCATTGTTTTGGTTAAAGAGTTGGTTTCTTCGCAACCACCTTTTGCCGCTTCGCTCTCACCTCCGCTGTCCGCACCCCGCCCTTTGGGCGACAGTGCTGCTTCGGTTCG
>CADAJV010000076.1:377-8936 GCA_902788275.1 uncultured Bacteroidales bacterium | reverse complement strand
TAAAAGTTAGTATCATACGTTGCACACAAAAGTTACTCTCATACGCCCCCGGCCCTACGGGCCACCCCCTCTATCTTAGAGGGGGAGCCGGCTCCCTGCTATCTTAAATGCAGAACGGCGTGTAGCAGAATGGCGTGTCGGGTATTTTTGCAGAACGGCGTGTCAGGCTCTCCCTCTAAGATAGAGGGAGAGTCAAGTCAGTCATACCTATTTGTCTCATGTCCAACGGCTTGCAGACTCCCCCTCTAAGATAGAGGGAGTGGCCCATAGAGCCGGGGGCGTATGATAACAACGTATGCTTTTTTAATTGCAAGAAAATAAGCTCTAATATACTATAACATTCGGAAGGTCACATGTATAAAGGCTTCTATGAGGTTTATAGATTTTTCCCCGGACACCAATAATTTCGCAGAGACTGTAATCTGTGCCAACTGCTATATTGTTGCCTTTAATAAAGCGGTCGCTGGCATTTAGTCAGCGACCGCTTCTCTACATTATTTTTCCAATAGCTAACGGTTGTTAGCTCAACTACATATTGGGGTCATAGACGGGACGTATGCCGTAGCCGCGGAGACGGTCGCGGTCATACTGCTTGAACTCATCGGTGGGCTTGGAGTATGTGCAGTGCCAACCATAGGCCAGGGTGGTCGATTTGTTGGTGCTGGTCCAGAGACGGAAGCCATTATTGGAGCATGTGTAGGTGGTACCGCTGATATATCCGTTGCCTGGCAGGAAGATGCTATTGCCTGTCTGCTTGCTGGTGAAGCGCACGCCCCTCACTCCCTTGACGGTGACGGCGGCATAGGTGCAGCCGTCATAGAGAGCCACCACTTCCTCGGTGGTGGGCATACGCCACTTGTCGCCCAGTATGACATGGGCGGCATCGTCAGCCAGCGAGAGTTTCATATTGCTCTTGTTGTAGGTCTTGAATGTCTTGCCGCCATCACTGGTGTCAAAATAGTTGGCCCATGCGTACCCGGCGGTGTAACCTGCCTTCCATGTCACTGCTGTCATATTGGGAGAGGAGGTAGCCTCGTTGATGGTTAGCGAGCTGTAATGAGGTGTTGTCTCGCCCCAGGCATAGTAGTCGCCGAAGTTCTCTTCGGAGGCTGCTCCCAGATTGCAGGTAGCCCACAGTACGCCGGTGCCCATATCTACAAACGGCTCGCCCACAGTGCCCTCGGTGACGCTGACAGTATAGTTGCGCGCATGACCTGCCTGCTGGTTGGAGCCTACAAAGGTGCCGGAATATGTGGTGGCGGCGCTGGCGAGGCTAATGTTGATGGGCTGGCCGGTGAGGTCAGTGGCACCAATCATAAACCACAGGGTGATGGTATTGGCCGTGGGCTTAAAGCCGTTGCCGCTGATACCAAGGGTCATGCGCTGGCTGGAGGTGCTGGTGATTGACTCCACCACGGGCTCAGCGTCGGTGGGATTGTAACTTACCTGCATGGGAAATACGCTCTTGCCTCCAGCGGCGGTAAGCGTAGCAGTCTTAAAGACTGTTGATGAGGCCGTAGCAGGCAGGCTTACGACTATGCGCATGATGCTGCTCAGATGATGAAACTGGAAGTTGGCGCTGTTGCCCTCTTCGGGAGTGGTGGCCGAAGCGTACATAAAGTCGTTAGCACCCAGGTGGAGGGTCATATTATTAAACATCTGGTTGAGGCCCGTCTGGTAGGTACACACCACCCGGTTAGACATAGCCTCGGCATTGTAGGGGAAATAGGCATAATAGGTGCGGTTGTGGAGCAGGCCCCATCCACTGCCGGTGAAGGTGGCGGAGTTGGTGCCGGCACCTTCCTGAACGGTGAAAAGCACCTGCGAAGCCGTAGGCTCCTCGCCCTCCTCCAGGGTGGGCCAAACGCCCACCTGATCGCCGCGTGCCCAGAGAAATTTGCCGTCGGCATTGATGTTGGTACGCAGTTTGATGGCCGTATTGTCATCGTCACGGAAATCGTCAATTGTCATCGTGGCGCTGCTGATATTGCTGCCCTCGTGGCGAATCTCATTGACATAGTCATCACTGCTGCATGCAGAGAACAATGCAACAGCAAGCAACAAGAGTAACGCGGTAAACATTCGAACTCTCGAACTTTCAAACTTCATAACTATCGTGCTTTTCATATCAGTAGGCTTTATGGAGTTTCTTATTATGGATGTATATTCCCTTAGGGGCTGATAGCTTGCGACCCTGCAGGTCGTAGAGGATTTGAGGTTTGAGGTTTGAGGTTTGAGAATTCCTAATTTCTAATTCCTCATTCCTGACTTCATTTATACCTGTCGGCTCACCATCGCCCACCTCGGCCAGGTAGAAATTGTCAAGGCAGGTGTGGATACCGTCCTTGCTGAGATGTGAGAACCATACTTGGCAGTGGCTGTAGCCTTGCGTGTTGGTAAACACATGCTGCACCTCAGTCCAGTTAGCTCCGTAAGTAGGAAACGGGAATGTTACGCCCTCATCGTCGGCACCCACAATGGGCTGCTTATACTGGGGGCTGGGTGCTGCGTTATCCCAGATAAAGTCATCGCCGCCACCTGTGAATCCAGAGCCGCCGATATTGAGAAGGCCTACGCGCAGGTTGGGATTGTTGCTCACCGTCTGACCGTTGGCCGTTTTTACGCGATAGGCGATGACATAGCTCTTGTCCTTCTCAATGGGCCACAGAGCGCGTATGGAGCGCGACGACTCATCGTCGGCATCATAGAGCGACTGCAGGTAGCGCGTACCCCATTGGCTACCTTCGCTGATTTTGTAGTTAGCCTCCTCGGCATCTGAGCCTATACCCGTGGTCCAGTGGGTCATGGGGTGGGCATATTCAAACGAGCCATTCTCTATCAGGTTGGGGCCTATGATGGTATAATCCATGCCGTCGGCGGTCACAAACTCGGGCATCTCCGACTCCACGTAGGGCACCCTAATGACCACGTCCTGAGTGATTACGTTGCTCTTGGCTGTCACCACGGCATATCCGCCGCGCACTGCCGTGACGTTGCCTTTGGTAGTCACCTTAGCCACCAGCGGGTCAGACGTCACATAGGTGATACCAAGCTTTGAAGCTCTCTCCGGGGTTACCTCGGGGTCCAGCTTAAGGGTCTCGCCGGCCTCCACGGTAATAGTGTCGCCACCGAAGTCCATGGTCGAGATAAAGGAGTATTGCAGCATGGTGCTCTTAAACTCCATGATGTCGGTAGGTTTGAGCTTCAGCTCTTGCGTGCAGTAGCTGAAGAACTGCTCCTCCAGGCTTGCGCCGTCAAAGGTCTTGATATAGGCCATCATCTCATCTATTTGGCCCTTGCCGCGCGGAGTGTCGAGGGCCGAGAAAGTGGTCAGCTCGTACTCCTTGTATATGTCGCTCTCGCTCACGCCCAGCAGGCCCTCTATGAGAAAGCCCAGACAGCCTGTGCGGTCGGCACCGATATGGCAATGGAAATAGACGGGCTTGTTATTCTTCACGCATTCAAAGATGTAGTTCAGCTGGTCGGCAAAGCGTGAATTGGCAGCCTTGATACCCTCTATGTAGTATGTCACGGTGGGTATGCGCTTATAATCCACGTCGGCGCCAAGTCGTGAGGCCGTGATATTGTCGGCCTCGGTGTTGCCGCGCAGGTCCAGCTCGGCACGTATGCCCAGATCGTGCATAACGGCAGAGTCGGCAGAGTTGAGCTCATACTTGCCAGACAACTCGGCACCGCGGAAAATCATGCCGTAGCGAATCTTCTTGCCGCTGCGTGTGTTCCATCCACCCAAGTCGCGAATGTTGTAACCTGTGTTGGCCTTAATCATGCGCAGACTGCCCTCGGTGGCAAAACTGGCCTCCTCCTGTATCGTCTCGTTGCCTTCGACGTCCACTGCCACCACCTTATAGTAGTAGGTCTTGCCGGGAATCAGGTTATAGACATCACAGCCCACCTCATAGCTCTTGAGCTCCACCGTAGTGGGGTCGGCATACTTGGCTGATGTTGACACGTACAGCTTCAGGCTCTTGGCTCCGCTCACGGCCTTCCAGCTCAGCGACACGGCGGCCGGCTGGTCACGGCGGGCAGGAGGACTGCTGTTGTAGCTGCCCACCTTGCTGCCGTCGCCAGACTTGTAGTTAACCTCCTTGAGGAAGGCCTGCACCCTGACATTTTCCAGGTTGAAGGTGGGAATCGTTACTCCGGCCTGCATCGTCATGCAGACGCAGGCGATGACTGCAAATAGCAGTGTCTTGATTTGGCGGGGAAGTAGCTTCATATTGATATTGTTTAGAAAAAAATAAGATTGGTTTCTTTGCAACCACCTTTTCTCGCCTTAGTGCCGAGTCAGTGTTTTAGAAGCTTTCGCTCAGGACAGGGCTATGCCTTGAAGTCACGAGCCAAGGCATTGGCCAGCACCTGTAGCCTGGACTCATCATCGGCGTGCATGCGGCCGCGAATAGTTACCGTCGGCTCCACCAGAGTCACATCCTTCATAGCTCCCAGCATCTCCCTCATCACCCTGCCGGCACTGGGGGCCCATGAGCCGTTCTCCACCAGTGCCACCGTGCGGTGCTGGTAGGCCTTGATCTGCAGATGGTGCAGGAAGTCATACATCGGAGGGAACAGGCCGGCATCGTAGCTGGCAGCGCAGCATACCAGATGGCTCATGCGGAAGGCATCCTCAATGGCCTCAGCCTGGTCATCAGTCGTCAGGTCGCTCACACTAACCTTGGGCACACCAGCCAAGCGCAACATATCGGCCAAGCGCAACGCAGCGGCCTTGGTGCCGCCGTGTATGGAAGCGTAGGCAACAAAGACGCCGGGCGTCTCCACATCGTAGCGAGACCATATATCGTATAACCGCAAGGCCTCGTCAAGGGCTTCGCCCTTCAGCATAGGACCGTGCAACGGCAGTATCTGCTCAATATTCAGAGCTGCAACCTTCTTCAACAGCTGCTGAACCGAGGGGCCATACTTGCCGCAGATATTAAAGTAGTAGCGTCTGGCTTCGCAAGCCCAATCGTCGGCATCGGCCTCCCTCACGCCAAACTTGCCGAAGGCATCGGCGCTGAAGATCACCTTGTCATGCTGGTCGTAGGTAACCATCACTTCGGGCCAGTGAACCATCGGTGCAGCGATGAACTGCAACGTATGGCTGCCCAGACATAGGGTGTCGCCTTCCTTTACGGCCAGCGTCCTGCCCTCCAAACTCAGCCCCTCGAAATAGAGGCCCATCAACTGCAGAGCCTTGGCCGACCCCACGATGGTTATATCGGGGTATAGCTCCAATGTGCGCACTATGCCGGAGCTATGGTCGGGCTCCATGTGCTGCACCACTAGGTAGTCAGCCTTGCGGCTGCCAAGGGCTCCCTGCAAATTAGCCGTCCACTCGTCCACCTTGCGCTGGTCAGTAGTGTCAATGATAGCCACCTTATCATCCATCACCACGTAAGAATTATAGCACATGCCTTCGGGCAGGTCATACTGACTCTCAAAGAGCTTCAGATCGGCGTCATCCACGCCAATATACTTTATGTCGTTGGTTATATCCATAGTTAAAGTTCGAAAGTTATTGGTTAATGATTATTGTCTCTATTCTTTTACCAGCTTCTGCACCTCGTTAAGCATATTGAGGGCCTCGATAGGAGTGAGGTTGTTGATATCCAGATTGAGGAATCGGTCACGTATCTGTCGCAGCACGGGGTCATCCAACTGAAAGAAAGTCAGCTGTGCGCCCTCCTTCTTGGCGTTGAGGTCGCCAACATTGGGACGGCTTACCTCCCTGTCGGCGCTGGCCTCCAGCTCCTTCAGCACCTGGTCGGCACGCCTCACTATCGTCGGCGGCATGCCCGCCATGCGTGCTACATGGATACCGAAGCTATGCTCGCTGCCGCCAGCCACCAGTTTGCGCAGGAAGACCACCTGATTGCCCACCTCCTTTACCGACACATTGTAGTTGTGAACTCTTGTCAGCGTCTTAGCCATCTCGTTGAGTTCATGGTAATGCGTAGCAAACAGGGTGCGCGGGTGCCCTTTCTGGTTGTCGTGCAAATGCTCTACTATCGCCCAGGCTATCGATATACCGTCGTAAGTCGAGGTGCCACGCCCCAACTCGTCAAAAAGCACCAGGCTGCGCTCACTAAACGAATTCATAATGCTGGCGGCCTCCGTCATCTCCACCATAAAGGTCGATTCGCCCATTGATATATTGTCGCTCGCACCCACACGGGTGAATATCTTGTCAACAACCCCCACCCGGGCCTTGTCGGCAGGCACGTAACTGCCCACCTGCGCCATCAGCGTAATAAGTGCCGTCTGCCTCAACAGAGCCGACTTACCCGCCATGTTGGGACCTGTGATGATTATTATCTGCTGCTTGTCGGTGTCCAGATGAACATCGTTGGGGATGTAGCTCTCGCCAGCCTTCATCTCCGTCTCTATCACGGGATGGCGGCCCTGCCTGATGTCCAGCACGGTGCTGTCGTCCACCGTTGGGCGTACATAGCGGTGCTCCCTTGCCGAGAGGGCAAAACTCAGCAGGCAGTCGGCCGTAGCCAGCTGCACCGCGTCGGCCTGTACTTTGGTGATAAACTCCTGCGCGTCGCTCAACAGCTTGGCGTATATCCGCGCCTCTATCACCAGTATCTTCTCCTCGGCACCGGTAATCTCCTCCTCATATTTTTTCAGCTCCTCGGTTATGTAGCGCTCAGCCTGCGTCAACGTCTGCTTGCGTATCCACTCGGGGGGCACTAAGTCCTTGTAGGTATTGCGCACTTCCAGGTAGTATCCAAACACGTTGTTGTATCCCACCTTCAGGCTCTGAATGCCTGTGCGCTCCGTCTCACGGCGCTGCATGTCCATCAGGTAGCTCTTGCCCGAGCTTGCCATCGTGCGCAGGTGGTCCAGCTCAGCATCCACGCCGCTGCCTATATACCCGCCCTTGGCCACCAGTGCTGGCGGGTCGGGGCGCAGCGTGTGGGCTATCATATCGTGCAGCGCTGTACACTCGTCCATCTTGTCGGCCAGCTCGCGCAGCGAGGGCAGCGATGCCTGGCTCAGCACTTCCTTGATAGGTGCCACGGCCTCCAGGTCATAACGCAACTGCTCCATCTCACGGGGTGTTATGCGCTGCGAGGCCAGCTTGGCCACCAGCCTCTCCAGATCACCGATGCGGCGCAGGTTCTCCCCCACTGTGTCACGCGTCTGCGGCTCACGGAAGAAATACTCCACGCCATTTTGGCGCCTTTCTATCTGACTAACATCAGTCAGGGGAAAGGCCAGCCATCGGCGCATCATGCGCGAGCCCATGGGCGTCAGCGTCTGGTCCATCACCTGCAGCAAGCTCTTGCCCTCGTTCTGCATGGGCTGCAGCACCTCCAGATTGCGCATCGTGAAGCTGTCAAGCCTCACATAGCGATCCTCCTCTATGCGGGTAATTGAAGTGATATGCCGTGTGTGCGTATGCTTAGTATCGTCCAGGTAGAAGAGTATGGCTCCTGCCGCCGTAAGCGCCGCCGTCATGTGGGCCACGCCGTAGCCCTTCATGTTTCTCACATGGAAATGCCTGTGCAAACGGTCCAAACAGTTCTTCTCTGCAAAATTCCAGTCATCCAACTCGTAACAGAAATAACCTGTGCCGAAAGCCTTCTGAAACCTCTCCTTGCTGCCGCGCTCAATCAGCACCTCTTTAGGCGCCATGCTACCCAGTAGCTTCACTATATAGTCAACCGTACCCTCAGCCACGGCAAACTCACCCGTGGTAATGTCCAGCAGTGCTACACCGCACACCCCCTTGGTCATCTGTAGTGCCGCCACGAAGTTATTCTCCTTCTGACTAAGCACATTGTCTGTCAGGGCCACGCCGGGGGTCACCAGCTCTGTCACACCGCGCTTCACAAGCTTCTTCGTCAGCTTAGGGTCTTCCAGCTGGTCGCAGATAGCCACTCTATAGCCCGCCCTGATCAGTCGGGGCAGATAGGTGTCAAGCGCATGGTAAGGAAATCCAGCCATCTCCACCGAGGCCACCGCCCCCTTATTGTTGCGATGTGTGAGCGTGATGCCCAGCACCTGGGCGGCCGTCACAGCATCCTCCTGATAGGTTTCATAGAAGTCACCACACCTAAAGAGCATCACCGCATCGGGATGCTTCTTCTTTAGGTCACGAAACTGCGCCATCATCGGTGTCAACTGCTCTTCAGCCATAGGTTCGTAATTTATCTAATCTACACAATCTGTATGTCGCAAACGGCATACGAAACGACAACAAAGTTACGTTTAATTTATGACATATCCACATAAAACATCACAAAAAACTACACATCTGCTCTATTTATCATCGTTTATTTGACAAAGTTAAAAATAATCGCGAACAGGTGTTCCGTCCCTTCGCGATGGGATGCTGGCTCTTCGCTTAGATTTTAGCTCTGCACTGTTATTTTTCGGCTCTGCACAATGAACGTCGCTTACGGCACTCAGATTATGCCTGATTTTGATAATTGATTTATTGGTGTCCGGGGAAAGTTAGTATCATACGCCCTCCCCCCTTCGGGGTACTCCCTCTATCTTAGAGGGAGAGTCAAGTCAGTCATACCTATTTGT
>CADAJV010000076.1:0-332 GCA_902788275.1 uncultured Bacteroidales bacterium | reverse complement strand
TGCAAGAAAGTAAGCTCTAATATACTATAACATTCGGAAGGTCACATGTATAAAGGCTTCTATGAGGTTTATAGATTTTTCCCCGGACACCAATATAATTGATTATTGATTGTAACGGCTACGTATTAACATAAAAACAGGTAATAATATAGATGTTGGCACAGATTACTCATAATGCAACCAATTCTGACTGCGTTAGTTGTATGTTTATTGCATAGCAGAGTTGATTAGAATGATTAGAATAGACATAAGACTTTTATTCCGAGTCTTTCGCGTGATCATTGCCTAAGTTTAATCTAATCCCCTTGAAAAAAGTTTTAACTCCGTGGAAA
>CADAJV010000075.1 GCA_902788275.1 uncultured Bacteroidales bacterium | reverse complement strand
TTGAAAATGACAGCTCGAGGCTCTTAGATTTTTTTTCCACGGAGTTAGTTTATTTTTCCACGGAGTTAAAACTTTTTTCAAGGGGATTAGATTAAACTTCGGCAATAATCACGCGAAAGACTCGGAATAAAAGAGATGACCACTGACGGTGTCCTCGCAAAGGACAGGGAGAGGTGATATTTTTCTCGCTACGCGTGCGCGTGTCCTTATTTATTATTAACTTCGCCTTGACTTACAATTCAAGTTAGGCGGCGCCTCGGAAAAACTCAAAAAAAATTTGGTTTTCCGCTCGGCTTGCACTAACTTTGCGCGGAAATAGACAACTGAAATACTAATGCGCAAGAATCCTTTCTTTGAACCATATAACACTCCGCACGACACCACGCCCTTCGACCGCATTGAGAAGCAAGACTTTGAACCTGCGCTGGAAGAGGGTATGCGCCGCGAGGATGCAGAGATTGAGGCTATCGTCAACAATGCCGACGAGCCGACGTTTGACAACACCGTGCTGGCCCTGGAGCGCAGCGGCGAGCTGCTGGGGAGAGTGGAGACGGTGATGGGCAACCTGCTAAGCGCCTGCACGAGCGACTACCTGGAGGCCCTGGCACAGAAGATGGCGCCAAGGCTGAGCGAGCACAGCAACCGCATAATGTTCAACGAGCGTCTCTTCGCCCGCATCAAGGCGGTTAAACGCAGCCACTCCAACCTTACGGCCGAGGAGCAACGGCTGCTGGACACGGTGTATAACGGCTTTGTCCGCCGCGGCGTGGGACTGCCCAAGAAGAAGAAAGCCCGCCTGATGCAAATCAGCACGGAGGTCTCGCTGAAGGCCCTGCAGTTCTCGCAAAATGTGCTGAAGGACACTAACCGCTTCAAGCTGTCGGTTACCGACGAGGCTGAGCTGAAGGGCATGCCGGCCCACCAGATGGAGCTGGCCAAGGCTGCCGCCGCCGAGGCAGGCAAGGAGGGGTGGCTCTTCACGCTGGAGGCGCCGAGCTACGGCCCGCTGCTGAGCTACTGCGACAACCGCCGGCTGAGGCGCAAGGTGTGGATGGCCCACAACACGCTGTGCATCAAGAAGAACAGATATAACAACCTGGAGCTGGCCCGCGACCTGGTGAACCTGAGGCTGGAGAGCGCCCGCCTGCAGGGATGCAAGACCTACGCCCAGCAGGCTCTGCGCCAGCGCATGGCAGAAAACACCAAGAACGTAACCAACTTCCTCAACCGCCTGCTGAAGGCATACAAGCCGGCGGCGGAGAGCGACTATAAGGCGATACGCGACTACGCCCGCCGCATAGAGGGCAATGACTTCAAGATGCGCCCGTGGGACACGGCCTACTATGCCCACAAGCTGCAGCTGGAGCGTTACAACTTCGATGCCGAGATGCTGAGGCCCTACTTTGAGCTCAGCAACGTCATCAAAGGGGTGTTCGGCCTGGCCACACGGCTCTATGGCATCACTTTCAGGGAGAACAAGCAGATTCCCGTCTATCATGAGGACGTGAAGGCCTACGAGGTGTTTGACGGCGACGGCAGTTACCTGGCTGTGCTCTATGCCGACTTCCATCCCCGCGCCAACAAGAAAAGCGGCGCATGGATGACCAGCTATCAGGGGCAGTGGAAGGACGTTCGCCCTCACGTGTCGCTGACAATGAACCTGACGAAGCCTACTAAGGATAAGCCGGCTCTGCTGACGCTGGGCGAGGTGACTACCTTTCTGCATGAGTTCGGCCACGGACTGCACGAGATTTTCTCGCAGTGCAGGTTTGAGAGCCTGTCGGGCACTAATGTCTATTGGGACTTTGTGGAGCTGCCGTCGCAGTTTATGGAGAACTTCGCCCTGGAGAAGGAGTTCCTCAAGACTTTTGCTTTCCACTATGAGACGGGCGAGCTGATTCCCGACGAGCTGATAGACCGCGTGATAGAGAGCCGCCACTTCAATGCGGGCATGGCCTGTCTGAGGCAGCTGTCGTTCTGCCTGCTGGACATGGCCTACTACACCCGCACAGAGCCGCTGACGGAGGACATCATCAGCTACGAGAAGAAGGCGTGGGCCCCCGCACAACTGGGCAAGCCGCAGAAGAGGCGCACCTGCATGACCACGCAGTTTCAGCATATCATGACGGGCGGTTATGCTGCCGGCTACTACTGCTACAAGTGGGCCGAGGTGCTGGATGCCGACGCGTTCAGCGCATTTCAGGAGGAGGGCATCTTCAACACTGAGACGGCCGCCCGCTTCCGCCATGAGATACTGGAGCGCGGCAACACGCAGCACCCCAAGATACTGTACAGCAACTTCCGCCGCCGCAACCCCAGCATCAAGGCGATGCTCAAGAGGGACGGGGTGGAGAAGGCTAAGAAGTTAAAAGGTTAAAAAGTTAAGAGACCCCTCTTTGTATTCACTATGAACGAGAACAGGAAACAAGAGATACTCGACCAGCGCTATCTGCGTATGGCACGGATATGGGCAGAGAACTCCTACTGCAAGCGCAGGCAGGTGGGCGCCCTGCTGGTGAAGGACGGCGCCATCATCAGCGACGGCTTCAACGGCACCCCCTCGGGATTTGAGAATGTCTGCGAGGACGAGAACAATGTGAGCAAGCCCTACGTGCTCCACGCCGAGGCCAACGCCATCACCAAGATTGCCCGCTCGTCGCAAAACAGCGACGGCGCCACGCTCTACGTGACGGCATCGCCCTGCATTGACTGCGCCAAACTGATAATACAAAGTGGCATACGCCGCGTGGTCTATGGTGAGAACTACCGCCTGGACGACGGCATACGCCTGCTGCAGCGCGCCGGCATTGAGACTACCTACGTTAACCTTGACGAAGATGGCCAACAATAAATTTCGCAACTATACCCCACTGATTATAGCTGTGAGCGTGGTGGTCGGCATACTGATTGGCTCATTCTATGCCAGCCACTTCAGGACTAACCGTCTGAGTATCACCAACTCCACCAACAGCAAGATAAACGACATGCTCTTTGCCGTGGAGGACCGCTATGTAGATACGGTGGACATGAACGACCTGATTGAGAAATCGCTGCCCAAGATTCTGCTGGAGCTGGACCCCCACTCCACTTACACCAGCGCCAAGGAGGTGGAGGCCGAGATGCAGGAGCTGAAGGGCAGTTTCTCTGGCATAGGCATCATCTTCTCCATCATCAAGGACACGGCCCGCATAATCCACGTGGTGGATGGCGGCCCCTCGGAGGACGTGGGCCTGATGCCCGGCGACCGCATTGTCAAGGTGGACGGCAAGCCTTTTGTGGGTAAATTCCTTAACGACGAATATGCCATGAAGGCCCTGCGCGGGCCTAACCAGTCGGTTATCAAGATGGGCATACTGCGCAGCGGGCAGAAGGAGATGCGCACCTATGAGGTGGTGCGCGGACCTGTGCCCGTGAGGACCATCGACACCTATGCCATGCTTGACAAGACGACCGGCTACATAAAGATCAACTCCTTTGGCGACAAGACCTACGAGGAACTGATTGTGGCCCTGGCCGAGCTGCGCAACGAGGGCAGCCGCAACCTGATAATAGACCTGCGCGGAAATGGCGGCGGCTACATGGAGGCAGCCATCAACATAGCCAACGAGTTTCTGCCGAAGAAGCGCATGATTGTCTATACGGAAGGGCGCAGGTCAGAGCGCGCCGAGTATGTCAGCGACGGCCGCGGCGACTACCAGGGCACGCCGCTGGTGGTGCTGGTGGACGAGACCTCGGCCTCGTCCAGCGAAATCTTTGCTGCCGCCATTCAGGACAACGACCGCGGCACCATAATGGGGCGCCGCACCTTTGGCAAAGGCCTGGTGCAGGAGCCCATACAGTTTCCCGACGGCTCGCTGCTGAAGCTGACCGTTGCCCGATACTACAGCCCCTCGGGCCGCTGCCTGCAGAAACCCTATGTGAAGGGTGACAACAAGGACTACCTGAACGACATCTTTGTCCGATACCAGAAGGGTGAGCTGTCGTCGCAAGACAGCATCCACCTGAGCGGCAAGAAATATCATACCTACCTGGGCCGCACCGTGTTTGGCGGCGGCGGAGTGATGCCCGACGTGTTTATCCCCACAGACACTACCGACGTAACCTCCTACTTCATGGAGGCCCTGGCCAGCCGCCGACTGGCCGAGTTTGCCTACCTGTATGCCGACCAGCACCGCAAGGAGCTGGAGAAATTCAGCAAATGGGAGGACCTGGTGGCTTACCTGAAGAAGCATAACATAGTTGACAAGTTTGCCTCCTATGCCGATCAGGACGGACTGAAGCGCCGCAACCTGCTGATAAGCAAGTCGCACAGCAAACTGGAACATAGCCTGATTAGCAACATCGTGGATTATATCTTCGACTCCAGGAGCGCCAACCTCTACCTGCTGAAAGACGATGAGTGCATCAGCAAAGCCCTGCAACTGATTCGCGACAAGCAAACATTCCCCCGAAAGCCCGAAAAAAAGGCAAAAGATGTCACCAAACTTAAATAAAAGCATTCTTCGCCTTATTTTCTCAGAAGTTTTAATTATCTTTGCAGTCGCTTAACAGAAATAAAACAATATTAAAGATATGGCTACAACTACAAACAAGACCGCCCCGCAGGTTCAGGAGAACGAGGGGCTCATGGCTAAAATCAAGAGAAATCCCATCATCAGTGCTATCGTGGGCGTCATCGTGCTGGCCGCCCTCATCTTTATTGGCGTACACCTCTACAACAAGCACAATGAGGCAAAGAACGACGAGGCAGCAACCAAGATTGCCAAGGGACAGGAGTATTTTGCCCAAGGCAACTTTGACCAGGCCCTCAACGGCGACAACGCCGGCTATCCTGGTTTCGTCAAGATAGCATCACAGTACAGCAGCACCAAGACCGGCAACGTAGCTAACCTCTACGCTGGCCTGGCCTACTACTACAAGGCAGACTACGACAAGGCCATCAAGTATCTGGAGGATTTCGACACTCAGGACGATGCCTTCATCTCCAACAACGCCATTGCCGCCCTGGGCAACTGCTATGCCAAGAAGGGCAACATTGACAAGGCCGTCAGCCTGCTCAAGGATGCCGCCGAGCGCGCCGACAACCCGATAGTAAGCCCCTACTGCCTGGTGCAGGCCGGTGAGCTGCTGGAGAGCCAAAACAAGATGGACGAGGCCCTCAAGCTCTATAAGGAGGTAAAGGCCAAATATCCAGAGAGCGGCGAGGCCCAGACCATTGAGAAATATATCCAGAGGGCTACGAAGTAACTGTCCCCTACACTAATACACAAGAAACAAACTATTGAGGATTGAGAATTACCCAAGTCCCCCGGACTTTGCATAATTCTCAATTCTCAATTTTCAATTTTCAAATCTCAGGATAAAACGATGTCATCTACCATCAACAATCTCAACCTGCAGGAGATACCCTCGGCATGGGATATGCGCGTGGGTATAGTGGTGTGCGAATGGAACAGCCACATCACCACCCCACTGCTGGAGGCCACTGTCAACACCCTGAAGCAATACGGCGCCAAACCTGAGCACATCATGGTGCGCACCGTGCCAGGCAGCTTTGAGCTGATTTTCGCCGCCAACAGGATGGTCAAGAGCGGTCTGGTGGACGGAGTGATAGCTATCGGCTGTATCATCCGCGGCGACACGCCCCACTTCGACTTTATTGCCCAGGGCTGCACCAACGGCCTGGCACAGCTCAACGCCAGCGGCAGCATACCCGTAGTATTCGGAGTGCTGACCACCAACACCCTGGAACAGGCCGAGGAGCGTGCCGGCGGCCGCCTCGGCAACAAAGGCGAGGAGTATGCCATCACCGCCATCAAGATGATTGACTACACTCGCAGCTACGAGAGGTAAATGAATGGTTTATGGTTTACAGATTTGAAATTAAAGAATTTTAGAAGTTAAGAAGTTAAGCCGTTACTCAGGAAGTTAAGAAGTTAAGTAGTTAAGAAGTTAAGCCATTAGTCTTGACTATCTCCCTCTATAACCTATAACCAATAACCTATAACCTTTCATCTGCCTTCTATCTCCTAAATCTCAAATGTTCAATGTTCAAATCTCACTTCTATCTCCAGAATTATTAGAAATTAGGAATTAAACTCTCGAATGCCGTAGGCATCGCGAACTGCTCATCGAATGTCGGCGAAGCCGGTGCCGATATCAAAGAGCAGTGAGAGCGAAGCGACAATTCTCGAACTTTACAACTTTTAACTATCAATAGTCATGAAGAAACTATTATTTTCCCTGCTCGCCTTTGTGGCCGCCACGGCCATGCAGGCAGCCGACAAGGTAGAAAGCCTCACCTCGCCCAACGGCAACTTGAAGGTAGAAGTAACCTTCGGCAACGAACTGACATTCTCCGTCTATGACGGCACCACCCTCCTCCTGAAGGACTCGCGCATCGGCATGACCGTGAAGGGCGGTCCCAAGGTAGGCGTCAACCCCGTGCTAAAGAAGAAAGCCACTGCCACCATCAATGAGCAGATAGCCGCTCCCTTCTACCGCGAGAGCACCGTTGAGAACAACTGCAACGAGATGACCCTCAAGATGGCCGACGGGTTCAGCGTAACCTTCCGCGCCTACGACAGCGGCATAGCCTACCGCTTCTCCTCAGAGAAGAAGGGCGAAATGCTCATTGAGAGCGAGCTGGCCGAGTATAACTTCCCCCAGGACTATGAGGCATGGATACCCTATGTCAACGAGTACGGCTACGGCCCCTACGCCATGTCATTTGAGAACGTCTATCAGCACATTCGCCTCAGCCAGGCCACCCAGGTAGCCTTCACCCCCCTGGCCGTAGAGTGCGGCCAGACCAAGGTAAGCTTCATGGAGAGCGACCTTGAGCACTACCCCGGCATCTTTCTGCGCGCCAGCGACTCCAAGCTCACCGCCGAGTTTGCCCAGTACCCCAAGGCCCACAAGTTTGTTGACGGCCGCAAGAAGCTAGTCATCACCGAGCGTGAGGACTACATAGCCAAGGTCAGCGGCACCCGCACCTTCCCCTGGCGCATCATGGTCGTAACCCACAAGGATACCGAAATGCCCGTCAACAACCTCGTCTATGCCCTTGGCGCCCCCAACCGCATCGGCGACACCCGCTGGATTAAGCCCGGCAAGCTCACCTGGGACTGGTGGAACGCCCTCACTCTCACTGGCGTGGACTTCACCCCCGGCATCAACACCCAGACCTACAAGTACTACATCGACTTCGCCTCCAAGCACGGAGTAGAGTACATAGCCCTAGACGAAGGCTGGTACTATCCGCGCAAGAATGAGAAAGACGACAGCGAAGTCGTTGACATACTCCACACCGTCAAGTCCATCGATCTGCCCGAACTCATAGAGTATGGCAAGGAGCGCGGCGTAGGCATCGTGCTGTGGCTGGGCTTCAACGTGCTCAGCGAGCAGCTGGAGGCAGCCTGCCAGCAGTACAGCCAGATGGGTATCAAGGGCTTCAAGGTAGATTTCCTTGACCGCAACGACCAGACCGCCGTTGAGCAGGCCTACCAGATAGCCGAGACCTGCGCCAAGTATCACCTCTTCCTCGACTACCACGGCATGTATCCCCCCACCGGCTACACCCGCACCTTCCCCAACATACTCAATGTGGAAGGCATATGGGGCCTGGAGCAGGCCAAGTGGGGCTCCAACAAGGACGACTTCCCCACCTATGCCGTCACCTTCCCCTATCTCCGCATGATGCCCGGCTACGTTGACTACACCCCCGGCGGCATGCGCAACTGCACCAAGAGCCACTTCGTAGGCGACTACTACTATCCCCAGACCCAGGGCACGCGCTGCCACCAGATGGCCATGTACGTCGTCTTCGACTCGCCCCTCACCATGATGGCCGACAGCCCCACCGCCTACGAGAAGGAAGAGGAGTGTGCCAGCTTCATCGCCTCCATCCCCAACCAGTATGAGCGCACCAAGGTGCTCAGCGGCGAGATAGGCAAGTATATCGTCACAGCCCGCAGGGTAGCCGGCAAGCACTGGTGGATAGGCGGCCTCAACAACTGGGAGGCTCGCGACGTGGAGATAGACATCAGCCAGCTCTTTGAGCCCGGCGACCGCGACGGTGCCTACTTTGAGGTGACCATCTTCCAGGACGGCCCGATGGCCAACCGCGTAGCCACCGACTACAAAGTCGTTGAAGGCCTGCGCTTCGACAAGAGCACTAAGCACAAGATACACCTCGCCCCCGGCGGCGGCTTCGTCATCAAGCTCCACAGAGTGGTAACGTAGTTATGTTGAAAGATTAAAAGGTTAAGAGGTTAAAGACATAGCCAAAGACCATACATGGAGAAATCCCTGCGGCAGCCGTAAGGTAGCGCAGGGATTTCCTTTTTTCAAGAGACCGACATGAACGCCCTGTCGCAAACAGGGCACATCACAAGCCACTTGCCGTCAGCACGAAAAGAAGTCTTTCCAATCGCAAGAAGTTTATGCTGAGCCCGTCGAAGCAAAATCTGATTGCGCCGAAACAAAATCTAATCGCGCCGAAACTGACAACCTCTGCGCGATTAAAAAAATTCTCTACGCAATAAGAAAAAATCTTGGCTTCTTCGCAGCCACCTTTTCTCGCCTCAGCATAGTTCATGCAAGCATGATTCTGCCTTCGGCTTATCGAAAGGCTTATCGAAAACGTTGGTTTCTTCGCAACCACCTTTTCTCGCCATGGCAGACTTGATGCAAGCATCATTCTGCTCATTTGGCTTATCGAAAACGTTCGTCTTACTTGCCCAATTCAGCTATGCGGCGTGCCTCACTGTCAGCATACTGAGCCTCTGCGCCGTGGATGGGCGTGCCACTGAGCACTATGGCACCGGGACAGAGCTTCTTGATGAAGCGCTCCGACGAACCCATGCCGCTGCCCTCATTGGTGCAGAAAGGTATGATGGTCTTGCCGTTGAAGTCGTAGCTTTCCAGAAAAGTGTAGCACACCATCGGCATCGTGCCCCACCAGTTGGGATAGCCAAGTATAATAGTGTCGTACTGATCGATACTCTCCAGCTTCTCCTTCATCTCAGGGCGCGCCTGCTGGCGCAGCTCCTGCTTGGCCTCCTCTATGCAGGTCATGTAGGAAGGAGAGTACTGGCGCGCCGTATCAATGCGAAACATGTCAGCATCAGGCAACAAAGCCTTAATCTTGGCAGCCACCACCTCGGTATTACCGAGCTCCAATGTGCGAATGCTGCCGTTAACATAGTTCTCGCCGCGACGAGAATAGTAAGCAATCAATGTCTTCATCATAATAATATTATAATGTTATACCATTGGGGGCAGTGCTGACCATTCAAAGTGCTGCTCACGCTCAGTTATCCACCAGCGGCCATCAATCTTCTCATACTTATCATAATAGCGCACGGCATGCACGGTGAGCTGGTCCTGCACCCTAAAATCCATAATTTCAATTGACATTTAATGATTTTCGGATGCAAAGGTATCAAATAGACGCAAGACAGAGATAACCAATTTTTCGGCATAATTTACCAAAATCCGAAAAGCGACAGTCTGAACGTGAGAAAACGCCGCGTAAATACGCAGTTTTCTCTTAAGCCTACAATGTCATGTGATGACCGGGGCGGTAAGTTAAAGAAAATGTTAACGGTTATAGATAAAAGGTTATAGGTTATTGGTTATAGGTTATAGAGGGAGATAGAAGTAGATAGATGGAGTTATGCGTCTTCGACGCGGAGATAAAGGACGAATGCTGAAGGTATCGCGAACCGAAGCAGTGCTGTCGCGAAGCGGAGCACGAAAAGCGGAGGTGAGAGCGAAGCGACATAGTCAGGACTAATGTCTTATATCTCCTTATATCTTCTTTTAACTCCTTATAACTCCTTTCTTAACGGTTATTGGTTAACGGTTAACGTCCTCTACTCTCTCAGTTCGCTGGGCTTGGCCCCGAGGTTGCGCTGCACATAGCGACTGAAATGGGAGAGGGAGGTAAAGCCAAACATTTGGCTGATGTCGGTGAAGGTGAGGCTGCGGTCGCGCAGCAGACGGCTGATATCAAGCGAAGCGTAGCGGGCTATCCAATAGTTGGCAGGCAGGCCACTCACCTTCTTCGACACATCGGAGAGGTGCTTAGCCGTCACGCAGAGCTTGTCGGCGTAATATCCTATCTCGCGGTTGCGGCGGAAGTCGCCCTGCTCAAGCATCTCGATGAATTGTTCCATCAGCTGGTGCTGCTGTGAAGTTATGCGGTCTTCGCCAAAAGTTCTGCATGGAAATCAAAAAAATCAAGTATCATGCACTGCACAGCGTTGACCATTGCTTCGCGGAAGAAATGGTGGTGGGGCTTGGCCAGACGGCTGATGATGTACTCAAAGTTGATGGAGCAGACTTTCTGCTGCTCAGGGGTAAGTCGCATTATAGGATTTTCGAAGAGTGAGAGATGACCACGGGTACCATAGTTACTCTGAGGTGTGGAGACCTGGATGAACTCCTGCGACACATAGATTACGTTGGCACGAAAGTCGGCACTCTCCCGGATATCGCTGACCAAGTCACCGCGCCGTGGCACTATCATGCAGCTGCCTGCCTCCAGACAAAAGGGCCTCTGCCTATAGCTGAAGGTGCAGTGACCGGCATAGCAGTAGGCATGAAACAGGTAACCCGACAACTGCGGGTCGGCTATCCTGCCAAGGGTGTGGTCAACTATTATGTCGTGCATCTAAAAAAACAGTTTACTCATACCTTATGGCCTCGATGGGGTTCATGGAGGCGGCTTTCTTGGCAGGGAAGAAGCCGAAGATTATGCCTATCAGGGTGCAGACGGCAAAGCTGAGGAATATACTCCACATTGGTATGCTGACGGGCAGACCGAAGTTAGAGCATAGCATGGTGCCGCCCCACCCCACAAGGATGCCCAGCACGCCGCCTGTGACGCTTATCATGATGCTCTCGATAAGAAACTGGCTGCTGATGTCTATGCCCCGTGCGCCCACCGACATGCGCAAGCCTATCTCCTTGGTGCGCTCGGTGACGCTGACGAGCATGATGTTCATGATGCCTATGCCTGCCACGATGAGCGAGAAGGCGGCGGCCACTACCAGTATGATGGTTATGGAGTCCATGGTGCTGGACATGGTTTCCATCATCTCCTGCTGCGAGCGGATGGTGAAGTCTTCCTCGTCGGTGTCCTTTATCTTATGATTCTGGCGCAAGGTCTCTGTCAGCTCGTCGATGGCCTCATCGGTGAGCTCCTCGGTGATAGCGGAGCAGTTGATGGAGGTAAAGAAGGTCTGGGCCAGTATGCGCTTCATCACGGTGGTGTAGGGGGCTATTATCACGTTGTCCTGGTCCATTCCCCATGAGTTGTAGCCCTTGCTCTTGAGCACACCGACAATGCGGAAGGGTATCGACTTGAAGCGGATGGTCTTGCCCACGGGGTCGCCTACGTTGGGCAGCAGCTCATCCACTATGGTCTTGCCGACCACGCAGACCTTGGCGGCCTTGCGTATGTCCTCCTCGGTGAAGGAGTCGCCCTGCTCCACGGTCCACTGCTTGATGTCGAAGTACTCAAGGCTCTCGCCATAGACGGAGGTGGTGGTATTGTTGGCGCCATAAATGGCCTGGCCGCTGGCGGTCACCTCGGGGCTGACATAGGTTACATACTTGCGGTTCTGCACTATGCTCTCGTAGTCCTCCTGCTTTAGGGTCTGCATGGCGGAGGGGTCCTGCCTCACGCCGCCTCGCATATCGGCTCCAGGGCGTATCATGATGACGTTGGTGCCCATCTGGCTGATATTCTGGCGCACGCTTTCCTTGGAGCCCTGGCCTATGGCCATCATGATGATTACGGCCGCCACGCCGATGATGATGCCCAGCATGGAGAGGAAAGAGCGGAACTTATTGCTATTGATGGCCTTGATGGCCACCTTTAACAGATTCAGATAATTCATTTATTTTATGTAGTATGTATCAGTCGTCGTTGTTAACGGGCAGTGCTGCCAGTGCCTCGGCTGCTGACTGGATATTAGTGTTGACAGTGTCCTCACGTATCTTGCCGTCACGCAGCATGATATTGCGGCTGGAGTATTTGGCTATCTCGGGATTATGGGTAACGAAGATGATGGTGCGTCCCTCGCTATAGAGTTTCTGGAATAGCACAAGCATCTCGAATGAGGTGCGTGTGTCAAGATTGCCCGTAGCCTCGTCAGCCAGTATTATGGTGGGATTGTTGACCAAGGCACGGGCTATTGCCACTCGCTGCATCTGGCCGCCGCTCATCTGATTGCTCTTATGGTAGAGGCGGTCGCCAAGGCCCACAGCCTTGAGGGCCTCAATGGCTGCTTCCTTGCGCTGGCTGGCTGAGTATTTGCTGTTATACATCAGGGGCAGCTCCACGTTCTCCACGGCAGTGGTCTTGGGCAGCAGGTTATAGTTCTGGAATACGAAGCCTATCTTGCGATTGCGCAGCAGGGCGCGCTCGTTCTTCTTCATCTTCCTGACGGGTATGCCATCGAGGTAATACTCGCCGCTGGTAGGGGTGTCGAGGCAGCCCAGCTGATTGAGAAGGGTGCTCTTGCCGCTGCCGGAGGTGCCCATGATGGTAACGAACTCGCCCTCGTAAATCTTGAAGCTCACTCCGCGCAGGGCATGGACGACCTCGTCGCCCACCTGAAAGTCGCGCCTCACCTTGTCGAGTTCAATAACTACTTTTCTGTCTTCCATCTTCCTGTTCTGCTACTTGGCTGCACCGCCCTTGTTGTCGCTGCCGGACTGACCGGCGGCGGCGCCCTGCTTCTTGTCGCTATTGCGGTTGCGGAACTTGGGCATGAAGGGATTGTTGCTGCCCTGGCCTTCCTCGTCGCCACCCGTCATGACAAACTCGCTGATAATCTCCTGGCCAGCCTTGAGGCCGCTGACCACCTCGGTCAAGGTGCCGTTGGTGAGACCCGTGGTGATGGGCAGCGCCTTGAACACGTTACCCTGTCTGGTCCACACCTTCACCCTGGCATCGCAGTCCTCGATAGTCTCGTCATCGGAGAGCAAAGCCTCGTTGGGAGCAAAGCGCAAGGCCTTGCTGGGAATGGCCAGCACGCCGCGCTTCTCACTGGTATAGATGGTCACGTTGGCCGTAAGACCGGGCTTGAGCTTGAGGTCCTCATTGGGCGCGGAGATCACCACCTCGTAGGTCACCACGTTGCTCTCAGTGGTGGCCTGCTGGCGCACCTGGGTGACCTGACCCTCAAACACGTCGTCGGGATAGGCATCAACGGTAAACTCCACTCGCTGTCTGACCTGTACATTGCCTATGTCGGCCTCGTCAACATCAGCTATCACACGCATGTCGGTGAGGTCCTTGGCTATCTTGAAGAGCGTAGGAGTGTTGAAACTGGCAGCCACGGTCTGACCCTCCTCCACCTCCTTGCTGAGCACCACTCCGTCGATGGGCGAGGTGATGGTAGCGTAACCGAGGTTGGTGGTAGCTTTCTTCACATTCTCACCACTCTGTACCACCATCTGACGCTGCTGGCTGACACTCTGGGTGGCCTGCACAAAGCTCTTGTATGCCTGATCAAAGGCGTCATCGCTGATGAGGCCCTTGTCATGAAGGGTCTTCTGGCGCTGATAGTTCTCTTTCTGATAACTCAGCTCCGACTCCAGACTGGCCAGGCTGGCCTTGGCGGAGGCCAGGTTGGCACGCGCGGAGTTGAGCTCGCTGGTCAGGTTGCTCTTGTCGAGTTCGGCTATCACCTGGCCGGCCTTGACCACGCTGTTGTAATCAACATACAGGCGACTCACGATGCCGCTCACCTGAGTACCCACGTCCACGGAGGTGACGGGCTCAATGGTGCCGGTGGCCGTAACGGTGGTACTGATGTCGGTCTTCTCAGCCGGCACCATCACATACTCCACCTTGGGCATGCCACTCTTACCGCCAAAGATGAGAAACAGCGCAGCTATCACCACAGCTGCCACGACTGCATAGGTAATCGTCTTTTTCTTGTTAAGTTTCATATAATTTAATCTTTTTCTGTTATTCTAATTATAGGTATTATAGGCACTATAGTTACTGTAGGCACTACTGTTGCCTTTGTTCTCTCATATCGTCAGCGTCTCGCCGCTGTAAAGGCGCAACATCTGCATATTGTAGACAGTAAGGAACTTGCTCTGCAGCACATCCTGCTGGGCATTGAGCAGCGAGGTGCGGGCATTGAGCGTCTCGACGATGTTCATTGTGCCTATGCGGGCCTTTTCGTAGATAGCGTCGTAGTTAGCCTTGTTGTATTTCAGACGCGTGAGGCCGGAGCTGAACTTCTGCTGATTGCTGACCGCCTGCAGACGATAGGTGGCAATGGCATTATACACCTCACTCTCAGTCTCAACCTTGTCAATCTTAGCAATGGTGCGGTTGATGTCAGCCTTTTGCACATTGGTCTTGTTGCGACGGTTGTCAAGGATAGGAACACTCACACTCACTCCCACCGAGGCATCGAAGGAGCGCTTCATCTGCTCGAAGAAGTCACGGCTGCTGCCGCTGCTGTGATTGCTGCCCATGCCGGCATTCAGGTTCACCGTGGGATAGTAGCCCGCACGCGCAAGGCTATAGTTGAGCTCCGACTGGCTGATTCTCAGGTCTGCCTCCCTCATCTCTGGTCTCACCAGCTGAGCCCGCTGATACACAGCCTCGGTCTCGGGAATGGAGGCAAGGGCCATGGCATCACTCACCTCAATGGGAGCAACGTCAAAGGGCACATCGTCGGGCATATTGATGATGTCCTTCAACTGCAGCATATAGTTATCAATCTGTGTCTCAGTCTGCACGATGTCATACTCACCGTTGGCCACCTGCGTCTGCAGCTCCAGCAGCTCATACTTGGCTATCTGGCCCTGCTTCAGCAGTTCCTCGCCACGGCGATAGAGCGTCTGATCCTGCTCCAGCAGCTCGCGATTTACCTTCAGTGCCTCACGGGTGTAGAGTATCTGCACATAGAGCTGGGTGACCTGCTCCTTAATCCTGTTAAAATAAATATCGCTCTGTAGGTCAGCCTGTTCAGAGAGCAGCTTCGACAGGCGGATATTGTCGCGAGTCTGATTGCCGTTCCAGACGGTCCAACTGGCATTCACACCGTAGGAGCCGTTGTAGGTAACCTTGTCGGCATCCACGCCTGCCACTTCCTCCAGGAAAGGCGTATAGTTCACACTATGGCTGGTGCTGGCAGAGAGCGACGGCAGCCACTCAGCCTTCTTCTGCATCACGTCCACGCGCTGCTGCTCAGCCTGCGCCCTGGCACGCGCAATATCAGTGCTGTGCCCCTCGGCAAAGTCCAATATCTCCCGCAGTGTCCACTGCCGTGCCTCGGGAAAGAAGACCATATTGTTGTCGGTTGCTGGGGGCAGGACTCCCCCGCCCTCCCCGTTGTCCTGCGCTAAACACGTCAATGTGAGCCCTGTCAAGGCCACTATGGCAAGTGCGCATCTCATCTTTATCATACTGCTAAATTTATAGGAATAATCTTATCAAAAGATACACATATTAGACGCGAAGTTACGCATTTTGTTTAATTTATGCCTGTTTTCATAGCAAAATCTCTATTTCTTTTAGGATTTTTTAGTTATGTCAACCCAAAAGGCGGCTCTTTGATTTGGTTTCTTCGCAACCACCTTTTCTCGCCTCAGCATAGTTCATGCAAGCATGACTCTGCCTTCGGCTTATCGAAAACGTTCTCTTTATTGACGACAAATGACCGCTTTTTAGGCAACAATATAGCAGTTGGCACAGATTACAGTCTCTGCGAAATAGTCATGCTCTCTCTGTGCCGACATCTGAGTCATTGCCTATATTGCATACATTCCTGCATTGTTTCGCTTAAAGAGTTGGTTTCTTCGCAACCACCTTTTCTCGCCATGGCAGACTTGATGCAAGCATCATTCTGCTCATTTGGCTTAGCGAAAAGGTTGAAAAACA
>CADAJV010000074.1 GCA_902788275.1 uncultured Bacteroidales bacterium | reverse complement strand
GGAGAGCAATGCTCTCTCTGAGAGAGCCGAAAGCTCTTGAAAGGGCGGGGTGCGGACAGCGGAGGTGAGAGCGAAGCGGCAAAAGGTGGTTGCGAAGAAGCCAACGTTTTCTATAAGCTGAAAGCTAAGCCAAACAGTTTGAACTATGCAGAGAAGAGAATGCCGAAGGTATAGCGAAGACTTCATCAATAGTTACCTTTTAGGGGGTAGGCCAACATAAAGAAGTCTGAGAGCACCGTGGCAAAATGTCTGCTGATGAAATAAAGCCAACACCATCACACCACACACAATAAACAAGGGAAAAAAGCGTTAAAAAGATATGGCGTGGATAAATAAGACAAAGAAGATTAAGTACGTTCTTATTGTGGCAGCAATCATAATTGCTGCCATCTCGCTGGTGTACTCCCATTTTCTGGTCAAGGACCTTGAGAAAGAGGCTGGCACCAAGATGGCCATCTGGGCCGAAGCCATGCACTCGCTTAACAACGCCGATGAAAACACCGACCTCAACCTGGTGCTGAAGATACTGAACACCAACAACACCATACCAGTAATAGTAATAAATGATGACGGCGAGATAGAAATGACCCGCAACATTGAGTTTGCAGACATGTCGGAGACCGACTCCATCAGTAAACTGAAGGAGGAGGTAAATTATATGCGCAGGGCCGGACACTCAATAAAGATAAACTACACCACCCCTGATCAAGACACGGCAGAAGAATCTCTGACAATAGAGGGAGACTCTTTGCCTGACTCCAACACAGAGGCAGAGCAGCCCTACATGGAGATACTCTACGACAACTCGCTGGTACTCAAGAGGCTGGCCATCTATCCGTATATTCAGATAGCAATCCTCACCCTCTTTGCCATCATCATACTATTTGTGATAGTCAGTTCGCAGAGGGCAGAGCAAAACCGCGTGTGGGTCGGCCTCACAAAGGAGACGGCACATCAGCTGGGCACCCCCATCAGTTCGCTCATGGCATGGGTGGAGATGCTGCGCGACAGCTATCCCGAAGACCCCATGATACCAGAGTTTCAGAAAGACGTGGACCGCCTCAACCTGATAGCCGAACGCTTCTCAAAAATCGGCTCGCTGCCAGAACCTAAGCAGGAGAGCGTCAACGAAGTAATTTGGCACGTGGTCAACTACCTCAAGCCGCGTTCGTCAGCCGGAGTGAAGATTAACTGCCATCTGCCAGAGCAGGAGTGCAGTGTGATGATGAATGCCTCACTCTTTGAGTGGGTAATTGAGAATCTGTGCAAGAACGCCATAGATGCCATGGAGGGCAAGGGGCGCATCAACATCACTGTAAAAGAGGAGGCCAAACGAGTGGTCATAGAGATTGCTGACACAGGCAAGGGCATTGCCAAGGGGCGTTTCAAGTCAGTCTTTGAACCGGGCTACACAACAAAGAAACGCGGCTGGGGTCTAGGCCTATCACTGGCCAAGCGAATTGTGGAGAAATACCATAAGGGCAAAATTTTCGTCAAGTCCTCCGAGATCGGCAAGGGTACCACCTTCCGCATAGAACTGAAGAGGTAGAAAAAGAATCGTCATCCGCTTAAGACAAACACTTGATTAAGTTGAAAGGAGGATAGAAGAAAGAAACGTGTTGACGACCAATAACACCTGATGGCGAACATAGCTTTTGTGCACTAATAATAGCGAAGTTTGCAACCTGACTGACACATTTGGCTGTTTAGGGCGTGGATTTTAAGTCGCAAAAGTGAATTTGTGCACTTTTATGCACGGCTATTCAACAAAAAAGTATTAACTTTGCCGCTCACATAGAGCGCTATGCCTGCCTGAGGGCTGATTTATAACAGCCAAAGGTGTGCCCCGAGTGCCACAAAGAGTTGGATATGCCTATCATTCTGGATTTAAGACAGAACTTCAGCCAACCGCTCACCGCAGAGTATGCTATTGACAGCAAGATGCTGACATCGGTAGAAAACTCGCTGCTGAAAGGCGGAAACCTGACAGCCACCATTACTGCCAGGCTGGCTTCCAAGGGATTGGCACTAACCATCCAAACCAGTGGCAAAGGCATAGTAGAATGCGACCGTTGCCTTGAGGACATGGAGGTGGACATTGACACTTGCAACGACCTGACGGTGCTCTCGGCCGACCGCTACGAAGACGCCGACGACGTAATCTATGTGGAGCAAGACCGCAAAGAGCTTGACCTCTGGCCCTTTATATACGACTTCATTGCGCTGGCCATCCCACTGACTCACTCCCACACCGAAGGACAATGCAACCCTGACATGGAGGCTCGACTCAGCCAGTATATGGTAACACGGCAAGAAGACTCCGAAGAGCCGGAAGACTGAAAGACAGAAAAAAGTTGAGATACCAAACAATAGAAACTAACATTATTAAAATAACAAGAAAATGGCACATCCTAAAAGAAGACAGTCAAAAACACGTACCGCAAAGAGAAGAACTCACGATAAGGCAGTGGCACCTACACTGGCTAAGTGCCCTAACTGCGGCGAACTCTACGTGTACCACACCGTATGTCCCTCATGCGGCCAGTATAGGGGCAAGGTGGCCATCGAGATGGAAGTAGCAGAGTAGTGTATAACCTCAATTCCTGAATTAAATGGGAAAGATAAACGCAGTCATCACCGGCGTTGGCGGATGGGTGCCTACCTATATCCTTGACAATGAGGAGATGTCCACCATCGTTGAGACCAGCGACGAGTGGATAATGGAGCGCATCGGCGTAAAGACCCGCCATATCCTGAAGCCCGAGGAGGGCACAGGCACATCGTTCATGATGACCAAAGCCGTCAAGCAGCTGCTCGACAAGACTGGGGCCGACCCCAACTCTATCGACGCAGTCATTGCTGCAACCTGCACCTTCGACTATCACTTCCCCTCCACCGCCTCACTGGTTATTGGCAACCTCGACATGAAGAACGCCTTTGGCTACGATCTAGAGGCAGCCTGTGCCGGTTTCCTCTATGCCATGGAGCAGGCCGCCAGCCTCATCTGCAGCGGCAGGCACAAGAGGGTGATAGTTTGTGGCGGCGACCACATGTCATCGATGACCAACTATCAGGACCGCAACACCTGCCCCATCTTTGGCGACGGAGCAGCCTGCGTACTGATGGAGGCCACCGAGGAAGAGGTTGGACTCATTGACAGCTATCTTCGCGTTGACGGCAAGGGTTACGACAACCTCCACATGGCAGCCGGCGGCTCAGCCCGTATGCCGAGCCACGAGACAGTTGACCAGCGCCTGCACTTTGTCTATCAGGAAGGTCGAGCCGTATTTAAGCACGCCGTCACCAACATGAGCGACGCTGTGGAGACCATTGCCAAGCGCAACGGACTCGACAAGAACAATGTGGCCTGGATAGTACCGCATCAGGCTAACGTGCGCATTGAGAGTGCTGTGGCACGCCGCATCGGAGTGAGCGAAGACCATGTGATGATTAACATCGACCATATGGCCAATACCTCCAGCGGTACCCTACCCCTCTGTCTGTGGGAATATGAGCCTCTGCTCAAGAAAGGCGACAAGATAATCTTCACTGCCTTTGGAGCCGGCTTCACCTGGGGCGCCAGCTATATGATTTGGGGCTACGACGGCAGCAAGTTTGCCGACCATCCCGCCGAATTCTACAAGGAGGGCACCATCAGCCGCGAAGAGTGGTACGCCAAGAGGCGCAAGGCCCAGCAATAAAAAAAGACAAAGGAGAGTTAACGCTCAGTTAGCACACTTCGCTCTCAAAACAGTTAACGGGAAGTTAACAGGAAGTTATCGCGGCTATGCCGCTCAGGAAGAGTTTAATTGGGGCAAAACCAACACCCACCTTCCAGACTTGGGACATCGTCCCGTTAACTTCTGATTGACTTCCCGTTAATTTCTTATTTACTTTCCGTTTTAACTCCAACCTTAACTACCATCACCCCATGCCCCACAAATCAGGCTTCGTAAATATTGTAGGCAATCCCAATGTTGGCAAAAGCACGCTGATGAATATCTTTGTCGGCGAGCGCATCAGCATAGCCACCTTTAAGTCACAGACCACCCGCCACCGCATCATGGGCATAGTTAATGAAGACGACTATCAGATAGTCTTCTCCGATACTCCCGGTGTGCTCAAGCCTAACTATAAGTTGCAGGAGTCAATGCGCGCCTTCAGCGACAGCGCCCTTAGCGATGTGGACGTATTGCTCTATGTCACCGACACCGTTGAGACCGAGGAAAAGAACGCCGACTTCATTGAAGCAGTGAACAAACTAAATGTTCCAAAACTGGTACTAATCAACAAGATAGACCTCACTAACGAGCAACACCTTGTGGAGCTGGTTGAACAGTGGAAGAAACTCGTACCTGGCGCAGAGATATACCCCGTCTGCGCCAAAGCCAAATTTAATGTTGACAACGTAATGCGCCGCATCAAGGAGCTGCTGCCCGACTCCCCGCCCTACTTCGACAAAGACCAGCTCACCGACAAGCCCATGCGTTTCTTCGTATCCGAAATAATCCGCGAAAAGATACTACTCTACTACGACAAGGAAATACCCTATTGCGTGGAGGTGGTGGTAGATGAATACAAGGAGTCAGACGACCTGGTGCGCATACAGGCTACCATCAATGTGGAGCACGAGAGTCAAAAGGGCATCATCATAGGCCGTGGCGGATTTGCCCTCAAGAAAGTCTCCACCGAGGCCCGCAAGTCACTGGAGAAATTTATCGGCAAGAAAATATTCATCCGCATCTTCGTCAAGGTAGATAAAGACTGGCGCAACTCCAGCCGCGAGCTCACCAATTTCGGCTACAGGCAATAATCTCGCGCGTGCAAGCATTATAATATAATTATTAAGTTTATAAGTCATCCTGCTTAGGCAAGCAATCAGCAATCAGCAATCCACACGCACATACATAAAATAAAGACACACCATGCTGCCCCAAGGCACATATATATATAAAGGAAAGAAGATTATTAACCCGTAAACACATATCAGTAAATGGCATTAGTAGCAATAGTAGGTCGCCCCAACGTGGGCAAGAGCACCCTCTTCAACCGTTTGACCCAGAGCCGCCAGGCCATAGTGAGCGAAATTGCCGGCACCACTCGCGACCGCCAGTACGGCAAGGTGGAATGGTGTGGCCAGACATTCTCCATCGTCGATACCGGCGGTTGGGTGGTCAAGACCGATGACGTCTTTGAGGACGAGATACGCAAGCAGGTCACCATAGCCACCATGGAGAGCGATGTCATACTCTTTGTAGTCGATGTCATGAACGGCATTACCGACCTTGACAGTGAGGTGGCCGACATACTGCGCCGCCAAAATGAGAAACCCGTCATCGTCGTCAGCAACAAAGCCGACTCCAACGAGCTCGTTTACAACGCCGCCGAGTTCTATGCCCTCGGCCTCGGCGACCCCATGAGCATCTCAGCCCTCACCGGCAGTGGCACCGGCGACCTCCTCGATGCCATCGTCAGCAAGCTCAGCAACAACAAGGCCGCCAACGACACCGATGATGACCTGCCCCGCTTTGCAATAGTCGGCCGCCCAAATGTCGGCAAGAGCAGCCTCACCAATGCACTTATCGGAGAGGAACGCAACATTGTGACAGATATTGCAGGTACCACACGCGACTCCATCCATACCCGCTACAACAAGTTCGGCTTCGACTTCTACCTTGTTGATACCGCCGGCATACGCAAGAAAAACAAAGTCAGCGAAGACCTGGAGTTCTACTCCGTCATGCGCTCCATACGCGCCATTGAGAACAGCGATGTCTGCATCCTCCTCATCGATGCCCAGCGCGGCATCGAGGCCCAGGACATGAACATCTTCCAACTCATACAGCGCAACGAGAAGAGCCTCGTTGTCTTTGTCAACAAATGGGACACCGTTGAGGAGAAAAACAACCTCACCATTAAGACCTTCGAGAGTGCCATCCGCCAACGTATGGCTCCATGGACCGACTTCAATATTGTCTTCGGCTCAGCTGTCACCCAACAGCACATCTTCCGTGCACTCGAGCGAGCCAAGGACGCCTACGTCAACCGTAAGCGCAAAATCTCCACTTCCAAGCTCAACGAGGTTCTCTTGCCGCTGATAGAGTCCTACCCGCCCCCATCAGTCAAGGGCAAGTTTATCAAAATAAAATACTGCTCACAAGTGCCCGACACACAAGTACCCACCTTTGTGTTCTACGCCAACCTGCCACAATATGTCAAGGAGCCCTACTATCGCTTCCTGGAGAACAAGATTCGTGCCAACTGGGACTTCACCGGCACACCAATCCGCGTGTTTATCCGACAAAAATAGGACACTTACACAAAAACAAGAACCGATTTTGCATCTTATTGAAGAAAAAAATGTAAATTTGCGCTACTATCAATAACCTATAATAAAACATCTAATACAAAATGAGAGTTATTATCAAAGATGACTACGCTCAGGTAAGCCAATGGGCTGCTGAGCATGTGATTGAGAAAATCAACGCTTTCAATCCTACCAAAGAGAAGCCTTTCGTGCTAGGTCTGCCAACCGGCTCCACACCCATAGGCATGTATCAGAACCTTGTGAAAGCCTACAAAGAGGGGCGTGTAAGCTTCAAGAATGTAGTCACTTTCAACATGGATGAGTATGTAGGTTTGGCTCCCACCCACGACCAGAGCTACCACTACTTCATGCACCAGAACCTCTTCGACCACATTGACTGCCCCGCAGAGAACATCCATATTCTCAACGGACTGGCTGAAGATCTGGAGGCTGAGTGTGCTGCCTATGAGGCTGAGATTGCCAAGTTTGGCGGTATCCACCTATTCATCGGCGGTATTGGCCCCGATGGCCACATTGCCTTCAATGAGCCGGGCTCCAGCTTCTCCTCACGCACTCGCCTCAAGACCCTCACCACCGACACCATCATTGCCAACTCGCGCTTCTTCGACAACGACGTCAACAAGGTGCCCAAGCTCGCCCTTACGGTGGGTATAGCCACCGTAATGAGTGCCGACGAGGTGATGATTCTCTGCAATGGCCACAACAAGGCCCGTGCCATGCAGCAAGTAGTAGAAGGTGCCATCTCGCAGATGTGGCCCATCTCTTGCCTACAGAACCACCGTCACGGTATCCTCGTAGCTGACGAGGCTGCCTGCGCAGAAATCAAGGTATCTACCTATCGCTACTTCAAGGACATTGAGAAGGGAAACTGAGGATTTGAAAATTAGGAGATAGAAGAAGATAGAAGAAGATAGAAGAAGATAAAAGAAGATAGAAGAAGATAAAAGAAGATAGAAGGAGATAAAAGGAGATAAAAGGAGATAGAGGACAATAGTCATGAGTAATGGCTTAACTTCTTAACTTCTTAACTTCTAGATAGAGGACAATAGTCATGAGTAATGGCTTAACTCCTAACTCCTAATTCCTAACTCCTAACTCCTAACTCCTAACTCCTAACTCCTAAATAGTCGTGACTATCGTCCTTTATCTCCTGCGTCGAAGACGCATATCTCCCTCTATCTCCTTTTAACTCCTTCTATAACCTATAACCAATAACCTCTAACCTTTCATTTGAACCTTGAACCTTCAACCCTTTAATAAAGAGTGTTATATAATGGCCAAGCCAGTGGGTGCCGCGTGCAACCTGGCTTGCCATTATTGTTATTACCAGAAGCCGGGGCGTAGCCGCATGAGCATGGCCACGCTTGAGGAATATATCAAGCAGTATCTCGCCATGCAGACCACCGGTCATGCACTCTTCACCTGGCATGGCGGTGAGCCGATGTTGCGCCCTCTGGACTTCTATCGCACCGCGCTGTCCTTACAGCGCAAGCATGCCCCTGCCGGTATGCACATAGAAAACAGCATACAGACCAACGGCACCCTGCTCACGCCTGAGTGGTGCGAATTCCTCCATACCAACCAATGGCTGGTGGGCATCTCCATCGACGGCACTGAGCAGATGCACGATGCCTATCGTGGCCAAGGCACCTGGCGCCGGGTGATGAATGGCATCAGGCTGTTGCAAAGCCATCAGGTGGAGTGGAACGCTATGGCCACCGTGCACCAAGCCAACGCCTCCAGGCCGTTGGAGTTTTATCGTTTCTTTAAGGAGATTGGCTGCAACTTCCTGCAGTTTACGCCCATCGTAGAGCGCAATACCCGCACCCCGCTACCTATGGCAGTGGGGCCAGATGAGTGGGGTGAGTTTCTCTGCTCCCTGTTTGATGAATGGGTGAAAAGCGATGTGGGCCGGGTGTTTGTGCAGATTTTCGATGCCACGCTTGCCAACTGGGTGGGTGTAACACCCGGCCTTTGCACCCTCTCTGCAGAGTGCGGCCATGCCGGCATCATTGAGGCCAATGGCGATGTCTATAGTTGCGACCATTTCGTCTTTCCCGAGCACCGCCTCGGCAACATACACAGCGACACCCTCATCAATATGATGTACGGTCCGCAGCAGAGCCGTTTCTCCGCCCTCAAGAGCCACCTCCTGCCCGATCAGTGCCGCCAGTGCCGCTGGCTCTTCGCCTGCCACGGCGAATGCCCCAAAAACCGCTTTGCCCACACCCCCGACGGCCAACCAGGCCTCAACTGGCTCTGCCAAGGCTACCGCCATTTCTTCTCCCACGTAGCGCCCCAGATGGACATCATGGCCACCCTCTACCGTCAGGGGCGTGCCCCGGCAGAGATAATGAAAAGCCGTTAGCAGAAGGAAATGATTGGCTTCTTCGCAGCCACCTTTTCTCGCCTCAGCATAGTTCATGCAAGCATGACTCTGCCTTGCCGCTACGCTCTCAGACTTCTTTATGTCGGTCCGCTGCTGTGCAGCGACCACCGACGAAGTCTTCGCGAAGCCTACGGCTTTCGGCTTATCGAAAACGTTAGTTTAATTTCATCAACAGACGTTTTCTCGCCTCAGCATAGTTCATGCAAGCATGACTCTGCCTTCGGCTTATCGAAAACGTTCGCTTAGCCGAAGGTGATGCTGAGCCTGTCGAAATTGATGCTGAGCCTGTCGAAGCAAATTCTAATTATTGGTGTCCGGGGAAAAATCTATAAACCTCATAGAAGCCTTTATACATGTGACCTTCCGAATGTTATAGTATATTAGAGCTTACTTTCTTGCA
>CADAJV010000073.1 GCA_902788275.1 uncultured Bacteroidales bacterium | reverse complement strand
TCGGAGTTAGTTTGTTTTTCCACGGAGTTAAAACTTTTTTCAAGGGGATTAGATTAAACTTAGGCAATGATCACGCAAAAGACTCGGAATAAAAGTCTTTTGTCTATTCTAATCAACGCTGCTATGCAATAAACATACAACTAACGCAGTCAGAATTGGATGCATTATGAGTAGTCTGTGCCAACATCTACATCATTTTTTTTCACAAGTTCACCGATAAATCTTGCAAGCTCGTGCATAGATTTCACGAAGACGTACTTATATTTCGCGAGGACTTATTTTGATTTCGTGAGGACGCAGGAAGAATTCACGGGCTCGCGACGGGGTGACGGTAAAGGGGCGGCAGGATTTCTGCCGCCCCTTCAGGGCTGATTGCCAGGACTTGCTGAGAGCCTGCTATCTGTACACTTTCTTTCCTCCCACGATGTAGATGCCCTTGGCAGGCTGTCCCTTGACTTCGCGTCCCTGCAGGTCGTAGAGTTTGCTGCTGTCGGGACTCTGTCTGATGTTGGCCTTTACGCCGTCGGGGTCGTAGTAGTAGCCCGGGCACTCCGTATATTCATATTTTACGGCGTCCCACTCCTGCGGAATCCATCCCTTGGCGCGGGCTGCGGCCACTTGCTCCGGGGTTATCTGGTTGCCCTCGGCATATTCGGGATGATTTTCGCACAGTATGCAGAGTGAGCCTGTCTCGCCTTGCGGCATGGTGCGAAGAGAGGCTATCAGGTCGTCCATGTCCTTGCCCTTAATCTGATTCATGCTCAGATCCACGTATTCTGCTTTAATATTTCCCGACAGATCGACATGGGTCAAGTTGTTGCAAGGGAATTCTATAACTTCCACGTTTTGGAATCGCTCAATGCCCTTGAGGTCGGTTAATCCTCTCGGCTGTGATGTGAGTTCCTCTGCTTCCACGGTTTCCTCGTAGGTCAGAGCTCCCCTGCAGGCAGGCCCGTCAAAGTACCATTCTATGTATTTGCGGAATTCGGGGTCTGGGAAATTGATTTCATTGAGTAGCCAGTATCCCTTGGTTTCCACCCACCTTTTCTCGTTGTCATTGTAAACCTGTACCTTCCATCCCCTTTTGTTGGCTGCTTTTACCTGCGCGGGTATCATCTCATTGAAATCCGGATTCTCTTTGTCGCTGCCATAGTAAACCAAGATACGTCCGTCTTCTACCGTAGGCAGATGCATTATGAAGATGTCCATATTATTGCCACTCAGCCGATTCTTTTCACAGTATATGAGGCTTAGGTTCACGTTCTTCGACAAATCCACGCGCTCCACATTGTTGTTTCCGAAGTAGAATCCCGTCAGGCTGGTGAGGTACTCGATACCTGTGAAGTCGTCTATGCCCAGGCCGCTGGGCTCAATCTCTTCTATTTCGTCCTCCAGCGTCAGCACCCTAGGACAGCGGAAGTCGCAGTTGCGCAGGTATTCGCGGAAGGTCTGGTTGGGGAAGCGCTCTTCGGTAAACTGCCAGAATCCCTTTGTCTCCGAGTATTTACCCTCATGCTCGTCATATACATATACTTTCCATCCCTTGGCGTTGGCTGCGCTCACCTGCTGGGGCGTCATCTCGTTGAGGTCGCCGAGGTAGCCAGACGAACTGTCGTCATAGACATAGAACTTGCCGTTTGTCACTATGGGCAGCTTCGATACAAGGTTGTCCATACCTGCACCGTTAATCTGATTTGCTTCGCAGTAAATCCATTGGAGCGCTGTGTTCTGCTTCAGATTCATGGTCGTCAGCTCGTTACCCCTCACTATGAGCTCGTCCACAAAGCCGCGAAAATACTCTATGCCCGTGAGGTCTTTTATCTGGTCGGTATTGGTAAGCTCCAGCGTGGTGCCGTGCTCCCAGAGTTCATCTACTGATATCTCGCTTCCGAAAAGACTTTCCAATTCTCCGCGGAACGCATAGTCGGGGAAGTGGGCATTATCCACGGGGATAGTTCTCCTGCAGAAATAGCCGGGATTACCTGTACCGCCGTCGGGGTGCGCGTAGGTGCCATCGGTGTAGTTTGAAGTGAATGCCGTGCCTTTGTCACCCAGCAGCTGTTTACAGGAATCAAACATGTCGTCGCTTGTCACATTGAAATTCTTGAACGCATTATCGCACCAGATAGTCTTTAATTTTTCACATTTGCCAAACATATAGCTCATTTCTGTGACATTGGTTGTGTTCCAGCTCCCCAAGTCAAGATACAGCCACTCGCCCTCTGCAAACATGCTGAGCATCTTGGTCACATTCTGCGTGTTCCATTTATGCAGGTCGAGATACTCCATTTTGGTATTGGCTAACATAGAGCCCATATCGGTCACGTTGCTTACGTCCCAGTCCTCCAGTTCCAGATAATTCAGGCTTGAGCAGTTGCAGAACATACCGTACATGTTTGTCACTTTGCCTGTCTTCCACTTCCGAACATTGAGGGATGTCAAATTTCGGCATGAATGAAACATCTCGCTCATAGTGGTCACGTTGGCGGTGTTCCAAAGGCCTACATTGATAGACTTTAGATTTTTGCAGTGGTAAAACATCATGTTCATGCTGGTTACGTTGGCGGTGTTCCATTTGCTAACGTCGAGAGTCTCCAACGCGAAGCAGTTGTAAAACAACTGGGTCATGCTGGTTACGTTGGCGGTGTTCCATTTGCTAACATCGAGAGTCTTCAACGCGGTGCAGTTCCCAAACATTATATCCATGCTCGTCACGCGCATCGTGTTCCAATTGCTCACGTCGAGACTATCCAACTCCTTGCAACCGCAAAAAATTGCTCCCAGATTCTGTATGTAGCCCGTGGTAAACCAAGTGCTCACATCCACGCTCTTCAACTTTGGGCAATGGTAAAACATACCGTATGCACTCGTTGTGTAGGTCGTGTTCAGGTTCTGCGCGTTGAGTACGGTCGTGAGGTTGGTACACTCCTCAAACCATCTGACCGGCCTGGGATTTGTAAAACCGGCAAACGAACTGTCGAAATTGACTGTCTTAATACTCTCGCGAACGTCATGCCATCCCATGTCTTCGTAGGCGCTGACAGTAAAACTTGTTCCCGGGCGCGAGTCGCGATTGTCGTCAAAGTAGAACGTCAGTGTTCCCTGATAAAGCGTGCAATAGGTTTGCTTGGCCGCCTTCACTTGTGTGAAAGAGGCAAATGCCGCAAGTGCGATGATAAGAGTAGATAGCTTTTTCATAGTACTCGTATTTTTATGTTGTCGTTGTAAAGTTAGAAAGATTTTTTTGATACTGCCAAGTTTAAGGAGAAAAAAAATAAAAAACAATCGCGCGTACATTGTTGTTTGTACGCGCGATTGTCTGTTATGGTAGGATTTTCATCACGAACCCTCCGCCGGGTGCCATGTTGATATTGATGGGCTGATCAACGTGGGCTTTTATGGAGGTGTGTTTGTAGTCGCGGGCTGCGCGGTCAGCGTTCACTCCGTCGCAGAACAGCTCAATCTGCCTGGTGCCGCTGCCGATGAAGCTGAGGTCGAGCGTCACCTCGCGTGGGTCCCAGTTGGTGAGACCGCCCACATACCACGTGCCGTCCTTGGCCTTGCGAGCCATGACGATGTACTCGCCAATGTTGCCGCTGAGGGCCTTGGTCTGGGCCCACACGGTGGGCACGGTGGCGATGAAGTGCGTACACTCCGGTTCGCGCAGATAGTTGGAGGGATTGTCGCACAACATGGAGAGCGGCGCATCGAAGATGATGTACTCGGCCAGCTGACGACAGCGTGTGCCCTGGCTCATGGGCTCGGAGTTGGTAGAACGGTAGTTCTCCCGGGTGGCGTTGCGCATGGCGCCCTGCGTGTAGTCGGCGGGGCCTGCCACCTGGCGTATAAAGGGGAAGGTGACGTCGTAGGTCACCATGTCGAAGTCGGGCTCCTCCCACTTAACCTCTTCCAGGCCATATACTCCCTCAAAGTTTATATTGTTGGGCCATGTGCGCTGCTGGCCTGTGGGCTTATACATGCCGTGGAGGTCTATGAGCAGCTTATACTTGGCGCCCATCTCGGCGCAGCGGGTGTTGAAGTCCACCATCTGCTGGTCGTCGCGATCCATGAAATCGACCTTGAAACCCTTGATGCCCATCTTGGAGTAATGGGCGCAAACGCGCTCCATGTCGCGGTCGAAGGCGCGGTAGCCGGCCCATAGTATGAGGCCCACGTTGCGCTCTGCGGCATAGCTGATGAGCTGCTCCAGGTCTATCTCGGGCACTATCTTGAAGAGGTCGGCCTCGCCGGGCACTGCCCATCCCTCGTCAAGGATGACATACTCTATGCCCTGCTGCGAGGCGAAGTCTATGTAATATTTATAGGTATCGGTGTTGATGCCGGCGCGGAAATCCACGCCGTAGATGTTCCAGTCGTTCCACCAGTCCCACGCCACCTTGCCGGGCTTGACCCAGCTCCAGTCCTGTGCGGGGTCGGCAGGCTTGGCCAGCTTATAGACCAGGTCGCTCTCCAGCAGCTCGGTCTCGCTGTCGGCTATCTGTATGACGCGCCACGGCAGCTCCGAGCGTCCCTGCATCTTAGCTATGTAGTCCTCGCGCGCGCGTACCTCTTCTTTTAATCCGCGCGTAGTGACAGCCACCTCCTTGGGGTAGGCGGCAAAGACTCCGCGAAGCGTGCTGGTCCCCTCGGCGAGCATTCGCATACCGGGGTAGCTGAAGAGGTCGGCCTCCGTGATGCAGAGGCTCACTCCACCCTCCTGCACCAGGGCCGGCAGCATTATCTGGCGATCCTTGGGCCACTGGCCGATAGCGGAGTGCTTATAGGTGTTCTGGAAATTGGTGTGCCACTGGTTTTCCTCGCCCAGTATGGTGCGCCCCTTGATGGGAGCCACCACCATCTGCGCCTCGGGGTCGGCGGGAATGAACTCCGCCAGCTCGCTCCTCACCGTGTAGTTTTCGGCCAGGTCGGTGACTATTCGGTAGGCAACGCCGTCGGGGTATGCCCGCCAGACTATGCTGTAGGTACCCTTGCAGCCGGCGGGTGCCTTGCACCTCAGAGTCAGCTCGCCGTAGTCGGCCTTCACCTCGCTGCGCTTATACACCTGCGGCTTGATGGTCTCGCTCGCAGTGCGGTACTCCTTAGCCGTCACCCGGGCATCGCGCCCCAGCACCACGCTGCCGTCACCCAGCTCAAGGGCGATGCGCTGCGGACCCAGCACCTGCCTGCCGCGGTGCTCCACGGTGTAGGTGATGTCGGTGTCAACGCTGACCTTCACAGTATTAACTCCCTCGGGGTCACTGAGGGCATACTTCCTGTCAGTGCGGGCCTCGGCCGCCATGACGCAGGCCGCAAGCAGCACTGCCAAGATACAGATAGTCTTTTTCATAGTTTTTTTCTTTATGTTGTTGCAAAATTAGCAAATAAATCCTAATCGCAGATTGCTAATTCCTAATTTTCAATATAAAATCCTTGGTCATGTCAAAAAAATGTTGTTCCTTTGCAGCGCTTTTTGCGTAATCGCTGGCAGGAAGACGAGTTGCCTGTTATGTTGCGCAGAACTGACAACTAACTTTTAATCCATTCAAGAAAAAATGGAAGACTTGATCAAGGTAGCCGAACAGGCTTTCGCAACCGGCACAGAGGTGCCCGCATTCAAATCAGGCGACACAATTACCGTTGCTTACAAAATCGTAGAGGGTAACAAGGAGAGAATCCAGCTCTTCCGCGGAGTAGTCATCAAGATCTGCGGTCATGGCGACCAGAAGCGCTTCACCGTACGCAAGATGAGCGGCACCGTTGGCGTAGAACGTATCTTCCCCATCAACTCTCCTGCCATCGACAGCATCACCGTCAACAAGGTCGGCAAGGTGCGTCGCGCTAAGCTCTACTACCTGCGCAACCTCACTGGTAAGAAGGCCCGCATCAAGGAAAAACGCTACAATCCTAATAAGGAGGAGGCATAAGCCAGCGTTCTTCGCTTTGACAAATAAACGGAATCTTTTTGTCAGAAACGGCAAAAAGATTCCGTTTATTTATTTTTTTCCTCCCCTTTGCAGGCTAATGTAGCAATTATTGCTTACATTTGCATAATCTATAGACAAATCCATGCCCCAACACTCCGACATACTGCAGCTGCTGCAAGCCCTGCCGCCCATCACCCTTGACGAAATGGCAGGCATCAGGCTCATGAACCGCACCGATACCAAGTTTCTGGCCAACAAGGCACAGCTGATGCAGGTGCTGGCCTTGGCTAAAGAAGACTACTACGTGCAGCGCATCGACGGCCAGGCTATCGCTCAGTACCGCACCGTCTATTGGGACTCGCCCGACTACCGCTTCTACCATATGCACCAAGCCGGCCATCGCCCGCGTACCAAGGTGAGGGTGCGCACCTATGAAAGCTCGGGGGGACTCACATTTCTGGAGGTAAAGAAAAAGGATAACCACGGCAAAACCAAGAAGAAGCGCATACAGGTGCCATCGCAGGAGGCCGTGTTTGACAGCGGCGGCGACGAATTTGTTATTAAGCATACGGGCTGCAGCCTGCATGAGTTTCACCCCTGTCTGCAAAACCACTTCCACCGCATCACCCTCGTTAACCGAGGCAAAACTGAACGCCTGACCATCGACTTTGACATCGACTACACAAATTTCGACACCAACGGCCTGGCCAACTCCGACCAGCTTGTAATCATTGAGCTCAAGCGCGACGGACTGGTCTTCTCACCCATCAAGGAGATACTGATGAACCTGCGCATCAAGCCCCACGGCTACAGCAAGTATGTCATCGGCTCCCACATGACCAACCCGGCCCTCAAGGCCAATCTGCTCAAAGAAAAGATGCGCGAGATAGCAAAGCGAAACGCTATGACCATTGACCAATAACTTTCGAACTCTCGAACTTAACAACTCTCGAACTCTTAAATCTTAAACCTAAATGCTAACATTACTCAACGGAATTATTGCCGCCGCCGGCGGAACCATCCAAAGCATCGACTGGATTGATGCCCCCGCACTGATAGAAATGCTGTGCCGTTTCCTACTCAATATTGTAATGGTATGGATTGTCGTGCACTTCTTCTACTATCCCAAGAGCCGCCGCCGCGACTACTACTTCACCTTCCTCCTCTTTGCCGTGAGCATCTTCATGCTCATCTATCTCATGGACGGCGCCAAGATGAAGATAGGCGCTGCCCTGGGTCTGTTCGCCGTGTTCGGCATCATACGCTACCGCACAGAGTCAGTGCCCATCCGCGAGATGACCTACCTCTTCTTCCTGGTAGCCCTAAGCGTAGTCAACGGCATGGCGCAGAAACTCAGCATTGCCGAGCTGGCCGCCGCCAACATAATCTTCGTCATAGCCGTCAGCCTGGCCGAGAGCAACCTGCTGGCCAAGCATGTGTCGTGCAAGTATGTGCGCTATGACAACATAGCCCTCATTACCCCCGAAAGGCGCGCCGACATGATTGCCGACCTCGAGAAACGCCTCGGCGTGAAGGTCATCAACGTGGAGGTTGGCTCCATCGACTTCCTCAAGGACAGCGCCCTCATCAAGGTTTACTACCAGAGCTTTGAGAAATCCAACGGCATGGATGACGTAGCCAAACTGCCCAAACACTATTCCTAACCCCACAACCACTCTACTATTATGAAAAAACTACTTGCAGCACTGGCCATAGCCGGTGCCGTTGCCACCGCCCACGCCGAAGACTTCGGCCTGTGGACAGAAGTGGGCCTCTCTCAAAACCTCGGAGTGAGGGGTCTCTCTGCTGACCTTGGCTATGACATCCGCTTCAACAATCACCTCAAGGGGGCCACACGCCGCAGTTTCAACATGGGCCTCAACTACAGCCTAACACGCAATATCAAGGTGGGAGCCGCCTATGCCTATATCTATAGCTTCAGCTTGCCCGAGTGCGAAACCAAGTACAAAACCGACGATGAAGGCAATATAGAGTACGACGAGAACGGGCTACCCATCTATAGAGGCTACAACTACACTCAATCCTTCTGGCGCAACAAGCACCGCGTTTCCTTCTACATAAAGGGCGATGTTGACCTCGGCCGTTTCAACCTTTCACTAAGGGAGCGGTTTCAGCACACCCTCTTCCAGCACGACAAGACCGTAAAGGAGAAATACCGCTACAATATGGTCTATGACGATGATGACAACATCACCTACGAGCTACGCCCTGGCTCCCCCGAACTGGAGGAAGATGGCAAGCGCAGCAAGGTCAAGGACTACCTGCGCCAGAAAGTGGAGCTCAGCTACAACATCCGCCACTGCCCCATCACCCCCGACATCTCCGTGGAGATGGAAAACAATCTCCACAACTCATTCCATATCGATGAGATGCGCTATGCCGCTGGAGCCGAGTGGAAAATCACCAAGAAGTATCACCTCGGACTACACTACCGTTTCCATAAGGGCACAGGTGACGACGAAGAAAGTGATCTCCATGCCATCGAGATTTCCTTTAAACTCAAAAATCCCTTCTGGCGCGCGAAGAAATAACCCCTGCCCAGACAACACAATAAAGAAGCCTCCACCGCATACTTGCAGATGGAGGCTTCTCTCTTATCTATATATTGGTTGCGCATCTTATACCTTCACTATGTAGTTATTCGTCCCTAGCCCTACAGGCTACTCCCCCCGTTCGGCGAGGTAAACCTTTTCTATATCTCCCTAGAGGAGCCCCCACTTAGAGAGAGAGCCGTCTCCCTCCTTTCCTTACGCACTCTAATTGTCTAATGGTGTGTCAGGCTCCCCCTCTAAGCAGGGTCCCCTCTGGGGAACGTTTTCGATAAGCCGAAGGCAGAGTCATGCTTGCATGAACTATGCTGAGGCGAGAAAAGGTGGCTGCGAAGGAGCCAATATAAATATGGATTTCCTCGCGTACAGCGAGGGGGTGGCGCGAAGCGACGGGGGCGTATGATATTAGCTTACATATAAGAAAAGACAACAGAAAATAAAGAACAGATACCAGAGAAAAGAGTATAGAGAATGAAGTACAGAGAGCAAAGTACAAAGAACAAAGAATATACAGACAAAAAATCGGGAGGCGCAACTGCTTGCGCCTCCCGAAATCGTATGGGAGTGTCCCGTCCTCCCCTTTAGGGGGATAAGAGGGTCTCGTTTTTTTAGAATTTCACAGTCTTGCCGTCAACAACGTAGATCTGACCCTTCACGGGAGCAGCTACCTTCTTGCCATCGAGAGTGTAGATAGCCTTGCCAGCAGCAACAGCCTCCTCAGCGGTGAGGGCGGCTACGGCGGTCACCTTGCCGTCCTTGATGCTGAACTTGGCCTCCATGTCGGCTGCCTTGTAGGACTTGGCATCGGT
>CADAJV010000072.1 GCA_902788275.1 uncultured Bacteroidales bacterium | reverse complement strand
TTAGATTTTTTTTCCACGGAGTTAGTTTATTTTTCCACGGAGTTAAAACTTTTTTCAAGGGGATTAGATTAAACTTAGGCAATGATCACGCAAAAGACTTGGAATAAAAGTCTTATGTCTATTCTAATCAACGCTGCTATGCAATAAACATATAACTAACGCAGTCAGTATCGGCTGCATTATGAGTAATCTGTGCCAACATCTATATCATTACCTTAATATTTGAGCCTTAAGCCAATATTTATTGAAGTTTGTATCATACTCCCTACTCCTTTCAGGGTACTCCCTCGCTATACGCGAGGGGGTACCGCCTTGGCGGCGGGGCGTATGATAGCGAAACCTGGTTGCTTGATGGCACGAAAACAAGCCCAAATATACTGTAACATTCGGAAGCTCCCATCCATAAAGGCTGTTATGAGGTTTACGGATTTTCCCCCGGGCAGCAATAATTGTCTAACGGAATCTCTTCACAATTTCCTCTTCAGACACTATAGAAATAATCACCTTTCCGTCCGGGGTATAGTTAGGTGTCTTGCAGGCAAAGAGGTCATCTACGAGCGCCGCCATCTCCTGCTCGTCCATGCGGCGGTCAGTGCTCACCGAATTGCTGACAGCTATGGCCATTGCCAGGGTATGGTATAGGTCTTCTGACTTCAGGCTCTGCTTGTCGTAGTCGTCTATCAATCTGACAATAAGGGCATTGACGTCATTCTCTCCCACTGCCGCAGGCACAGCGCTGACGGCATAAGTAGCCTGCCCTGACACATCGGCATGCCTGGCAATATCAAACCCCATGCCGTTAAGCTGCTCCATGAGGCTGTCCATGACATACGACTGCGTCAGGCTAAGCTGCACAAACTCAGGAAACAGCAGCGACTGCGATACACACTTGCCATTCTCCACGTCCCTGATAAACTTATCATACAATATGCGCCTGTGAGCGCGCACATAGTCAATAACCATCAGTCCCGACTTGGCGGGAGTAACAATATAGCGTGACGAGTAGCGGAAGAACGAACGATTAGCCTCAATGACAGCCGGCTCATCCTTTTCCCTGTTCACCACATCCCCATCGGCAGGCTGCTGGGGCGCAGACCTTGTCACCGGGCCATACAAATCCTGCCACCCCTCCACAGAAGGCTTGTTGAAATCTGACTGCCTGAGCACACCACCGCCGCTGCGATAAGATGGCGTGGTGGACTCAAACGGGTTATAATGCGGATTAACATTCAGTGCAGGCTCGGTAGCCTGGCGGTTGCCGCCGTCAAAGGTAGGGATGTCTATCTCCAGGGTATTATCAAAATCAATAGTCGGCACCGCGTTATACTTGCCCAGCGCATCGCGCACGGCCACCAGCAGCAGCTGCCAGATGGCACGCTCGTCCTCAAACTTAATCTCCGTCTTGCTGGGGTGTATGTTTACATCAATCTGCTGTGGGTCAACAGTGAGGCGCAGGAAGAAGCTCACCTGTTTCTCCGGCGGCAGCAGGCGCTCAAAGGCCGTCTGTACCGCCCTGTTAAAATACGGATGCCGCATATAGCGTCCGTTGACAAAGAAAAACTGCTTAAAGCCCTTAAGCCTGGCACTCTGCACCGAGCCCACAAACCCCTCAATCCTGACAATATCCGTGTCAACCGACAGGGGCAGCAGCTGCCTGTCAAGCGACTGCCCGAAGACCCCCAGGATACGCTGCTTAAAGGAGCCCGCCTTGAGGTCAAGGGCCAGGTTATCATCCTTATACAGCTTAAACGACTTATCATAGTTAATGAGCACCACCCGCTCAAACTCCTGCATCACGTTGTTCATCTCCGTGACATTCGACTTCAGGAATCGGCGACGTGCCGGCACATTAAAAAACAAGTTGCGCACGGCAAAGTTAGCCCCTTTGGCACACATCACAGGGTGCTGGTCTATGCATCGGGCCCCCTCCATAGTGATGCTCACGCCCATCTCGTCGTTGGCAGTGCGGGTCTTTAGCTCCACCTGCGCCACGGCAGCTATAGAGGCCAGCGCCTCGCCGCGAAAACCCATGGTGTGCAGGTCAAAGAGGTCCTTGGCATCCTTAATCTTCGATGTGGCATGGCGCTCAAACGACAGGCGAGCATCAGTTTCGCTCATTCCCTTGCCATTGTCAATCACCTGTATGCAGCTCTTGCCCGCATCGGTAAGCCACAGCTCAATATGGTCGGCACCGGCATCCACCGAGTTCTCCAGCAGTTCCTTAACCACTGAAGAAGGGCGCTGCACAACCTCGCCCGCGGCAATCTGGTTGGCTACGCTGTCAGGAAGCAGGCGGATAATGTCAGACATACTTCACTCTGTCTCTTTCTCTTTCTTTTTCTTCTTCAACGTCTGATACGGCACCTCGCGGCGTTTAGTCTTGTGCAGCACCTTGTCAGCAGGCTTGCCGCGCCACTCAAAGAGGTCATACTTGTCGCGTGGCCTGATATAGTCAAACCACGCAAAATTATCCAGGTATCGCAGCCTGGGCGTCACAAACACAATGGGATAGAAGGTGCCCTCAGCCTCGGCCGTCCACACCTTGCTCACCTTCTTGTCCTTAAAGTACGTCTTCATCAGGCTGGTCTCGGCGTGGTTCATGGCAATGACCACCGTGTCGTCCTTCACCTTGTCGTCCAGCTGAAAATAGTTGACGTTAACATTCTGCACAGCATGGCTCTCGCGCATCTCACCGTCAGTGAAATACATGTGCATCTCCTTGCTGGCAATCTGGTTGAAGTTGAGCGAATCCAGCTGCTCGCACATCAGAGCCTGGTTGACCACGTAGATGCTGTCAATCGTGGAGTCGTTGAAAAACGAGTGAATCTCCTCGCCCACTATCTGGTTACGGCCGTTCCACACTATGGGGTTGCCAAAGAGCGACAGACGCCGCTCCCTGCTGTTGAACGACAGGCTGTCGGCCACGCTCTGCACATCCTCGCGGAAGGAGCGCGAGTGGTAATAGCCGTGCACCACACGATAAACGCTGTCTGTCTTCAGGTTATACGAGAGAATCTTGAGCGTGTCGGCATGCAGAAACAATGTGTCGGGCTCCGCATAGTTCTTCAGCAAGGCCCGCCCGTGGGCAATGCTGATGCCCGTGCTGTCGTTATAGTAACAGTAGTCGCCCGATAAAATTGAGTGGTTGGCGTCATCATTAACCACAAAATCGCCAAAGCCCTCGGCCACGCCCTGCTGCTTGTCAAAGACTATCGAGTCGGCCACCAGCTTGCGGTTGTTGTCCTCCACCACCGAGCGGTTAAGGAGTATAGCCTTGTCGTTGGCCGTGTTGAAATGGCCGTTCTCGGTATAGATATTGGTCGTTCCGCTAACCACGTTTGAGCGTCCTGCCGAGTGGGCATCCTTGCTCAGCACGTTATAATAGAGAGTGTCGGTTGACATCCTATAGTCAGGGCTTTGCAGCTCCACATTATAATTAAACACCGCCTGGCGCGTCTGGGCATCATACTGTCCCCAGTCAGACGTCAGCGTAGTGTTGCCGTCCACCAGCTTGCCCCCCTCAAAGAAATAGCCCATGCTGTATAGGCGGTCATAGTCAAGAGAGTCAGTATAGAGAGTCGATTTGCGGTGTCTGAGCACCACCTTGTAGCGTGCCTGGGCCACCTGCGAGTTGCCGTCGTAGAAGAGGTAGTCGCATTTCAGCGACAAGGTGTCGCCCTGCCTCATGTCAACGCGGTCGAAGGCCGCAAACGAGTTGCTCTCCTGATAGAAATTGGCACTGTCGCACTTCAGTATCACTCCGTCGTGAAAAAACTCCACATTGCCCACAAAGATTTGCACCCCAGGCATCAGGGCCTCGTCATAGCTTATCTTGTCGGAGTGGCGCACAACAATATCGCCACCCTTGGGGCGTGGCGACTTGCTGTTCTTAATCTTTGGCGACCCACCGGCCGGCGACAGAGCTGAGAAGGCCGTCGTCAACAGCAGAAACAGTGATAGCAGTCGTATGCGCATCCTAACTCTTCAGCCAGTTATATCTATACCCGCTACGCTTCCATCCGTCCTTAATCCTGATGTAGGTAGTCTTAATCTTATCCTTAATCCATTTCTCCACAATCTCCTCAGCGCGCTTGTCGTTAACAATATTCGTCAGCACCTGGAAATCATCGGTAATATCGGCTTTATGCTCAGGTATTCGGTTCTTCAGTTTGATAATGGCGCAGGTCATCATGCCGTTGCGTCCGCGCATGGTGAAGGCATCCGACACCTCGCCAATGTGCATCTTCTCCGCCGCGAGGGCAATCTCCTGATACGAGCGGTGCAGCTCGTCCATGCGTATGCGCGAGGTTAGCGTGCGGTCCTCGGGGTTGGTGTAGGCCATCAGGCCGTGGTTCAGGCGCGTGTCCTTGTCGTCCGAGTAGCGGAATACCGCCTCGTCGAAAGACATCTTGTCCGTGCGGATAAGATTAGCCACGCTGTCAAGGCGGTTGATAGTCTTCCTTATTTCCGCACTCGACAGCTCAGGCGTGCGCAGTATGTGACGACAGTTTATCTTATCCCCCTTGCGCTCTATCAGCTGAATGATATGGTAGCCATATTCCGTCTTTACAATCTTTGATACCGTCTTGGGGTCGGTCAGTGCGAAAGCCACGCTTGAGAACTCCGGCACCAGCTCTGCCCTGCCCTTAAAGCCCAGCTCGCCGCCGTTCATGGCACTGCCGTCCTTAGAGAACATGCGGGCCAGCAGGGCAAACGACTCACCCTTGTTGACGCGGTCGGCATACTCCATCAGCTCAGCCTTCACGCGCTCCACCTCGTCGGGCGTAACCATGGGAGCCTCGCTGATAATCTGTATCTCCACCTGCGTGGGGATAGTCGGCAGGCTGTCCTTGGGCATATCCTTGAAGTAGCGGCGCACCTCGGCAGGGGTAGCAGTGCCGTCGCCAATAATCTTGTCCCTCACCTGCATCACCTTATACTGATCAATAATCATCCTAGTCACCTGCGCGCGGATGTCCTTCATCGACATGTTGCGATAGTTCTCCAGGTTGCGCTCAGAGCCCGCAATGCTAACCTGGCGCTGCATCTCGTTATCCACATACGCCTGCACCTGCGCATCCGACTCCGTAACCTCTATGCTGTCTAGCGCGGCCTGGTGCAGAAACAGCTTCTGTATTGCCAGCTCCTCCGGAATAGTCACATACGGGTCGCCCTCAATAGGAGTACGGTTATACTCCGCCGCCAGACGCTGCATCTCGACATCCGATTTCAGTATCGGCTCATCGCCAACAATCCATACAACCTCGTCAAGCACATTCTCGTTCTGCCCACTGGCCCCAAGGCCCCATAGGCAAGCCGTCAGCACAAGGCAGAAATATCTCGGCATTCTCATATCAATCGTAAATCGTGAAATCGTCCAATAAAATCAGTGTTTATTCACCGTAGCCAGCACAGCCTCGTCCACCGTGAAGGGATAGCGTTTGCGCAGCCCGTCAATCCACTCAGCCTCCTTCTGAGCCTGATAGTCGCTGACCACCTGCGATTTCACGTCAATCAAGGCCTTCGGCTGTTTCAGCACCTTGCCAACCACGCCGTAGAAGGGCAGCACCTTGTTTTGCTTAGGCTCCTTGCCGGACTTAAACTTCAAGTAGTCCACCAGCGTATTGTCGCCCTTCTTCCACACGCCGAAGTGAACCCTCACGGCCTTTACCGAGTCGGCAGGCAGCTTCTGCTTCAGCAGCTCCAGGCCCTCGTCGGCCTTGCAGCCCTTCAGCAGCTTGGCTATCCGCTTAGCCATCACCTTGCTCTTGGCGCGGTATGTATAGCCGCGGAAATGAGGAGCCTTCCATTGATATTTAGCCTTGTTGGCCTGGAAGAACCTGTCAAGGCCCGCCTCATCGCTGGCTGCCTTCTGCCACACCAGGCGATTGCTGGCCTCATATAGCAGCAGGCCGTCATAGTATTCATTGATCAGGAACCTCAGTTCCGGCTTCTCGCTTATCGCCTTGGCCTGCACCTGCTGCAGCACATCCTCGCGACTCAGCTTGCCGTCCGACTCGCTCACCATACGCGCAATCATATGCTCAGCAGCATCCTCGCGCAGGCCCATCTTGTCCAGCTGCTCCTGAATCTCAGCACGCTTTTCATCAAAGGGCTCCAGCTTCTTGCGCTCGTTCATATAGATAATATGGTAGCCCGCCGGCGTCAGCACCGGCTCGCTCATCTGCCCCACGCGCAGGGCCCACGCAGCATCCCTGAACTCAGGAATCACCTGAGCCGGACCAATCCAGGGCAGCTCACCGCCATTCACCGCCGTGCCCCTGTCGTCCGACAGTGTCCTGGCCAGCTCGGCAAAGTCCGCTCCGCCCTGCAGTGCAGCATAGATGGAGTCAATCCTCACCTTGGCAGCATTGACAGCATCGTCACTGGCATTCTGCGGCAGATACAGCATAATGTGGCTCACCCTCACCAGGTCGCTGTCGCCAACGCTCACCTTGATATTATCATACACATTGCGCACTATCGAGTCAGCATACAGCGAGTCATAGACAAAAGACTTCAGCTGCACGTCGCGGTAGGTGCGGTACTCCTTCTGAAACGACGACAACGTGTCAAGCTTCGCGTCAAGGGCCGCCTGCACCTTCATGCGATAGTTCACATAGAGGTCCACGTAATCCTTGATGTCCTGCTCGCTCACTTGCGAGGGCGATTCATAGTTCTTGTTGAGCGAGTATTCAAACTCAGCCCTCGTCACCTCGCGCCCTGCCACCGTCATCAGTACAGGGTCGCTCTCCTGCTGGCTCCAGCCCGTCAGGCAGCATACCGCCAGCAATCCAAATATCGCAATTCGTTTCATATCCATTGTTCAGTTAGCTTCAGTGTGTCGCGCAGTGCGGCTGCGCGGCCCCACTCCCGCAGGCCCCCTTCCCCCCCTCAAGGGGCGGGGCCGTTTAACGTTTTTACTGCGGCTGGCTATAGTTAGGAGCCTCGCTCGTTATGGTGATGTCATGCGGGTGGCTCTCCAGCACGCCCGCGTTAGTGATGCGCACAAACTTGGCGTCGTGCAGGGCCTCGATGGTCGCAGCGCCGCAGTATCCCATGCCCGAGCGCAGACCGCCCACCAGCTGGTATATCACCTCCTGCACCGTGCCCTTGTAAGGCACGCGGCCGGCGATGCCCTCCGGCACCAGTTTCTTGGCCTCCACCACCCCACTCTGGAAGTAGCGGTCCTTCGAGCCGTTCTCCATAGCCTCCAGCGAGCCCATGCCGCGGTAGGTCTTAAACTTACGGCCGTTAAGGATAATCGTCTCGCCCGGGCTCTCTTCGGTGCCGGCAACCAGCGAGCCTATCATCACGCAGTCACCACCGGCAGCCAGGGCCTTCACCACGTCGCCGCTGTAGCGCAGGCCGCCGTCGGCAATCATAGGCACACCAGTACCCTTCAGGGCCTGAGCCACATCATAGATGGCCGACAGCTGAGGCACGCCCACGCCGGCCACCACGCGAGTGGTGCAGATACTGCCCGGGCCGATGCCCACCTTCACACTGTCGGCGCCGGCCTCCACCAGCATTCTGGCAGCCTCGGCAGTAGCCACGTTGCCCACCACGACATCCACGTTACTGAAGCTGGCCTTAGCTTCCTTCACCTTGTCAATCACGCCCTTCGAGTGGCCGTGAGCCGTGTCAATCACGATAGCGTCGGCACCAGCCTTAATCAGAGCCTCCATGCGCAGCAGCGTGTCGTCGGTAACGCCCACGCCGGCAGCCACGCGCAGACGGCCCTTGTCGTCCTTGCAGGCCATCGGCTTATCCTTAGCCTTGGTGATGTCCTTATAGGTAATCAGGCCCACCAGCTTGCCGTCCTTGCCCACCACGGGCAGTTTCTCAATCTTGTTCTCTTGCAGAATCTTGGCAGCACTCTTCAGGTCCGTCTGCTGGTCAGTAGTCACTAGGTGCTCGCTCGTCATCACCTCGTCAATCAGCTTGCTAGTGTTCAGCTCAAAGCGCAGGTCGCGGTTAGTCACGATGCCCACCAGCCTGCCGTCGCCGTCCACCACGGGTATGCCGCCGATGTGATATTCGTGCATCAGCCTCAGCGCGTCGCCCACCGTCTTACCCCTCTGGATTGTCACGGGGTCGTAGATCATGCCGTTCTCGGCACGCTTCACGATAGCCACCTGACGGGCCTGCTCCTCAATCGACATATTCTTGTGAATCACGCCGATGCCGCCCTCACGGGCAATGGCAATAGCCATCTTGGCCTCAGTCACAGTGTCCATAGCAGCCGACACAAACGGGATGTTCAGCCTGATGTTGCGCGAAAACCTTGTGCCGAGCTCCACCATGCGTGGCAGCACCTCAGAGTACGCGGGGATTAACAACACATCATCATAAGTCAGACCGTCTGACACAACTTTTTCTGCAAGAAATGATTTCATATCGGTATGTTTATTTGGTTATTCTCAATTTTCAATTTAAGCAAGCTCGCGATGCCTTTGGCATTCGTGTTGTTCGTGAGATTCGTGTTCGTCATCACTTACCTCCGAACTTGACAAAATTTTCAGTTCTCAATTTAAGCAACTTAGCCCTCGTTATCGTTTACTTCCTCCCCTTTAGGGGGGACGGGGGCCTCGTTAACTTCTATATTAGATGCAAAGATACTACATTTCCTCCAAAGACACCCCATATGCAACCTTTTTTAATATAAAATTCCCCATTTTATCCGACAAGAAACAAAAAATCTGCATTCTATGTGATAATAAAACAATAACAAAGAAATCCACCTCCATCTGCGCAATCTGCGTGCGCGCAGCGACAAAATCTAATCGCGCCGGGACAGATGCTCCCTACGATTAGTTTCTGCCTTTTCGCAACTAAAAGGACTTTATGGGGGTAGCCTTGCATTTTTCCGTGCAAGGTTTTTCAACCAAGTTTTTACTAATGACTGTATGTAGCTGGTGGTGCTCTCTATCTCCGGCGGGGTAAAGAGCGAGGGATTGCCCATGTAGTGGCTGTAGCCTTGGCGCGAGCCTATGTCGCCGAAGCGGTCGGCTACGCCGGTGTATGTTGCCCGCACCAAGAAGAAATTGACGCCGAGGCGACCCTGAAACAGCTGCAGGACACGATGGAGTATGTTTCTGACGATTACTATGACTTGCTTGTCTCACCCGACTCGCTGGACGACCAAGCGGGTCAGGGTAAAGAAAGAAAAAGAAAAGTAACCAAAAGAAAATAGTAAGAAAACTATAATAATAAGAAGAATTTTTCCGAAAATGGAAAACAGGGTGTTTCCTTCATCAAGGACCAGAGAATTTCTACGATTTCTGTGGGACTTTAGTAATTGCAAATAAATCACAATCCTGACCATCGGCTTAACTTCTTAACTACTTAACTTCTTAACTACTCTATTTCATAACTACTCAATTTCATAACTTCACGAATCAAAAGTCAGTCTCATGGCGCCGCAAGTGGCCCGTTTTGCAACGTGGGAGGGCTGTTTTTGCCATGTGGCGTTTACTTTTGGGGCGGCAAAGGGTACATTTC
>CADAJV010000071.1 GCA_902788275.1 uncultured Bacteroidales bacterium | reverse complement strand
CTTTGCGACTAACTAAAAACTCCTAATTCATTGTCCAATTGTCAAATTAAAATGGCTTTGCGACTCTGCGACTTTGAGACTTTGCGACTAACTAAAAACTCCTAACTCCCGATGCTTGACTTCCTATATCAACTGGCAGAACAGCTTGACTACTTCTACGTTACCCTGCTGATGGCAGTGGAGAGTTCGTTTATCCCCTTCCCAAGCGAGATTGTGGTGCCGCCTGCCGCCTATATGGCTGCCGACGGCAACATGAACGTGGTGCTGGTGGTGGTGTTCGCCACTCTGGGCAGCCTCATCGGTGCTGTGATAAACTATGTGCTGAGCTACTACGTGGGGCGACCAATAGTGTATAAGTTTGCCGAGAGCCGACTGGGACGCATGTGCCTGCTTAGCAAAGATAAGATTGAGCAGGCAGAGAAATATTTCGACAAGCGCGGAGCGGTGGCCACGCTGGTGGGCCGACTGATACCGGCCATTCGCCAGCTGATCAGCATTCCCGCCGGACTGGCAAAGATGAACTTTGCCAAGTTTGCCCTCTACACGGCACTGGGTGCCGGCGCATGGAATATTGTGCTGGCTGCACTGGGCTACTACCTGCACTCCATCGTGCCAAAAGACCAGCTGCAGAGCGCCCTCAAGCAGTATGAAACCCCCATTGTGGTGGGCATTTGCGGCGTGGTGGCACTGGTGGTGATTGTCCTTATTATTAAAAAGGTAACTAAGAAGAAGTAGAGTGATGGAGATAAAAACTGCCAAATACGACTCGAGCGCCATCAGTGTGGATAAGTGCATTCAGACTGACAAGCCGGAGTTTGCCTTCATTGGCCGCAGCAATGTGGGCAAGAGCAGCCTCATCAACATGCTGACGGGCAACCAGAAGCTGGCCATGACCTCTTCGACGCCGGGCAAGACGATACTGATTAACCACTTCCTGATCAACGGTGAGTGGTATCTGGTTGACCTGCCAGGCTATGGCTACGCCAAGCGCAGCAAAAAACAGCAGGAGCAGCTGGCCAAGATGATAGAGGACTACATACTGGAGCGCCAAAACATGGTGAACCTCTTCCTGCTCATAGACGGCAACATACCGCCCCAGCAGATTGACATGGAGTTCATTGAGTGGCTGGGCGAGAACGGCGTGCCCTTCACCATCGTCTTTACCAAGGCCGACAAGTCGAGGAAGGGCTCATTCAGCAAGAGCGTCGGCGTATTCCTCAAAAGCCTGGAGGAGCAGTGGGAAGAGCTGCCGCCCTACTTCCAGGTATCGTCCGCCAAGCGGATAGGCAAGGAGGCCCTGCTCGAACACATAGAAACCATCTTGCAGTCGCTGCAAGATAGTTAGAGAGAAGCGAGGCAGCCCCCTCCCGACCTCCCCCTCAAGAGGAGGAGAGAGCCCCCTCAAACAAATTATTATTTGAAATTTGAAATTTATGCCCAACGGCTTGCTAAATTGTCTAATCGTGAAATTGTCCAATTGTCAAATTAAAATGGCTTTGCGACTCTATTGTCAAATTAAAATGGCTTTGCGACTCTGCGACTTTGAGACTTTGCGACTAACTAAAAACTCCTAATTCATTGTCCAATTGTCAAATTAAAATGGCTTTGCGACTCTGCGACTCTGCGACTTTGCGACTAACTAAAAACTCCTAACTCCTAACTCCTAACTCCTAACTCCTAACTCCTAACTCCTAACTCAAATGTCCGAATATCCCTCACACCTGCTGGAGCAAGCCGTGGAAGCATTTAACTCGCTGCCCGGCATTGGCAGGCGCACAGCCCTGCGGCTGGCGTTGCATATGCTGCGCAAGTCCAAGGACGAGGTAAGGCGCTTTACCGACAGCATCAGCACCTTCCGCGAGGAGGTGAAGCACTGCCGCGTATGCCACAACATATCGGACGAAGAGATATGCGACATCTGCAGTGACCCCAGGCGCGACCGTAGCACCATCTGCGTGGTGCAGAACGTGCAGGACGTGATGGCTATTGAGAACACACGCCAATACAAGGGACTCTACCATGTGCTGGGCGGCATCATCTCACCCATGGACGGCATAGGCCCCAGCGACATATTCATCGACTCGCTGGTGGAGCGTGTGGCTGGCGGTGAGATCAAAGAGGTGATTATGGCTCTCAGCTCGACCACTGACGGTGAAACGACGCGCTTCTTCATCAGCCGCAGGCTGGAGCCCTACCCCGTAGAGATGACCACCATAGCCAGCGGCATCTCGGTGGGCGAAGAGCTGGAGTACACCGACGAGATAACCCTCGGCCGCTCAATAGTCAACAGAGTGAAAATATGAGAAAGCTTTAGATAGATGATAATTGACAGTTGATAATTGATAATTTAACCAAGTCCGGAAGTGGGCACTAAAAGAAATTACCAGAAATTATTCAGAAATTTATGCCCAACGGCTTGCTAAATTGTCTAATCGTGAAATTGTCAAATTAAAATGGCTTTGCGACTCTGCGACTTTGAGACTTTGCGACTAACTAAAAACTCCTAATTCATTGTCCAATTGTCAAATTAAAATGGCTCTGCGACTTTGAGACTTTGCGACTTTGCGACTAACTAAAAACTCCTAATTCATTGTCCAATTGTCAAATTAAAATGGCTTTGCGACTCTGCGACTTTGAGACTTTGCGACTAACTGAAAACTCCTAACTCCTAACTCCACATGAAGACCACTTACATAATCTACGCACTGGCATGGGTTGTTCCCATTGTGCTGACAGTGCTTTACCTGACGGGCATCATACCGTCGCTGTCGGCTAAGGCAAATGAAACGATTGTCTATATGCTAAGCATCACCACCGTGGTGCTGAGCCTGCTCACCGCGTGGCTGGCCATGAAGATGTTTGCCATGAAGCCCATACAAGCTCGCCTCAACACACTGAAGGGAGCACAGAGGGATGCCTCGGTGCAGCTGCTGAGCCGCATTAGGATTCTGATGATATTGATGGTGGTAATTCTGGATTTCGCAGCCTTCTATATCACCGGCAGCACTTCCCCACTCTACCTGGCCGCCATACTCGGCGTAGCCCTCATCTTCTGCTGGCCGCAGAAACTCTAACATCCACATCATGCAGCTATCCGTAATAATAGTAAACTATAACGTCAAGCACTACGTCTATCAGTGCCTGCAGTCACTGCGCAAGGCTGCCGACGGACTGGATTGGGAGGTACTGGTGGTTGACAACAACTCCAGTGACGGCTCGGTGGACTATCTGCGAGAATGCTTCCCCGACGGCACCTTTCCCCAGCTGCACATCATTGCCAACACCGACAATCCGGGCTTCGGCAAGGCCAACAACCAGGCCATCAGCATGGCCAAGGGCGACTACGTGCTCCTGGCCAACCCAGACACCTTCGTGAGCGAGGAGACCCTGCGCCGCTGCCTGGACTTTATGGAGCAGCACCCCGACACAGGCTGCCTGGGCGTGAAGATGCTCAACGCCAACGGTACCTTTGCCCCCGAGTCCAGACGCGGTGTGCCTACACCGTGGGCTTCCTTCTGCAAGATTACACGTCTTAGCAAACTCTTTCCCCACAGCAAGACCTTCGGCTACTACTACATGCAGCACCTGCCCATCGACCAGCCCGCCAAAGTGGAGATTGTCTCCGGCGCCTTCATGATGCTCAAGCGTGAAGTGGTGAACCAGGTGGGCACCTTCGACGAAGACTACTTCATGTACTGCGAGGACACCGACCTCTCCTACCGCATGCTCAAGGCCGGCTACCACAACTACTACCTGCCCACGCAGATACTCCACTACAAGGGCGAGAGCACACGCCGCAACACCTACTCCTACGTCAACAATTTCTACAAGGCCATCTTCATCTTCTTTAAGAAGCATTTTAACAGCCACATATTTCTCCTGCGCATACTTATATATATAGCCATCTACGTGCTCGCCGCCCTGTCGTTCATCAAGGGCACCTGGCGCAAGCTGAGCTACAAAATCAAGAGCAGCATCGCCCCGACCAAGACACGCCTGGTTTGTCTGGTAAGGGAGGAGAACATAGACCTAGTCAACAGCCTGGCCGCCAAGTACGATCTGGAAGTCAAAATGTTTAATCCCACTGTAGTTGACGCCACGCAGCTGAGGAATATCGTGGCCGACAGTGCGCCCTACTACATTGTCTTCGACACCTCGCTCTACAACTACAGCGAGGTGCTCAACCTGGCCCATGCCTACTCTGCCCTGCCCCACAATGGCAGCAGCTACGTCGGCACCCTATACCCCGAGCGCCAGATGATACTCACAAACCTCCACATCTTCACCCTATGACAGCCCCTCTGCTGCAATCCCCCACCGTGAGCCTGCGCCCCCTTGAGAGTGCCGACCTCCCGCTGATGTACAAACTGGAGAACGACACCCGACTATGGGACACAACCTCCGCCGTGCAGCCCCTCAGCCGCGGCACCATCGGCAGGTTTATCAATGCCTCCACCGGCGATATATACAAAGACCGCCAGTTGAGGCTGGTCATTGAGATAAACCACTCTGTATTAGAGGACAGAAAACAGGGAACCGCGGAAAAACCTCAAGCCTCAATGCCGAAGGCATCGCAAAGACTTTCGTCGGCTGTCGGCGAAGCCGGTGCCGACACAGAAAGAAAGTCTGAGAGCGAAGCGGCAATGCCGAAGGCATCGCGAAGACTTTCGTTGGCTGTCGGCGAAGCCGGTGCCGACACAGAAAGAAAGTCTGAGAGCGAAGCGGCAAATCCCAAACATCAAATAGAGATAGAGGAGATTTCCCAAACACCTACGTCCGTAGGCTTCATCGACCTCACCAACTTCTCGCCTCGCCATCAGCGTGCCGAGGTAGGAATCTGCCTACTGCCTGAGTATCAGCAGAAACGCATCGGCACCGAGGCCCTGCGCCTGATGGAGGACTACGCCGCCCAGATGCTCCACATCCACCAGCTCTACGCCTACATCAATCCCGCCAACGAAATAAGCACGCGCCTCTTCAGCAGCGCAGGCTATAGGCTGGTCGGCACACTCCGTGACTGGGTAAAAACCTCCTCCGGATATGTGCCGATAGATATAAGACAGAAAAAAATCGAAAAAAAACAGTAGATTTCTTTGTCGTTACAAAAAAAACATCTACTTTTGCATCGCGTTTCAAGAGAGGAGCGCCTAGACAGTATAAATGGTGCGTTAGTTCAGTTGGTTAGAATACATGCCTGTCACGCATGGGGTCACGAGTTCGAGTCTCGTACGCACCGCCAACAAAGAAGAGGAGGTTCAATTGGACCTCCTCTATTCTTTTGCTGTGCAATGAGGAAGAAACAATAAAAACATTTGGGGAAACCACCTCCCTGAAAGGAAAGGTTAAGAAGTTAAAAGGTTTTGCTGTGCAATGAGGAAGAAACAATAAAAACATTAACTTGTCAGCAACGAAAAAAATAACCCCGTTTCCATTTGCTGATATCAGAAAAAAATCGCAATTTTGCAGTTCATACCATCTCGGCGGAAGAGCACTCGCAATTTTAGGAATTTGCGATTTTGCAATCTGCCTCCTTTATTTGGTAAGACAGCAATAAATGATTGAATAGACACATGGCAACCGGTCAGGAAAAATGGACAGAAGTACTTGAGATGATTCGCCCGCGAGTCACCCCAGACACTTATGCCACGTGGTTTGAGCACATCATTTTCCTTGGTATAGAAGACGGCAAGGTGCTTCTGCAGGTCCCCAACAACTTCTTCTACGAATATCTGGCCGAGCATTTCGGCAAGATGCTGCTGGCAGAGGTCAATAAAGTTTTTGGTGTCAATGACATCGACATCAAAGTGAGCGAGGAAGACTCGAAAATAAGCAACGGCAGACCGGGAGCTAATGGCGAGACAACAGCCAAATCCATCTTTACCACCCACCTCAGTCAAGAGTACACCTTCGACAACTTTGTGAAAGGCGATGCTAACAAACTGGCGCGCTCCATAGCTCTGACTATAGCCACCAAGCCTATTCAGACAGCCTTCAACCCCTTCTTCCTCTATGGTCCATCCGGCGTTGGCAAGTCGCATCTGGTCAACGCCATAGGCCTCAAGATACTTGAGAACCACCCCGACAAGCGCGTGCTCTACGTCTCTGCTCACGATTTCCTCATCCAGTACACTGACTCCGTACCAAAGAACAAGTTCAACGACTTCATGTATTTCTACCAGTCCATCGACTGCCTCATCGTTGACGATATCCACGAAATATCCGGCAAACAGAAGACCCAGGAAGTACTCTTCAACATATTCAACCATCTGCAGCGCAATGGCCGCCAGATAATCTTCACCTCCGACAAAGCCCCCTCCAACCTGCAGGGATTTGAGGAGCGCGTCAGCTCACGCTTCGTGATGGGCGCCACCGCCGAGCTGCAACGTCCCGATGAGCAACTGCGCCGCAATATCCTCCGTGCCAAGATACGCAAGAACCAGCTCACAATCCCCAGAGACGTGGTTGACTACATAGCCCTCAATGTTACCGACAACGTGCGCGATTTGGAGGGTGTCATTAACAGCCTGCTCGTACAGTCCATCGTCAACGACAGCGAGATAACCCTGCCCATGGCCGAGCGCATAGTGTCGCGACTGGTGAAACTAAGGACCAAGCACATAACCCCCGAGCTGGTAGTCAACACCACATGCAAATACTATAAGGTTACCCACAAGGAGCTCAACTCAGCCTCGCGCAAGGCTACCATCGTCAGGGCACGCCAGGCTGCCATGTACCTCATGCAGAAGCACACCAACCTCAGTACCACCCAGATAGGCCTCCACATAGGGCGCCGCGACCACACCACTGTGCTCCACGCCTGCCGTCAGGTGGACGTCAAGATAAAAACACAGCCCGGGTATAAAGAGGAGATACAGGCCATTGAGCAGGAAATGACGAAATAACCATACCACGATGCTATGAAAATCCTAAATTTCAAAAGTCACCTTGTCCGTGGTCTGATAATTATCTTTTCACTGCACTCCTTTGGTATAGCCAGTGCTCAGACAACAGTAAACAGTCTTGACGAACTTTCCAATGCCAAGACCTACACCCTATATAACCCCCATTATACCACCTACGCCATCTATAACCCCTCCGCCGGCAACGACTACCTGTGGGCTGCCGGCATGACCGGCGACAGCAGCCACGCCCTCCGCAATCCTGACTACGCCACCCCCTACGACCCCACCTCGCCCAACGGCGCATGGATGATAGTCAACTACGAGGACACCACATATATATATAATGTAGGAGCAAAGAAATTCCTCCATGTAGGGACAACCGGTGGCACGCAGGCCACCCAGCTGCTCGACACACCCACACCCGTCAGCATTAGCAAGCTGGACGATGGCTTCGCCATCATAACCACCCCCGGCAGCAAAAACTATATGTGCGCCGCCCCACAGATGACCTACCCCATCAGCGTATGGACCACCAATGACGCAGGCTCCCTATGGCAGATAAGTGAGAATCCCAATGTGCCCGCAGATTACGAGACCTGCCTCTCCCTCCTTGAGAGCCGCCTGCCCGTCACGCTTACCATCATCACCCGCAATGGCAATATCTACCCCCGCACAGACGGCGGCGGCTTTCCCGACCAGATAACCCAACACCAACCTCTAACTTTCTCGGCCCAGAGCTTTAACGGCTACACCTGCCCCGATGGCGTCAAGGTACGCCACGGCCGCAACCTCAACGGTCCACGCTGGGCCGACGGCCGCCAGCAGTGGAGCGAGTTTACCCTGGAAGCTACTGAGGACCTTACCACCATACCAGCCGACAGCATTGACGGCGACATTAGGATAACCGCTCTATGGGAGCAGACCGATCCTAATACCATGCAGATGGTGTTCAGCGACGAATTTGACGGCATCGGCGAGCCCGACAGCCAATGGTGGACACGCACCGTGAGGCTAAGGTCCACATGGAACCGCTGGTGCTCCACTGATCCGCGCGTAGTCTATCAGCAGAACGGCGCCCTACACTGCCTTGCCATCCCCACTCCATCCGACTCACCCGAGGACATCCCCATGCTTACCGGCGGCATAAGGAGCCTGGGGCTCTTCGACTTTCAGTATGGCTACGCCGAGGCCCGCATCAAATCAGCCCCATGGCGGGGCAACTTCCCCGCATTCTGGATGATGCCCGCCAGCAGCCCCAACGGATGGCCCAATGATGGCGAAATAGACATCTGGGAGACCATCGATGCCTCCACCCAGAGCTGGCATACCATCCACACCAACTGGACATTCAATCTGCACCACGGCCCAAACAGCCAGACCTTCGGCCCCCTTGACTACAGCCAGTGGCACACCTTTGCTGTTGACTGGGACGAGAGCAGCATCACATGGTATGTTGACGGCCAGCGCGTATGGTCTTACACCAAGAGCACTGACCCCAGCGCCCTCAGCCAGGGGCAGTGGCCTTTTGACGCCCCCTTCTACCTAATCCTCAATCAAAGCGTAGGCGACGGTTCATGGGCCGCCAGCGCCGACACCAGCCACACGTATGAAACCCTTTTCGACTGGGTGCGCGTATATCAACCTGCCGACATCACTGGGTTAGATGAGTTAGGAGTGAGGAGTGAGGAGTTAGGAGTTGGCAATGATCAATCCGCCTACGACCTCCAAGGCCGCAAGATCTCAAACCTCAAATCCCAAACCTCGAACCTCAAGGGTATTTATATCATAGGTGGCAAGAAAGTAGTGAAATAAACACTTCCTTAAAGTTTGCAGACATACAATAAGGCAGCACGTTTTTGCTGCCTTATTATATTGTATGGAAAAAAAGTTATACATTCGCTTTACATTTCGCATGGCAGAACTGTATTAATAACGTATGACAACACAAGACATAGAGCAACTCTTTCGGACCCATTATACCACAATGTACCGGCTGGCACTCACCATCCTCTACGATGACGACGAGAGCAAGGATGCCGTCAGTGAGGTCTTTGTCCATCTGTTGGAGAAGGAGTACAAGGAAGCTCCGCCTCTCTCCTACCTGCTGGCCGCCGTGCGCAATCAATGCCTCAATATGATAGAGCACCATCAGGTACATGAGCGAATAATACGTCTGCTCAGCGAAGAAGCCTGCCTACCCACACCCACCGACATTGAACACAGGCTTATGGACGAACTGCTGGACTACAACAGACGCCATCTCACACCGCTGACACGCCAGATATTCAAGATGCGTTACCTCGACGAAATGAAAGTGATGGACATAGCATCACAGCTTGGCATCAGCCGTCAGAGTGTTCATGCACACCTGCGGCAGGCTATTGAAGGAATAAGAAAATACTACGACAAAAAATAGATTACTATGAAAACCGACGAGCAGCGAATAGAGCAACTTATGGAGATGCAGGAGCATCCCGAAAGGTTTACCGAAGAACAGATAAGGCAAGCCCTTGCCCTCGACCCCGAGCTGAAGGCTATGATGGAGCAGCTGGCCTTTGCCAAACGTGCATTAAAGTACGAGGAAACGCAAGTTGCCAATACTTCTGTTGACAAAGAGTGGGAGAAGTTTGCCGCGGCGCACACAAAGCAGCCACGCATCCTTCCGTTCAAACGTCTAAGCAAGATAGCAGCCATCTTCATTGGTGTAATCTTCTTTGCCGGAGCAACTATCGCAGCCTTGCGTCATACAAAGGTTAACAGTGAACAGCAAACAGAGAACAACACTCATGCCTCAGACCTGAAACATCAAACCTCAAGCCCAACAGAGACAGACACCATCTTATCAGAGCCGGTTGTTTTCGACAATGTAACGCTGGAGAAAATCGTGCAGAATATTGCCACTGCCAATCATGTAGGCATGGAGCTGCGCAATGCCAAGGCCCGGCAGCTTCGCCTGCACTTTGTATGGAAGCAAGAGGACAGCCTGCTTCGCGTTGTGGAGAAACTCAACAACTTTGAGGCAGTCAACATAGTGGTGGAAGATGACAAAATCATAGTTAAATAGGACTACAGGACATATGAGAAACTCCATACTCTCTCTGCTACTGATTATTATTTTTGCACCCATTGCCGGCGCACAGAAGATAAGCCATATATATAATAATGTGTCGCTCAGCGAGGCACTGCTACAGATGCAAGACGAGCAAGAGGAATACACCGTCAACTTCGTCTATAATGAACTGGAGGATTTCCTGGTCTCCACCACTGTCCACAATAAGACTCTGCCGGAGGCCATACAGCAAATCATAGGCTTCTACCCCGTGCGTATGACGGTGAAAGAAAACGACCACGATATATACGTGGAGTGCGTACACAAGACCAGCCGTCACCTGACGGGCCTAATTATTGATGAGCGCGGACTACCCCTGCCATATGTCAACGTGGCAGTGCTCAGCCCTGCGGACAGCACCCTCATAGCTGGCGGCGTGGCCAACGAGTCAGGCTACTTCGCCATCCCGGTGGAACAGCAGGAGGTGCTGATGCGCATCTCCCACATCGGATACAAGAGCGTCTGCAAAACCTGCGACACCGATGATGCCGGCACCATCCAACTTCAACCTGAGACCTACACCATCAACGGAGCCACCGTCAAGGGCAGTCGCGACATAGTCCAAACAGAGAACGGCCGCTTGGTATATAATATGCCACAGCTACTGCAGATAATGCCCGCCGACGATGCCTACGAGGCTCTGACACACATTCCCGGCATAGTGGAGAACGACGGCAACCTTAATTTCATGGGGCGCTCAGCAACGCTCATCATCAACGGCAAGCCCTCGACCCTGAGCAGAGAGCAGATTATTGAGCGGCTCAAGTCAATACCCGCCTCGCAACTGGCCAAGGCAGAGGTAATGCCTGCCGCTCCTGCCAAGTATCATGTGCATGGCGTAGCCATCAACGTGGAGACCAAGAACTATTCAGGTACCAACCAACTGGCAGCGCAGGTGCAGGGCGTATGGTCGCAAGGTAAGTATGCCACGGGACAGGCCAAGGGCTCGGTGCTCTACAACCACGGCCCACTGGGCATCAGTGCCTCCTACAGCCTCACCACTGGCAAGAATTTCGGCCGTGTGGGCCACAATGCCAACCAGCAACTGGACAATGAGCAGATAGCATACCATGACCTCACACGCAACAAAGCCAAAGGTACAGACCATGAATACCACCTGGGCATAGACTACTCCATAGCCGACAACCACCGCCTGAGCGTGGACTACACCGGTCAATGGAATCATTCCACTCCCATCAACACAACGACAGGCGTTTCAAACACCATACAACGAACACGCGAACATACCTGTCTGCACAATGTGGACGCCAGTTACAGCACTCCCTTCGGCCTGCAACTCTGTGCATCCTATACTAACTACCGCAACCCGCGCACACAGCATCTCGATGGTACCATGCTCAGCACCGAGCGTAGCCTGGAGGTTGACAGTCGCCAGAAAATCAGCAAGTGGCTCTTCACTGCCGACCAAACTCACCAGCTGCACGGTGGATGGAGCCTGTCATACGGTGCCAAGGCACAGACCTCCATTAACGACAGCTACCAAACAACTCTCAACGAAAACAATCAGCCTATTGACTACGCCACCAGCCGCGTAGATTACCGTGAACGCATACTGGACATCTATGGCGGCATAGGATGGCAAGGCAAGAAATTCAACATCGATGCCTCGCTCTCGGCCGAGCAGTATCACGCCACCAAGTGGGACAAGTGGCGGCTATATCCCACCCTCAACGCCATGTGGAACATCAACCCCGACCACATGCTCAACCTCTCGTTCAGCTCCGAGGCCGTCTATCCCAGCTACTGGAGCACCATGAGCAGCATTTACTACTCATCCATCTACTCAGAGATATGGGGCAACCCCGACCTCAAGCCCATGTCCCACTATGAGGTAATGCTCATGTGGCAGTGGAAGAAGAAATACACCATCACTGCCTTCACCGAACTACAGCCCGACTACTTCGTGCAGCTGGCCTATCAGCCTACCGATCGGCTGGCCGTGGTGATGAAGGAAACTAACTTCAACTACTCCAACCTCTATGGTCTGCAAGCATCGGCGCAGTTCAGCGCAGGCCGCTGGCTCAACGGCAACGGCCTCATCACCGCCCTCTATCGCCACGACAAGAGCAACAACTTCTTCGACCTGCCGTTCAATCGCACCAAGCTATCCTTTATCCTCGGCGGCACAGCCACCATGCGCCTCAGCCAGGCCCACAACATAACATCGAGCCTCACCCCATTCATACAGACCAAAGCTATACAGGGAGTTTACGACATCGATCCCTTGTTCAGGCTCCGCGCATCGCTGCGCTGGACCTCCGACAACGGGCGGTGGAGCGTGACACTACAGGGCACCAATATACTGAAGAACAATATCTACACCCACTCCCGCATGGGCAATCAAGACTACACCATGAAAATATGGGCGGAGCCCAACGTAGCGTTGTCAGTAGTCTATCGCATGGGCGGATTCAAGGAGAAACCCACCAAGAAGGTGGACACCTCGCGAATGGGCCACTGAAACACATTGAATAAAATATTGGGGCACACGGTCTTGTGTGCCCCAATACTATTGAAATATAATCACGTGGAAACAAAAAAATAAGGTAATAATATAGATGTTGGCACAGATTACTCATAATGCAACCAATTCTGACTGCGTTAGTTGTATGTTTATTGCATAGCAGCGTTGATTAGAATAG
>CADAJV010000070.1 GCA_902788275.1 uncultured Bacteroidales bacterium | reverse complement strand
CAGCTCGAGGCTCTTAGATTTTTTTTCCTCGGAGTTAGTTTATTTTTCCACGGAGTTAAAACTTTTTTCAAGGGGATTAGATTAAACTTAGGCAATGATTACGCAAAAGACTCGGAATAAAAGTCTTATGTCTGTTCTATTCAACGCTGCTATGCAATAAACATACAACTAACGCAGTCAGAATTGGTTGCATTATGAGTAATCTGTGCCAACATCTATATTATTACCAGAAGTAATGCCGAATAGTGAAAAAGCGAAAATAAAGGTAAAAAACGAAAGAAGAAAAGTGAAAAAGGATGAAAAAATGGGGCATTTTATGTTCTTTTCACATAAAACAAGTAATAGTTTGAAATATTGTGAGTATTTTTGCAGACTAAATGATTTATAGACCTATTATGAAGAGGATATTATATGTGTTGACCCTTTTTGCGGCCTCTGTGGCGGGATTGAGCAGCTGTAGCAGTGATAGCTCTACTGTTTCTGTTACAGCTGCTGGCGACTGTGCCATTACGGGCATAACGATGGGCACGATGGTGCGAACCGTCTATACCACCACTGCTGCTGGCGCTGACACCAGCTACAATGTGGCTGTGGCCGGTGCTGCCTTCCCAATGTATGTTGACCAGCTCAGGCAGGAGATATATAATCCAGACTCTTTGCCCCTCAATACCAATGTGAAGAAGGTGGTGCTGTCGAGCATCAATGCTGATGGTGTGGTTGCCTACCGCACTCCCTATGGCAACGATACCCTCTTCTCTACCAATGATACGCTCGACTTTACCAATCCGGTGCTGTTTACCTGTTACTCTGCCGATGGTATGCAGAGCAAGACCTACAGCGTCAAGGTTAATGTGCACAAATCAAACTCCGAGTCCTTTAACTGGATTACGGTGGCTGATGGCGTGCCTTTGCTGAGCGACGGGATAGGGGAGATGAAGGCTTTTGTCTGTGACGGTCGCCTCATGGTGTTTGCCTTGCGCGATGGCCAGTCCCTGGTGTTGTGGACTGCTACTGATGCGCCTGACAGTTGGGAAAGCTCTACCGTCAGCGGACTGACTGATATGCAGCCTGCAGGTGTGCAGATGTTTGGCGGTAGGTTTTACTATGCCGACGGCAGCAAGCTGATGGTTTCGGATGACGGCAAGGAGTGGCAGAAGGTTGACACCCCGCAGCCTTTCCTATCGTTGGTGGCCGTGGGGCGCGACATGATCTACGCCCGTGCCGCTGATGGCATCTATGCCTCGGCCGACGGTCAGCAATGGCAGGCCGGAGAGCCTGACTCCGAGCTGACGGGCTTCCCCTGGCAGGACCTTGTCTCCGTGTGGAACGAGATGAGCTTTAACGACAACTTCTACTATGTGTTGGCCTGCGGCAGAGATGACGATGGGCAGGTAAGTATATGGAAGAAGATTGTGGATGCTAACGGTGCCGACACGGAGCCGTGGCAGATCTTTCCGCAGGGTGAGAGTGGTGACAATGACTATCCTGCCCTGCCTCAGACCTCCTTGTTGGCTTATGATGGCAAGGTGCTGTGCGCCGGCCTTGACGGCGGTGAGGTCAGCAATCTCTATGTAAGCAGTGACGGCGGCCGCAGCTGGCTGCAGCAGTCTGCCAATTACAGTCTGCCGAAAGGGCTGGAGGCAGAGACATTCAGTATGACGGTCGATGAGAACGATTTTATATGGATAGTCTGTGCTCCGAGCGGCAAGGTTGTCAAGGGACGTCTCAACCGCCTGGGCTACGAGAATCAACAGAAGGTTTTCGACCAATAACCGTTAACCAACAACCCTTAACCTTCAAGAGTTGAAGTTTACAAATAAGATAGTGATATGGGCAACAGCCTTGCTGCTTTGTACTATGCCTCTGACGGGCAGTGCGCAGGAGGATGCCGATTATCGTATGGAGATAGGCGGTGGCGTGGGTGCCAGTTTCTATCTGGGCGACCTCAACAATACGATGTTCTCTTGCCAGAAACCTGCTGCGGGTATCTACTGGCGTTATCTCTTTGATCACTATAACTCGCTTAAGGTCAATCTCACCTATGCTGGCATCAAGGGGTCCACAGAAGATCAGGACAATTTCTATCCTTACGACCCCAAGACACAGGAGATAAGCACCACGCCGCTCAAGGCGAAATTTGCCAGTAGCGTGATAGACCTCAGTTGTATGTATGAAATCAACTTCTTCCCCTATGGCTATTATCAAGACTTCTTTGGCCACAAACGCCTTACGCCTTTTCTGCAGCTGGGTCTCGGCATGACCTATGCCCGCGAGGGCAAAGGGGTTGCCTTGAGTGTGCCTGTGGGAGTGGGGGTGAAGTATCGTGCCAGCAAGCGACTCAATATTTCCTTTGATTGGGCTATGCATTTTACTACCTCCGACAAGCTTGACGGACTGCAGGACCCCCTTGGAATCAAGTCTGAGGGTTTTAAGAACAAGGACCATTACGGCATAGCGCTGCTGTCGGTTACTTATAGCTTCTCGCCACGATGCCCTAACTGCAACAAGGCAAAATAGAGGGTTATTTGAGAATAGAAAAGTCTGGCAGCATGAAACTTAACTATTAGATTGAAACAAAAATGATACAGGAGAACGAGATAGACCTCAGCAGGGTGCCGCAGCACGTGGCCATCATCATGGATGGCAACGGCCGCTGGGCCAAGCAGCGCTCACTGCCGCGCAGTGCCGGTCATCAGCAGGGCGTGGAAACGGTGAAACGTATCACTGAGCTGTCAACACGCATCGGGGTACGCTATCTCACTCTCTACACCTTCTCTACCGAGAATTGGAACCGCCCCTCCGACGAGGTGGCTGCTCTGATGGCCTTGGTGCTCGACTCGCTGGAGGAACAAATTTTCATGGCCAACAATGTGCGGTTTCGCATGATTGGCGATGCCAGCCGCCTGCCCGAGGCAGTGCGCAACCGCATCAAACAGTGTGAGGAGCGCACCAGCCAAAACACAAGAATGACTATGATTATTGCCATGAGTTATTCCTCGCGGTGGGAGATAACCGAGGCAGTACGCACCATTGCCGATAGGGTGGCCAAAGGTCAGTTGGCACTGGCAGACATCAGCGAGCAGACGGTGAGCGACAGCCTGACCACATCTTTCATGCCCGACCCCGATTTGCTTATCCGCACCGGCGGCGAGCTTAGGCTTAGCAACTACCTCATGTGGCAGTGCGCCTACTCAGAACTGTACTTCTGCGAAACATACTGGCCGGATTTCACCGAGCAGGAGATGCTGAAGGCAATACGCAACTATCAGCAACGCGAGCGACGCTTCGGCAAGATTAGTGAGCAGGTTGACCCCGACGTCTCCAAGAAGGACTAACATAGACACAATTATATTCAACGAAATAATGAAGCGATTTATTTGCTATACGATAATGCTTGTAGCTACGGTCCTGACGACCTTGGCCCAGGATGTTGCCAAGCGATATTTTCCTGTCATCAACTACTCTTCCGAACCAACGTCCTATATCCTCGGTGGCGTGACTATCGACGGAGTGAAGGACGAGCAAGATGTAAGCACGATTATCTCCCTTGCCGGACTGGTGGTGGGGCAGGAGATTACCTTCCCCAAGGCCGATAACGAGATTACCCGCGCCATTCATAGCCTGTGGGAGCAGAGGCTCTTTTCTGATGTGTCTATAGCCGCTGACAGCATTGTGGGGAATAGGATTTTTCTTCACATACAGTTGGCAACCCATCCGCAGCTTACCGAGGTAACCTATAACGGCGTGAAGAAGACCGAGCGCGAAGACCTGGAAGAGAGAGTCAAGCTCAAACCGGGCAGCCAGATTTCCACTGATGTAATCAACCGCGTGAAATACATCATCCAGTCTTATTTCGAGGAGAAAGGTTTCAAGAATGTTGACATTGAGATGCTGCAACGTGACGACCCTGCCCATACCAATCAGGTGCTGCTTGATATTAACATTAACAAGAACGAGAAAGTCAAGGTTCACCGCATCTATTTTGCCGGTGTGGAGAAGTCTATGCAGGCAGACCTCAAGAAAGCAATGAAAAAGACCCGCGAGGTAGGCAAGCTACGCAATTTGTTCTCCTCCAAGAAGTTTATAGCAGAAAAGTACGATGCCGACAAGGTGGCTGTGGTTGACAAGTTTAATTCGTGGGGCTATCGTGATGCCTATATCGTAGCCGACAGCGTGGTGCCCTTCGATGATAAACACGTGGACATTTACATGACCATTGATCAGGGTGGCAAATACTATGTGCGCAATATCAGCTGGGTGGGCAACACCGTCTATTCCTCCGACGCCCTCAGCAACTCGCTGCAACTTAAGCATGGCGACGTCTATAATCAGGAACTCCTCAAGAAGCGTCTTGGTTTTGATATGAGTAAGGCTGATGACGACGCCATCGCCAATGAGTATTACAACCACGGCTATGTGTTCAATCGCATCATCCCTGTGGAAACCAATGTGGTGGGCGACTCCGTAGATTTGGAGATACGTATTCGCGAAGGTAAGCAGGCTACCCTCAACAGAGTGAAAATCATGGGTAACGACCACGTTTTCGAAGATGTGATACGCCGCGAGCTCCGCACCAAGCCTGGCGACCTCTACAATAAGGATGCCCTCATGCGCTCACTGCGCGACCTTGCCTCAATGGGTCACTTCGACCCCGAGAAACTGGAACCGTCAGTAGTGCCCGATGAGTCCAACGGAACGGTGGACATTACCTACAACCTTGCATCTAAGTCCACAGACCAGCTGGAGTTCTCCATGGGTTATGGTCCCACGGGCGTCACTGGCCGCGTAGCTGTCAAGTTCAACAACTTCGCCATTCAGAACCTCTTTAAGCGTGACGGCGCACGCAACTTCTTCTTGCCGCAGGGCGAGGGGCAGAGCGTGGAGATTGCTGCCCAGACTAACGGACGTTACTACCAGCAGTACAGCCTCTCATTCATGGATCCCTGGTTTGGACGTAAGCGCCCCAACCAGCTGTCCGTCAGCCTCTTCTATAGCAAGCAGACCGATGTAAACAGCAATTACTATAATTCCGCTTATTATAACAACTACTATAGCCGCCTCTACGGCTACGGTTCATCGTCCAACTACTATAACTACGCCGACTACTACGATCCCGACAAGTATGTGCAGGTGCTCGGCGGAAGCATTGGATGGGGTAAGCGTCTGCGTTGGCCCGACGACTATTTCAACTTCTCGGCCATGCTCACCTTCCAGCGCTATATTCTCAAGCAGTGGCGATATTTTATCATGTCAGACGGTAATTGCAACAACCTCAACCTTACTCTCAATATCACCCGCAGCTCTTCTGACCAACCCTTCTTCCCTCGCCGCGGTTCCGACTTTTCCTTCAGCGTGTCGGCCACGCCGCCATACTCTCTGTGGGATGGCAAGAAATATTCCACTTTGGCCAACAACCCCTCCTCTGCCACATATCTGCAGGAGATGAAGGAGAAATATCGCTGGGTGGAGTATCATAAGTGGAAGTTCCGTCTCAAGACCTTCACTGCCCTTAGCAAGGCTGACAAATGTCCGGTGCTGATGACTCGCACGGAGTTCGGTCTTCTGGGTTATTACAACAAGCATAAGCCATCGCCTTTTGAGACCTTCTATATGGGAGGTGACGGAATGTCGGGCTATTCCTACAACTACGCCACCGAGACCATCGGTCTGCGTGGTTATGACAACGGTGCCCTCACACCCCAGGGAGCCGAAGGCTATGCCTACAGCCGCCTCTCAATGGAGCTGCGCTACCCCTTGCTGCTGGGCAACACAAGCATCTACGCACTTGGATTTCTGGAGGGCGGTAACGCCTGGACCTCCTGTACGAAGTTCAATCCCTTTGACATGAAGCGCTCTGCAGGTGTTGGTCTTCGTCTCTTCCTGCCAATGATAGGCATGATGGGTATCGACTGGGCTTATGGCTTCGACAAAGTGTATGGAAACAGAAACTATAGCGGCAGCCAGTTCCACTTTATCATAGGTCAGGAATTCTAAGACAATAACTAATAACCGTTAACTTTCGAACTTTACAACTTAAAAAAACAATAACAATGAAGAAGACAATCTTTTTGCTGCTTTTAGCGCTTGGAGCCATGCTCCCCTCAGCAGCACAGAAATTCGCCCTCGTTGACATGGAGTACATCCTCAAGAATATCCCTGCCTACGAGCGTGCCAACGAACAGCTTAACCAGACCTCAAAGAAATGGCAGGCAGAGGTAGAGGCCCTCAACCAGCAGGCCCAGACTCTCTACAAGAACTACCAGAACGAGGTGGTTTTCCTCTCCGCCGAGCAGAAGAAAGCCCGCGAGGAAGACATCCTGAAGAAGGAGAAAGAAGCCTCCGACCTAAAGAAAAAGTATTTCGCTCCCGAGGGCGAGCTCTTTAAGAAGCGCGAGAGCCTCATCGGCCCCATCCAGGACGAGATCTACAATGCCGTCAAGGCCATCGCTGAGCAGAAAGGCTACCAGCTGGTGCTTGACCGCGCCAGCGACAATGGCATAGTTTTTGCATCGCCTACTGCAGACATTTCCAATGATGTGCTCGGTAAATTAGGCTATTCCAAATAAAAGCGTTACCTTCGCACTCTGAAAATCACTAAATAACATTATAACAATGAAGAAACTAATCATTGCTGCGCTCTTGTTAGCGCCCGTAGCCCTCTTCGCACAGAAGTTCGGCCACTTTAACTCTGTTGACATTATCCAGGCTTTGCCTGAGTTCACCACAGCACAGAACGAGCTTAAGACCCTTGGCGACCAGTATCAGAAGGAACTGCAGGCCATGCAGGACGAGTACAAGCGCAAGATTGACAATTATACTGCTCAGCGCGACTCCCTGCCCCCCGTAGTGCTGGAGCGTCGCCAGCAGGAGATTCAGGAGCTCGGCCAGCGCTATCAGCAGACCGCTGAGGGCTACCAGCAGGAACTCTCCAAGATGGAGGAGGACAAGATGACCGCAATCCGCCAGAAGGTGCTCGGCGCCGTTAAGCAGGTGGGTGATGCTGGAGGCTATGTCTATATCATGGATACCTCAATGGGTATTCCCTACATCTCTGCCACCCTGTCCACCGACGTTACCGCTGAGATCAAGAGCAAGCTCGGCATCAAGTAGCACTACAGCCTTTTCATTGGTTATTGCTTCCAACATGGGAAGCAAGACGCTTATTTCCTCGCGCGTATAGAAATAATGTACGCGCGAGGATTTTTGTTTTTATCCTCCAAAAAGTCTGGAAAGAGAACAATCCTTAGCCAAGGTGGGCTATCTGTTGGGCAGCAGCCTCCAGGTCGGCGTACCATTCGGGGCCGAACATCTGGGTGAGGGGCTCCTTGAGGAAACGATAGACGGGGGTGGAGAGGCGGTAGCCTTTCTCTACGGCATCGCGGCAGATGGCCCAGCGGTGGTAGTTGAGACCGTAGAGGGTCTCGCCGTCGATATTGAATTTCTTTACTCGGATGGGGTAGAGGGAGCAGGAGATGGGCTTCCTCACGCTGTGCTTGCCCAGGCGCATGGCGCGCTCAATGGCGCAGAGGCAGTTGCCGTGGTCGTCATAGGTGGTGAAGACGCAGTCCTTGCCGTTGACGATGGAGGTGACCAGGTCGCCCTGCTTATCGATGTAGGCTATGCCCTGCTTGTCGATGACCTGGCGGGCCTCGGGCGAGAGGTCACTCTCAATGAGGGGAAGGATGTCTTCGATGGCGGCCACCTCATCCATGGTTATCGGGGCACCGGCGTCGCCCTCCACACAGCAGATGCCGCGGCATGCCTTATAGTTGCAGCAGAACATCTCATTGAAGATGTCAATTGAGCACAGCACATTGCCTACTTGTATGATATTCATAATAGAAATGTTTTTTGCCAAGTCCGGAAGTGGGTACTGAAAGAAATTATCAGAAATTATTCAGAAAGTTGTTTCAGTTACTAATATAGGAGAGATAATTCTCTTTTGTCAAAAGGACGAAATCATCTTCCTCCGGCAGATATAGATAACGTTCGCAACGCAATGATTCTTCCCCATAATTTATCAGCAAGCCGAGCGCGGTGTCAGTTATTCGCATATAGTTGAATATCTGGGCGCGATGTTCTGGCGCAAGTTGCCAAACGGACTTCAATTCGATAAGCACCCCGTCGCTATAGAGGTCGGCCATATAGTATTTTTGCATTGGCACACCTTTATAGTGCAGGCATAGTTTCTTTTCGCGCTCGAAGGGAATATTTCTAAGAGACAGTTCCATCGCCAGTGCCTCTTGATAGATGGCTTCTTCAAGGCCGCGTCCTAATTCGTTAAAAACCTCCATTGCGGCACCAACAAGGTTATAGACATGCAGCCAATCTTTTTTAGTCATAACTGTATAAATTTCTGAAAAAATTTCTGATAATTTCTTTCAGTCTTTGTTACCATGTGATTTCTTCTTGTCCGTGGGAGCGGAGAAAGGTGTTGGCCTTGGTGAACTGGTGGTTGCCGAAGAAACCGTGGTGGGCACTGAGCGGCGAGGGATGGACGGATTGTAGCACCAGATGGCGGGAGGCGTCGATAAGGGTGGCTTTCTTCTGGGCATAGCTGCCCCAGAGGAAGAAGACGGCGTGGGGGCAGTTGGCGTTGACGATGGAGATAATGGCGTCGGTGAACTGCTCCCAACCGTGGCCGGAGTGGGAGTTGGCCTGCCCCTGCCGCACGGTGAGGGTGGCGTTGAGCAGGAGCACGCCCTGGTGCGCCCAGCGCAGCAGGCTGCCGCTGGTGGGGATGGGCGCGCCAGTGTCATCGCTCACTTCGCGTAGGATATTCTTTAGCGATGGGGGCCAGCGCTTAGAGGCTTGAGGTTTGCTGGTCGTTGCGGTGAAAGGCTCATCGAAGAGTGAGGGCTGGAAATATAATGGATCAACTCTTGAGCTCTTATGCTCTCGAACTTTTGAGCTCTCAAGTTGGTCGCTGCCGAAGGAGAAGCTGAGACCCTCGGCCTGGCCTTCCTCATGATAGGGGTCCTGGCCGAGGATGACGGCTTTAACCTGGCTGGGCGGACACTCATTTAGGGCGGCGAATATCTTGTGCGCAGGCGGATAGCATGTGCCGGCGGCATACTCAGCCTCCACAAATTGCCACAGCCGGAGGAAGTAGTCCTTCTGCATCTCTTCTGCCAGCAGTTCGGCCCAAGGCTTTATTATGTTTTTTTCCATACTGAGAAATCAATTGCTATGACGCTTTTGCAGCAGCACGTAGAGGATGATGGGCACTCCGAAGAAGGGGGTGATGACGTTGATGGGGATGGTGGTGCCATCGGAGGGGAGTGCGCAGAGCCAGTTGCAGACGAGACCGATGATGGCGCCGGCCAGCAGTGTCATGGGTACGAGCACGCGGTGATTGGCGGTGCGGCTCATGAGGCGCACCATGTGGGGTACGGCCAGTCCGATGAAGGAGATAGGCCCGCAGAAGGCGGTGGCAATGGCGGCAATGAGACCGGTGGTGATGAGCAGCGTGGTGCGTGTGCGCTGCAGATTGATGCCGAGGTTGCGGGCATAGGCGGAGCCGAGCTGCAGGGCGTTGAGCGGCTTGATGAGGGTTACGGCCAGGCCTATGCACAGCAGCATGGCGCCGGCAAACATGGGCATGTTCTTAAGGCCGATGCCGCCGAAGTTGCCCAGTCCCCAGACGATGTAGCTGTGTACTCCCTGTTCGGTAGCAGAGTAGTTGAGCAACGAGATGACCGACGAGGTGAGGTAGCTCACCATGATGCCCACGATGAGCAGGGTGATATTGCCCTTGACATAGCGTGCAAAGAGCAGCAGCAGGCCGATGATGCAGATGGCCCCGATGAAGGCAGCCACCACTATGAGCAGAAATCCGCTCAGGGTGGTGTTGGCCGCAGCGAAGGAGCCGCCCAGCACGAGCATCACGAAGGCCACGCCAAGGCTGGCTCCGCTGTTGACGCCCAGTATGGAGGGGTCGGCCAGGGGGTTATGAAAAATGGTCTGCAGCATAAGGCCGCTGACAGCCAGACCGGCACCGCAGAGCAGTGCCGTGATGGCCTGCGGCAGGCGCGACTGCACTACCACGAAGCTCGTTACGCTCTCGCTGTCGCGGCCCAGCAGGGCATTTATCACCTCGGCAGCGTCCAGATGGATGGAGCCAAAGAAGAGATTGACCACAAACATCACGACGGCCAGCAGTATCAGAAGGATAAAGGAAAAGGTTGTCTTGTTCATTGCGAGGGGAGGCTATACCAGCTTGAGTCCCACTATGGAGGCTACAAGCGTGGTGATGAAGAATAGGCGCCAGAAGGTGGCAGGCTCGCTGAATATGAAGATGCCTATGAGCACTGTGCCGGCTGCGCCGATGCCGGTCCAGATGGGGTAGGCGGTGCCAACGGGGATTTGCTGCGTGGCCTTCATGAGCAGCAGCATGCTCAGCGCGGAGAAGGCAAAAAAGCCGCCGAGCCAAAGCGCATACTCCATGCCGGCAGTGCCGCGCGTCCTGCCGAGGCAGAAGGTGAAAGTGCACTCGCACAGTCCGGCCAGGATGAGGATTATCCAATACATAACTAATACGTTTTTTAATCCTGCCGAGGGCTGCAGAAATGCTCCGGCGTCTCCTTCCATCAGGATTTCATTGGCAAAGTTAGTGCAAGCCGAGCGGAAAACCAAATTTTATTTGAGTTTTCCCGAGGCGCCGCCTAACTTGACTTGTGTCGCAAGACAAAGTAGTGCAAGCCGAGCGGAAAACCAAATTTTATTTGAGTTTTCCCGAGGCGCTGCCTAACTTGACTTGTGCCGCAAGACAAAGTAGTGCAAGCCGAGCGGAAAACCAAATTTTAGGCAACAATATAGCAGTTGGCACAGATTACAGTCTCTGCGAAATAGTCATGCTCTCTCTGTGCCAACATCTGTGTCATTGCCTATATTGCATAC
>CADAJV010000069.1 GCA_902788275.1 uncultured Bacteroidales bacterium | reverse complement strand
TATTCCCAATTTCCTCTATGCCCGTTGGGTCGTCTGACTGCAGCAGTATGGTGGTGCCGCGGCTGCGCTCATCCTCACCCTTGGAGGTTGCAAAGAGAATGTTGCTGATTGACAACTGACAATTGGCAGCCGACGATTGAGACTTATCCTTGCCCAGCTCCAGGGTCAGCACGTTCTTGCCGACGGGCAGTCTGTTGCGGGCGCTGGAATAGATGGAGACTCTGTAGAGTTCGGGAGTCTGAGAGTCCGAAAGTTCAGATATCTCCACGTCAAAGTCGGGTAGGGCGGCGCTGAGGTCAATATTGTCCAGCGTCATGCCTTCGGGTATGCTAATGTCAAACTGCACGTTGAGGGTGAGGGGAGTCGTGATAGTTGATAGTTGATAGTTGATAGTTGATAGTTGACTCCTGACTCTTGACTCCTGACTCTTGACTCCTGACTCTTGACTCTTGGCTCTCGACTCTTGACTCAGTGTTATGGCAGCCTCGGCCTCGGGCAGAGCGTAAAAACTGCGGCTATGCACAGGCTGAGCCAAGGCGATATTGCGCACACCAATCAGGTCGGCAATGGTAATCATGTCATTGTCGTCAATGTCGGCACGAGCATACTTAAACTCCTCGTTGGGCAGATTGAGCATATTATTGAGAATGCAGACCACATCGGCAGTGGTAACCTGACCATCGTCATTGACATCACCCATCAGTATTCCGTCGTCTATGTCATCAAGGTAGCCGAGGTCTTTATATCCCAGTGTATTGCTCATATAGTCATAGATGTAGTTGGCCCTCTTGAGCAGCCAGTCCTTGGCGAGGGAGGTGACGGTGGCATAGCTCTGGGCATTGCCGCGGTTCCACTTGGTGTTGTCGTGGGTAAACGAGGGGGCGGCAAAGTGATAGTAGTCGTCACAAAAGTCAATGAGCTCCTGTAGCGAGCCGTCGGTCATAAACTGGTGCCAAAGCTGATAATATATCTTGTCGAAATCCTCGCCGCAATAGCGCAGGGCGCGAGCCCACTGACTGGCCTCCATGCTTACGCGGGTCCAGTAGTCGTTGGTGGGCGGGTCGGTGAAGTAGTTGCCGTTGAGCTGATAGCCGTAGCCCCAGTCGAAGTCCCACACAGGACCGAAGATATACTTGGAGTTAGGGTCGCGGATATTCTCGTTGTAGCAGAACGTGCTCTTGGGATGGAATAGCTCGTAGTTCTCGCTCAACTCATCAACAAAGAGGAACCGCGCCAGATATTCAAGGTCAAGCAGGTCGCCGAATCCTTCTCCTGCCTCAAGGGCCTTCCATACGGGGTTGAAACTCTGGGCTATCTCGGTAAGTGTGAGCGACGATGTGCCTTCGTATAGGTCAGGCTCCTTGATATTGATGGGCAGATTATAGGTGGTGGTGCGGAACCTGTAGGTCTCGTCGTAATAGCTGTCCAGCTCCAGCATGGTGGCGTAGGTCTCGTCAGCAAGGTCGATGCTGTTGTTGGAGAGGCCTACCTTCTCTGTCAGGTTGTATGACCCGCGATATTCACCGTTGATATAAAGATCCACGGGGATTTCGTGGTTAAAGCCAGCCGTCTCCACCAGCTGTGCCATCTTCATCGACACGGCGTTGCTGGTCATTGAGCGTGTCTGGGCGTTGGCAATGAGGTTCCAGTGCTTGCCCTTCTTAAGGCCCAGCACCTTGATGGCCGTCTCAAACTTCATGTGATAGGGAGCCTTGCCAGAGGATGTCCACGACGAGTTGCCGCGTCCCTTTATCTGCATGGCCGTCTCGGGCAGGTCGGGAAACACACCGGCACCGTCAATGCTCACCTTGCCGTCCCAATAGCGCGACTTGGAGGTGATAGACGTGCCGTCATCGGTGGTAATATAGACAGTGGGCACCTGATAGTCGCCCGTAGAGTGGTCGGTGGCGAAATCAACCTTCACCTTCACATCGCGGCCATAGGGCATGGTCTTGTAGGTGCCCCCGATGGTGCGGCGCAGTATGGTATAGCCGCGGCGGGCCACGGTGTAGATGACGTCCTTGTCAAAGCGCACGCGGGTCTTCTTGCTCTGCTGCAGCGAGTCGCCGATAAAGGCCTGCACATCGTCGTCCAGCTGGAAGGATGGGCGCAGCGTCTTGCCGATGCCCACCACGCTGAGGTTGATAAGGCTGTCTTCGTCAAACACACCCTGAGCATCCTCAATGATGTGCGGATTAAACTTGTTGTTGAATTTAAAGCTGTTGAACACCGGCATCTCCGGAGCCACGTCGCTCAGCGAGTCAACCTCATAGGCGGCATACTCCAAGGTGGGGCCGCCGTCCTTGGTGGTGATGCGCACCAGCGTGGTGCCTTGGCGCACCTGATTGATATACATCCGTGGCACAGCCTCCACCCTGCCGTCGGCGCGATAGATATGAAGCACCTCGCCCTCAATAGGTTCCACCTCGCTGACATCCGGGTCAACGGGACCGGGAGGAACAACGGTGGTGTCGGAGGGCGTTGTGGCACCCTTTATCACCAGTCCCTGCGAGGCCAGGTATTCGCGGTGGCGCTCATCGGTGGAGTAGAAGGCAAAGGTGGACCCCCCGTCAACCCTAAACCAGCAGATGCCGCGCTGCGAATAGTCGTTCCAGTATATGGTGCCGGCAAGGATATGGAGGTTGTTCTCGTTATTGGCGCTGCCCTTGAGCACGCCTATAGAGTAGCCGGGCTTATCAGTGGTGTCGTCGTAGTCTATGGTCCATTGCTCGTCGTCAAGGGCGGGCTCACCCTCCATCACAATGACGTCGTGGTCAGAGGTGCCCGTTGTCTCCGTCAGCTTGGTGCTTACATAGCTGCCGCCCTCCACCATTATCTGCACCCCGTCGCCATCCTTGACGAAGAAGAAGCGTTTCTGTGGTTTCTCAACACTCTGGCTCAGCCACTCCATCGGGTCAACATACATTTCTGACCTCACATTCTTGATGTAGTAGCAGATGGGGTTAGACATATCGGTGGTCAGGGCCACCGGCTGCGCCAGCGGATAAGAGGTCCAGTAGAGTCCTTCCTCGTTCTGGCCGCAGATAGTGTTGGCATCCTCCTCGGGGTCATAGGCGTAGCCGTCTTCCTTCACTATGTAGAATCGCTCATTGTTAGCCGGATTGGTACCGACGCTGGCATACGTGCCCAGCACTCCTGTGCCGCTCCTCACGTTAAATCGGTAATTGTCGGCGGCAACGCTCTCAAAGGTATAGACGCTGTCACCCCAGTCCTTTATGGTCCATAGCGACGAGTCGCCCTTCATCACCATCGTCATGGTCAGGTATCGGCGCATAGGGTTGTCCGAGCGAACCATGTCCCAGGTCAGATACTCGCGGGTCTGTGCATTGCGAATGGCATACTGCCCCTCCTTATACTCCTGGATATACCAGTAGCAGTCGGCAGCCAAGGCGTCTTCGGTGGTGATGCACACCGGGGTGTTCACCCCGTGCAGCATGCCCGGCGCAGCCGAGCTGCCCGCAGTTTTGGCGGCCACAATGCGAAACTTGGTCAGAGGATTAAAGGATAGACTCTCTGCCTCGGCGCACACGCACGCACACGCGAACATTAAAGATAAATATATTACATATCTTGCAGTTTTCATGTTATCACACAAATTAGCGCGGCGAATTTACTAACATTTTTTTGAATACCGAGTCTATTTGTGCCAATTAACACAATATTCACGTTGCTTTGCAAAAAAAACCGGCCAGTAGTCTTCACGACAGCTGGCCGGCAATTTGCTATGAAATCAAAAAGAAACACTTACTTAAGCACGCCCAGTTCCTTGCCAATCTTGGTGAAAGCGGCAATACACTTGTCGAGGTGCTTCTTCTCGTGACCGGCAGAAACCTGCACGCGGATGCGAGCCTGGCCCTTCGGCACAACAGGATAGTAGAAACCGGTAACGTAGATGCCCTCCTCCTGCAGCTTGGCAGCGAAGTCCTGGCTGAGCTTGGCATCATAGAGCATCACGGCGCAGATGGCCGACTGAGTGGGCTTGATGTCGAAGCCGGCAGCAATCATCTTGTCGCGGAAGTAGTTGACATTCTCCACCAACTTGTCGTGGATGGCGTTGCTCTCCTTGAGCAGCTTAAACATCTCTATGCCTGCGCCAACCAGCGAGGGAGCCAGCGAGTTGGAGAACAGGTAGGGACGGCTCCTCTGGCGCAGGATGTCGATAATCTCCTTGCGGCCGGTGGTGAAGCCACCCATGGCGCCACCGAAGGACTTGCCCAGGGTGCCGGTGTAGATATCTACGCGGCCGTAGGTGTTGAAGAACTCGCTGACGCCGTGACCGGTGGGGCCTACAACGCCTGCCGAGTGGCTCTCGTCAACCATTACCAGAGCGTCATACTTCTCTGCCAGGTCGCAAATCTTGTCCATCGGGGCCACATTGCCGTCCATCGAGAATACGCCGTCGGTGGCAATGATGCGGAAACGCTGAGCCTGAGCCTCCTGCAGACACTTCTCCAGTTCAGCCATGTCAGCGTTGGCATAGCGATAGCGCTTAGCCTTGCAGAGGCGCACACCGTCAATGATAGAGGCGTGGTTCAGCGAGTCGGAGATAATGGCATCCTCCTCGGTGAGCAGCGGCTCAAACACACCGCCGTTGGCATCAAAGCAGGCAGCGTAGAGAATAGAGTCCTCAGTCTTGAAGTAGTCGCTGATGGCAGCCTCAAGCTGCTTGTGGATGTCGGCAGTACCGCAGATAAAGCGTACACTCGACATGCCGAAGCCCCTCTTGTCCATCATATCCTTGGCAGCCTGAATGAGGCGAGGATTGTTGGAGAGGCCCAGATAATTGTTGGCGCAGAAGTTAAGCACCTCCTTGCCGGCAACCTGAATGGCTGCCTGCTGCGGGCTCTCAATAAGACGCTCGTTCTTGTAGAGTCCGGCTTCCTTGATCTCAGCAATAGTCTGCTGAAGATGCTGTTGCATTTTTCCGTACATAATGTTTGTGTGTTTTAATGTTTTACTGTTTATGGTTTACTGTTTACTGTTTATGGTTTACTGTTTACTGTTTATGGTTTACTGTTTATGGTTTACTGTTTACAGATTTGAAAAGTTCGAAAGAAGAAAGACTATTGTCCTCTATCTCCTTTTATCTCCTTTTATCTCCTTTTATCTTCTTCTATCTCCTTGTTAGTGGTTATAGAAGCCAAGTCCGGAAAGTAATTTTCAATTCTCAATTATCAACTCTCAATTGAATGAAAGTTGCTTAACGTAACTGCAAAGTTGCGAAATTGTGGTGAATGGGCAAAATAATTAGTGCTTTTATTTGCAAAACGCAGCCGTGTGTTATTAAAATATAGTACTTTTGCAGCGAAATAACATAATAAAAACAGAAATGAAAAAGGTATTTTTTTTCCTATCGTGCTGCTTAGCCATCGTTGCCAGCGGCGAAATCAATTTTGACCACTATTTCGACGGACGCACCCTGCGCATTGATTACACCTTTGCCGGCGACTCCACGCGCCAGGAGATATTTGTGTCAGAATATGTCAGCCTTCCCACCTGGGCAGGCCGCCGCGTCAACCTCGACACGCTGCTCCTGGAGGGCACCGGCGATATCACCATGCGCTCGCTTGATGACGGCAGGAAAATCTATTGCAACTCCTTCAGCACCCATTTCCAGGACTGGTGCGGCACCCCCCAGGCCCTCACCCTCAAGTGCGCCTACGAACACGTGGTACTGCTGCCTATGCCGCGCAGTAAGGTGGAGATAGAGATACGCCTCTTTGATTTCAAGCAGCGTCCCGTCACCGTGCTCAAGCACCAGTTTGACCCCAAGGACATCATGGTGCGTGACCTCAGCAGCAAGCAGGCACCCGACAACAGATACCTCGTTCACTCAGGCACCCCCGAGGAGTGCATAGACCTCGCCATACTGGCCGAAGGTTATACCAAGGACGAGCTGCCGCTCTTTTATCAGGACGCACAGCGCGTGACCGATGAGCTGTTCAAATATGAGCCCTTCAAGTCAAACAAACACCGCTTCAACGTGATAGCCGTAGGGGCAGAGTCGCAGGAGAGTGGCGTCAGCGAGCCGGCCAAGGGAGTGTGGAAGCAGACCGCCTGCGGCACATTCTTCGATTTCCTATATATGAAGCGCCTCATCGGAGTAGTCAATCTGCGCAAGACCAGCGACCACCTCGCCGCAGTGCCCTACGAGCATATCATCGTGCTAGCCAACAGCTCTGAGTATGGCGGCTGCGGAGTGTATAACAGCTACGACATCACCCCTGCCCACCATGCGGGCACGCTGCCCGTCTTTGTCCATGAGTTCGGCCATAGCTTTGGCGGCCTCGGTGACGAGTATTTCTACGACGAGATGTACACCCAGTATTACTATCCCGATGTAGAGCCGTGGCACGAGAACCTCACCACCCTCTGCGACTTCCAGCGCAAGTGGGCCGACATGCTGCCCAAGGATGCCGTCATTCCTACACCCGTCAATCCTGATCAGGACAAGAACGACTACACCACCGTAGGAGTCTTTGAGGGAGGCGGTAATCAGAGCAAGGGCGTCTATCGTCCAGCCTTCAACTGCCGCATGCGCACCAACAACGTTCCCGACTACTGTCCGGTATGCCGCCGTGCCCTGCAGCGCGTCATCGACTACCATCTCCAGCCGATGCACTGACACTTGCCGTGCTTAAGCAACTACGAATTTCTAAGAATTGTACAAATTGTCCGCGTAATCTGTGTGTCGCGCAGCGACATTTTTTTGCATAAGGGTGCTACGAAATAGCGATTTTCTCTTGCAAAACAAAAAAAGTGTGGGTAAAAATTTGGCGGGGAGAATAGAAAATCATACCTTTGCACCTCATTGGCCATGAAAAATATATTCCCCGCAAAGGGATTGTTGGCTTTCGCGCGTAGCGCGTGTTAAATAGAAAGAAAATAAAACAATACAAACTTAATTAACTAACCTTAAACAACTATGGCAAAAAAGAAGATGTATGTTACACCCGAGTGCGTAGCGTACAAATTGGAGCCTGGAATGTTGTGCGAAAGCAATTTGAGATACTCAAAAGATAATGTAACGGATAATATAGACATCGGCTTCTCCAAGGGCTTCTCCGGCGGAGTGGAGGACGACGATGATTTGTGGAAAGAAGAATAGAAACAAGATAAAACAAATATTAACTTTTAATCTTTTAACATGAAAAAGACATTATTTATCTTATTTACTTTGCTGATGACTGTCAGCGGAGCGTGGGCGGCAGATAATCTGCCAGCATCGACATGGAACATTTCGTCTGCATTACCAACTGATAGCTGGGTTGCAATGGGTGAGAACACTCCTGCTGGTGTCACCGCTTTGGGAAATTATACAGCCTTTTACCGCACTCAGGAGGTAACGCTTGAAACAGCTGGCATGATTGACATCAACTTTCTGTATTCTTCAGGAAACCACAGACTGGAAATCTTGGGCGTTGATGCATTGAATGGGAGCAACGAGGTTGTAGCCAGTGATTATCACTGTGGCTATACAGGCACAAATAAAAGTGTTAACGATTATTTCCTGAATAATCTATCTGCAGGGACATATACTCTGCGCTATATCATTAATAGTGGTGTCTCAAGTTCAGTTGGTAATATTACTATCCGCAAATTTGATGCTGACGTGGTGTCTGCCCTTCCCCAGTTGACCACCGATGTAAACAATCCCAAATATTATAGCATAGCATCATATAATCGCGGTGGCTATCTTACCTCTAATGGTGCTGATCAGGCAATGACGCACGTTGCTTTTGCCGCAGGTTCATCGTGGTATTTCACTGCAATTAACGGCAATAACTCTGGCACCGTGATAGGTGGAGTTATCGCTCATTGCTCAGATGGCACGCAGATGAAGCAGAACTGGCAAACGGCAGCTTCTGGTCAAACAATATATATTCTTCCGAATACATACAATATTGATGGCTTTTGTTTAAGCAAGACATTGCCTATTTCTTCCAACAGTTGCTGCGATGCCAACAACTATAATACAGGATTAGGCAACTGGTATCCTCATTATGATGGTACTAAAGATGATTGGCAAGGAACAACTTGGGTGTTTAATCCCACTATTCCTATCGACCAAACGGGCTATTACTATTTCAAGGGAATGGCAACAGACCGTCATCCTTACCTCTACAGCGATTTTGTAACAAAAGGTAATGTGGCTACTTATCATCACGATTTGCCCAGTACACCCAGCAATGGTCATATCTGGAAAGTCACCAACTCTGGAACCACCTTTACTCTCAGCAACGGCGAGGGCTTGCCTCTGACAACAACTCCAGGTTCTACTAGTTCTGAAAATAACCCTCACGAAACTCTTACACTGAGTGCTGCCTCTGCTGGTCCTGTTTATTATTTCACAGAAGCTATTAATTTAACCAGTTGGGGTGACGACACAAGGCTTACTACGTGGGATGGGCATCCTGATGCTGCTGATAATAAATGGACTTTCGAGTTGGCAGATGTAAGCGCAGGTGTTTACGACGTGGTTGTCCAGGGCAATGATGACGGCTATGTAACCTATAGTGGTCAAAACGCTAAGAATGGCGGTTTCTTCGTCGCTGCAAGCATCGCAGTGGGTGACCTGACAGCAAAAGCAATAGATGGCTATACTACATCCGTCAGCATTAGCGACAGAACCATTACCGTTTCTTATAATAAGCAAATATCTTATACTTTGACCGATGCGAATGGCGCGACCTATAGTTGGTCTGCATTAGGCGCATATGGTGTGACACCTGCTATTGAGGGTTGTGACGGGTATTCTTTAAGTAATGAAGTATGGAATGAGGGAAGTTATTCATATACTGCTGACATTACATTCCCGTTTGCCGTATCTTCCAACAGTGTTGACAATTACACCTTCCTCGGACAGTTCAATAACAAAAACGGCTATTCTGCATCAGAGTTCTTGTGGCATGCAAATGGCACAAGCATCAACATCCACAGCGGAGATCTGCCAACAACTGACGATTCTGACCATGATAAGTTCCTATGGTCTATTATTCCGGCATTCACCGATGGTGCATTTACTTTTACCATCAAAAACAAATCAACTGGTACTTATGTAAATAGTACTTGTACAGAAAACCGTCATAATGTGGGTGATGTAACTCTATCAGAGACAGCTACGCTAATGACTTATAAAGCAGCAGGCTCAACTAATACCTGCAACCCCATAAACGCTTGGTATCTTCCCTCCACAAGTAAATATCTGTCAGCAAATAGTGTAACTAATGCGTCGAATGCTGTATTAGGTGTATGGGGAAGTGTTCATGATGGCATCAGCACAGGCTTCCCCACTTACGGAGATTTGATTTCTATCTACTGGAGTTTCAAAGGCGTTGCCGCCGAGATTGCTAAGGCTGGACAGTATGGCTATCCCGTACTGAATAATGACTATACAATTGCCTTGAATGGTATTAAGACAGCTATGGATGGTGGCAGCTATACTGGTAGCAAGACCAACTATAACAACCTCCGCACATGGTATGAAGGCTTCTTGGCTGCTGATGTCGTCCTGCCTTTAGATGGCACATTCCTCCGTATTAGGAGTATATTAGGTGACAACGCATATCTAAAGGCTGCTAATGCTGGGTTACGTATGACGGTTACTACTACCGATAATGATGCCGAGACCATCTTCTTGTTTAAAGATAGCAAACTTGTTTCCTATTCTAAGGGTATTGCAATAAATAATGTACGTGAGATAGGAACTATAGGTGGTGCTTCTAGTACAGTTACATTTGTTAAGGCCGTTAATGGAAAACTAGGTCAGTTAAGTGTGACAGCACCTTTTGCTAATAATACTAACTATTTATATTCTACCGGTGTAAATGGCTCCAATGCAGACCGTAACACATATTCTGCTAACTTCGTTAATCAGAATAGCTTCACTATCGAAGAGGTAACAGAACTCCCCGTAAGCATTTCTGGAGCAGGCTATGCAACATATTGCTTCCCTGTAAATGTAACATTTAATGGCAATGGAAATGCCAACTCTTATGTGGCGACATCTGCTTCGAATAACAGTATCCACTTTGATGAAGTTGAGGCATTCAGCGCAGGTCAGGGTATTCTTTTGAAGGGTACAGAAGGCAACTACACCTTCAATGTTGGTGGTGAGGGCAATAACAATGACGATTTGCTCAGCGGTACAACAGCAGCAGTAACCGTAGCAAGTCTGGGCGTTGCCGAAGGAAGCACTTTGTGCGCATTCCAGAAGAGTGGTAGCGATTATGGCTTCTTTAAGTATCCTACAGCCCAAACAACTTTCCCTGGCTTCAAGGCATACTACATTTATACTCCTTCTTCAGGAAATACTGGCAGCAATTTCTTTACTCTTTCGTTTGACGACGACGACGTGACCGCAATAGCTTCTGCCATCAACGGTCAGATCCTCAATGGTCAGTACTACGACCTGCAGGGTCGCAAGGTAGTTGCTCCGCAGAAGGGTCAGCTCTACATCCACAACGGTAAGAAGGTTCTCTATTAATCCTTAAAATCGATACAATTATGAAAAAGACATATTTTGCACCCGAACTCGAAAGCGTAAAGATTACCTCTGTTCAGATGCTGGCAGGCTCGGAGAAACTTAATCCGGAACAAGAGGGAGACGGTACTGTGCTTTCCAAGGGCTTCAGCGGAAGTCTCTGGGATGACGGCGACGCTGAAGAAAATTGATACTCGACCGCTTGCCAAACAGAATCGTTGGCGGGACAATGGTATAAAGAAATGTGCGGATGCTCAGCAAGAGCCTCCGCACTTTTTTTTCGTTTCAAACAACGCCTGCTGTCAAGCAACAAACTTTTGTTGCGACGTAACAAAATCTAACAGCGACGTAACAAAATCTAATAGCGTGGAAACAAAATTTAATCGCGAGGAAACGAAAACCAATCGCGACAAGACGGGGCTTTCCTCACGATTATATTCAGACTCTCCGCAATATAAATATTTTGGCAACAATATAGCAGTTGGCACAGATTACAGTCTCTGCTAAATAGTCATGCTCTCTCTGCGCCAACATCTGTGTCATTGCCTATAAAAAATTAAAATGTTTTTTGCATACATTCCTGCATTGTTTCGCTTAAAGTGTTGAAAAACAGACGATTTAATATGCAGGGTATTTTTGTCCTGTGGAAATCAAAACTAAGAGCCTTGAAACCAAATCTAAGAGCCTCGAAACGAAATCTAAGAGCCTTGAAAATGACGGCTCGAGGCTCTTAGATTTTTTTTCCACGGAGTTAGTTTATTTTTCCACGGAGTTAAAACTTTTTTCA
>CADAJV010000068.1 GCA_902788275.1 uncultured Bacteroidales bacterium | reverse complement strand
TTGCAAGAAAGTAAGCTCTAATATACTATAACATTCGGAAGGTCACATGTATAAAGGCTTCTATGAGGTTTATAGATTTTTCCCCGGACACCAATATTTAAATATAGCAAACTTATAATTTGAAAAGTATGAAAAAGAAAATCTTTTCCTTTGTTATAGTTTTTGTTGTGTTGTTTTCTATGGTGTCTTGCAGTAGCGATTCAGAATCTCCCATTGATGTCGTAACAGAAGATAGCTGGATTAGCCGTATATCCAGTCTTCTAAATATTGACGTAAATGACTTCTACGATTGTTGGGGAGCGAGTGGTTACTACAATAAGGCAGTAGTTGCAAATGGTATGAAGTCTGGAAACAAGGTATATGTTGCAGTGTACGACACACTTAAAAATCAAGTCGTCTTCACGGATACATATTTTAATTTTCTCAAATCATTAGAGGCCAATTACTATGAAAGCCGCTATACTTATAATCTGACAGGTTTTTATCCCACGTACAGCGAGAATGATAATGGATTTGTCATCGTTATCAATGTTCACTATGGCAGCGATGATACTACGGATGCCAAGTTTATGCAGAAAATAATCTTTAACGATGGTAAACAAAACTTTTATCAGGAACAATCAGCATATTCTTATGTGATTCCATATAAATGGTTTGATAATTCTTTCATGCTCCGCGTAAGAGGCAATACATATGCGGATTGCTATAACAATCAGGGAGAATTACTATATAAAAACATCCATTTCCCTGGCGAAAACAATGTTGTACCAATATCTTATTCTGAGTGTGTTGTATTTGGTAGCACGAGTTCGCTTGATTGTTTTCAGGTCGGAAGAAAAAATATTATAACAGATGAGTTTGTCTGGGTTACGACTTTGAACTTGATTGAAAATGCGACAGATGATATGCATGCTACATATACGTGCGAGGGACATTCTGCCGACCTTTGGTCTTTTGTATGCAAAATTGTAAGCAGAAATGGGTCGGTGCAAAATATTCACTTCAATCTGGATGTTACAACGGGAGAATATACTGTGATATAAAAGTAATCCAGTTTTCCTTTTTCCATCAACAATCCTCTAATGCTGGGCTATTATAAATTCGCTTTCGTTATATAATGTCAAGGATTTTTTCCTTTATATTGTTGTTGAGTCTGCTTGTTGCGGCGTGTAAGCGGCAGCCGGGGCCGCTGTCTGTCAACGACGACGGGGTGGGCGAGGAGAGGCTGTCGCCCGACTTGGCTGATATTGAGCAGTCGGGAGAACTGATAGCCATCACAGTGAATGGCCCTGACACCTATTATGAATATCGTAACCGCAGTTTAGGTCTGCAGTTTATGATGGCGGAAGCCTTTGCCAATCATCTGGGCATGCGTCTTCGTATGGAGGTCGCCAAAGATACGGCAGAAATGATCAGGCAGCTGAAGGAGGCCAAGGTTGACTTGATTGCGTGTGAGTTGCCGCAAAGCATCATTGCCGGAAATGGCCTTAAATCCTGTGGGGCTAATAGCGATCACGGCTCGTGGGCTGCCAGGGAAGGGTCACCCGATTTACAGGAAGAATTGAATGCCTGGTATTCCGACTCAACCCGTGCCAAAGTCATGGCCTCCATGAACAATGTCAGCGCCAACCGATTCCGTGTGCAGCGCAGTCAGCCGGTGTTATATTCCAAGAACAAAGGCATCGTCTCCAACTACGATGCACTCTTCCTCCGCGCCAGCCACATTACCGGCTGGGACTGGAAACTCCTGGCCTCGCAGTGCTACCAGGAGTCAGGCTTCGACAAGAATGCCGTTTCGTGGGCAGGCGCCAGGGGACTGATGCAGATCATGCCCTCCACGGCAAGCGGAATGGGCGTCAACCCTGCCAACCTGTTTGACCCCGAGACCAACGTAATGACGGCAGCGCGCATTATCAGCAAGCAGGAGGGCAGGTTTGCCATGATTAGAAATCCGCAGGAGCGGAAGAAATTTGTGCTGGCGGCCTACAACGGCGGTTTTGGCCATGTCAGCGACGCCATGGCCCTGGCTCGCAAGTATGGCAAGAACCCTTACCTATGGAGTGATGTCAGCTTCTTCATCCTCCACCTCAGCGAGGCTCGCTACTACAAAGACCCCGTGGTGAAATGCGGCTACATGGTAGGCAGCGAGACATACCAATATGTTGACAGGGTGATGAGCCGGTGGCTCGGCTACCATTCAGTGCTGCACAACGCCATGCCAAACCTCGCAGCCTATTCATCCAACGGGGCAGACGCCCATAGGAAGAACCGCTTCTCCAAGAAACAGGATATCATAACCAGAGACGATTCCCTCTTCAAGGTGCGACGCTGACACGGCCACACAAGTTTCCGGCCCCGAATGGGATGTAGAGACACAAAGGCCCAATGTTCGCCGCCTCCCTCTCAATGAATATTTGCCAGTATGTCTTGCCTCAACTGCTTACTGAACTCTGAGGCAAAGACGAAGTCATTCAGCATCTTATTGTTGGAGGTAAGCACCTCCTTGCTGTTTCCCTGCCACGCCGCAGTTCCGTTGTTGATAAACAATATGTTTTCACCGATGCCGATAACGGAGTTCATGTCATGGGTATTAACAATGGTGGTAATATTGTTTTCATGGGTTATTTCTGAGATCAGCTTGTCTATCACCAGCGATGTCTTGGGGTCGAGGCCGGAGTTTGGCTCGTCGCAGAAGAGGTAATGCGGCTCCATGGCAATGGCGCGTGCTATGGCGGCCCTCTTCTGCATGCCGCCGCTCAGCTCTGCCGGGTGCTTATGTTCAGAGCCCAGCAGGTTGACTCTGTCTATGCACAGCATGGCGCGGGCCTTGCGCTCCTTGTATGACTTATCGGAAAACATATCCAGGGGAAACATCACATTTTCCAGCAGCGTCATCGAGTCAAACAGGGCAGAGCCTTGAAACAGCATGCCAATCTCGCGGCGCAGCATGGTGCGCTCCTTCTTGCTCATGACGGTAATATCGCGCCCGTCATAATAGATGTGACCTGAGTCAGGCTGATGCAGGCCCACTATGCTGTTGAGCAGCACAGTCTTGCCCGATCCGCTCTGGCCTATAATCAGATTGGTGCGGCCGTTGAGGAACTCCACGCTGATGTCGTGAAGCACCTGTCTGCCGTCGAATGACTTGCTTATGTTTTCTACCGCTATCATTAATTCATAGATAAAAGCTGAGTGAGGAAAATGTCGGAGAACAGTATCAGCACCGAGCATGACACCACGGCACTGGTGCTGGCCTTGCCCACCTCTATCGAGCCGCCCTTGACATTGTAGCCATAGTATGACGACACGCTGGCGATTATAAACGCGAAGAACAGCGACTTGATCACTCCCATCCAGAAATACCACGGCGTAAAGCTATGCTGCAGTCCCAGCGTCAGATCGGCGGGAGTGATAATGTTGGCCAGATAGGCGGTGCAGTAGGCACCCACTATGCCGGCAGCCACGCTAAAGGTGACCAATATGGGTATGAAGCTGACCAGCGCAGCCACCTTGGGCAGGATGAGGTAGGAGGCAGAGTTCACCCCCATAATGTCGAGGGCGTCAATCTGCTGAGTGATGCGCATGGTGCCTATCTCCGAGGCGATATTCGAGCCCACCTTGCCGGCCAGTATAAGGCACATGATAGCAGAAGAGAACTCCAGCATCATGATCTCACGGGTAGTATAGCCGCTCACCCATGAGGGCATCCACGCACTCTGTATGTTTAGCTTGATCTGTATGCAAATCACGGCGCCGATAAACAGCGATATAAGCAGCACTATGCCTACCGAGTTGATGCCTAAGGTTGTCACCTCATGGTAATACTGCTTGAAGAACATCCTCATCCTTTCCGGCCGCTGGAATGTGCGTCCCATAAGCAGTAAATATTCACCCAAAGCCTGAAGCTGTTTCTTTATCATTTTGCGTCGTTCCTTTGCCAGTTTAGTTCAACAAAAACTTTAATATTATATGCCTCTAATTTAACGATAGCTTCTGCAAAAATACGAAAAAGCAGCCAATCGTGGAAAAAAAGCGAGTCATTATATTATTTGTTTGCTTAAAAATCCCTAACTTTGCAACTAAAATATTTCATTAGCATGAGTATAATTTCAAGAATATTTGGCAAGAAGTCATCCAAGGAGACTTCTTATCGCATTGGTGGGATGGAGGACTTTATGTCTCTAATACGTGTGTATTATCAGGCATTGATGGCATCAAAGCTCGGTATCACCAACCTGGCCATGTTGCCCGACCTGCGCATGTTTAAGAGCAGTCTCAAGGTGCCTACAGTTAATAATCGTCTTGGTTTGGGCGAGAAGAATAAATGCAAGAAAATGCTGGAGGAAATGTATGGCATGAGTGAGGCTTTCTTTACAGAGATAGACTCCAGTGTCAAGATCAATTGCCGCAATATCAATCAGGTCAATAATTATTTCCTGCTATTTCAGGGATTCAGTCAGGATTTGCTCACAGTTCTTTCGAGCACCCTGCAGCTTCGACTGCGTATGCCGTCATTCCTTAAGAAGGCTTTACGTTCCGTGGTGGAGAAGGGTGTAAATGACATCTTTACAAAAGAGAAGTTCAAGGACGATGCAGTGCGCAAGGCCACCTATGCTGTGCGTTCCTATCAACAGCGTCTTGGTTATTCACGTGAGTGGATGACGGAGTATGCTTATCACATCATTCTGTTAGCCAAGAAAGAGCCGCGTAACCGCGAAGCTGAAGTGCAGGCTAAATAACCAATAACCAACAACCTCTGACCTTTATTCATTTTTTAGAGGGAAGGGGCAACCAAACAAAGTCTATGGCAACAAAGATAGACGAGCTCATCAATCAGCTTGAAGTAAAACTGGACATTCTCTCCAAACGTTACGTCGATTTGCAGAAATATCAGCAGATGGCGACAGCTCTAAAAGAAGAGAACACATTGCTCAAACAGCAGTATGAGACGCTAAAGACGGCCAAGACTCTTGCCCTTAGCGAGAGAGACGTTCAGCAGACTCGCGTTCAGCTGTCACGTCTTATCCGTCAAATCGACACTTGCATCTCCCTCCTTGTAGTTGAGAAATAGATAACATTTGACGATTTCACAATTGGACAATAAGACGCTTCACAAATTACATTTTAGCAAGCCGTTGGGCATAAATTTTTGAATAATTTCTGGTAAATTCTGTGCCACTTCCGGACTTGGCTAATTATCAATTATCAATTATCAATTATCAAATAAATAAACATTTCCCCCTCATGTCCTCCGAGAAATTTGACATACAGCTTAGGATTGCCAATAAGATTTATCCCATCACCGTTGATCGCGACAACGAAGAGACATACCGTAAGGCAGCAAAGCTCATACAGCAGAGAATAGACCGCTATACTACAGAGTTCTTTGCAGAGGATAAGCAGGACTACTATGCTATGGTTATGCTTGACCTTGCGATAGCCTTAGTTTCAGAGCAGAATATTGGGGGGCGCCTGCAGTCGCTGGTTGACAAGCTCGACCAAACCCTGCAACTTTGATGTATGCCCCACACCAATTAACCACAGAAAATCTTCCCAGAACATATAATATATCGTATAACCTTAAAACAACAACGACATTATGATTACAACCATTATACTGGCCTTTGTCTGTCTCATCGTGGGATGCATAGCAGGCTACGCTATTTTCCGCTATGTTATCAAGGCTAAGTATAACACCACCATTGCCCAGGCAGAGCTTGAGGCAAAGAACATCAAGGAGAAGAAACTCCTGCAGGTAAAGGAAGAGTTTGTCAACCGTAAGGCCCAACTGGACAAGGAGGTGCAACAGCGCAACCAGAATCTGCTTCAAGCCGAAAACAAACTCAAGCAACGTGAGATAAGCATCAATCAGCGACAGGATGCCGTCAGCCGCCGCAAGTCGGAACTAGACTCCATGCAGTCAACTCTTGACAAGCAGGCCCAGGCCCTACAGCGCAAGGAGGAGGAAGTGGCCAAGCTCGCTGCCCAGGAGCGCGAGAAACTTGAGGCCATCAGCGGACTCTCCGCCGACGAGGCTAAAGAGCGCCTCATCACCTCCCTCAAGGACGAGGCTCGCACCAATGCCCAAAGCTACATCAATGAGATAATGGATGAGGCCAAGATGACCGCCAACAAGGAGGCCAAGAAGATTGTCATCCAGACCATCCAGCGAGTGGCCACCGAAACAGCCATCGAAAACTCCGTAACCGTCTTTCATATCGACAACGACGAGGTCAAGGGTCGCATCATTGGTCGTGAGGGGCGCAACATCCGTGCCCTTGAGGCAGCCACTGGCGTAGAGATAGTCGTTGACGACACCCCCGAAGCTATCGTCATCTCCGCCTTCGATCCCGTGCGCCGCGAGATATGCCGCCTCGCCCTTCATCAGCTTATCACCGATGGGCGTATCCATCCGGCCCGCATTGAGGAAGTTGTGGCCAAGGTTAAGAAGCAGGTTGACGAGGAGGTGCTAGAGACCGGTAAGCGCACCGCCATTGACCTCGGCATTCACGGACTTCATCCTGAGCTCATTCGCATAATCGGTAAGATGAAATATCGTTCGTCCTATGGACAGAACCTCCTCATGCACGCCCGTGAGACAGCCAATCTTGCAGGCATTATGGCTGCCGAGCTTGGGCTCAGCTCACGCAAAGCCAAGCGTGCCGGTCTGCTCCATGATATAGGTAAGGTGCCCGATGAGGATACAGAGCTGTCACACGCAGAATATGGTGCCAAGATAGCCGAGGAGTATAAAGAGAAGCCTGAGATAGTCAACGCCATTGCCGCCCACCATGACGAGTGTGAGATGACCTCACTCATAGCGCCCATCGTTCAGGTCTGCGATGCTATCAGTGGTGCTCGCCCCGGTGCTCGTCGCGAGGTGGCCGAAGCCTACATCAAGCGCCTCAAGGACCTTGAGAACATCGCCATGAGCTATCCCGGTGTAACCAAGACCTACGCCATCCAGGCAGGTCGTGAGCTACGAGTCATCGTCGGTGCCGACAAGGTGGACGATGCACAGTGCAACCAGCTCTCCCTCGACATTGCCAACAAAATACAGACCGACATGACCTATCCCGGCCAGGTTAAGGTATGTGTCATCCGTGAGGTGCGCAGCATCAACTACGCAAAATAACAGACCACCTTGGTTTCATATCTCCTAGAGGGAGGGTTTATCCCTGATGGTAGAGGAACATACCATTAGGAAATGCCAGAAAGCATACGACTTTCTGGCATTTTTGGTTATAAATAACTATTGCGCATCATCAGATATGCCTTACCAGGTAATTTAGTCCTGTGGAAATTAAAAACTAAAAGCCTTGAAACCAAATCTAAGAGCCTTGAAACGAAATCTAAGAGCCTTGAAAATGACGACTCCAGGCTCTTAGATTTTTTTTCCACGGAGTTAGTTTATTTTTCCACGGAGTTAAAACTTTTTTCAAGGGGATTAGATAAAAATATAAGAATAACGTAACATTTTTAGGTGTTACGTTTGTTACGTTTGTTACGTTTTCCGTAACAAATGTAACATATGTAACAGGTAACATCAATTAAAAAACATTTTTCCCTAAATTAAAATTTTTATCTCTTTGAAAATCAAAGAGATACCTTTGATTCAAATTATATATTATATATTTAATATAATATATAATTCTATAAGATAGCCTACGGCTAGTTTAAGGATATGTAACATTTTTAGGTGTTACGTTTGTTACGTTTGTTACGTTTTTACTCTGCATCGTCGCCTTGATCGCCCTTGGGGTTGATGAGTGACTGGATGAAGTTGGTTTCTTCGCAACCACCTTTTCTCGCCATGGCAGACTTGATGCAAGCATCATTCTGCTCATTTGGCTTAGCGAAAAGGTTGGTGGTGCTCTCTATCTCCAGCTGGGTGAAGCGCTGGGGGTTGCCTATATAGCGATTGTAGCCGGAGCGAGAGCCTATGTCGCCTGTACTAAGCACCGGACGTAACGATAATTTAGAGTCTATCTTTTCTTTATTTTCGGTTTATTATTTCTTACTTCTTCTCCCCCTGCCGTGAGGCACGGGGAGTTTTTTGTGGTTAAAGTTCCTGCACTCCTGCATGGTAGGCTAGACCGGAACAAACTGGAAAGGAGGCTGCGCGTAATCTTGCGCGGCCTCCTTGTGTTATAAAAAAACGTAACAAACGTAACAAACGTAACACCTAAAAATGTTACGTTTCTCAACCAATACCACTTCTGCCGGCAATATTTCTGCACCCGGCAATCTGCCTGTCGTCATTATCATCATTGACGAAATTTTGCGACAGATATATATCGCTTATTTTCTGAAAAACTTTATCCATATGTTATTTAATAGAGGAGGTGATAGTTTGAATGTAGCGCAAGCGTCTCTCATCTCCGTTTTTCGTGCTCTGCTTCGGTTCACGATACCTAGGTATTGCCGCTTCGCTCTCACTGCTCTTTGATATCGGCACCGTTGCTGTGCAACGAATGCATTTCTTCATTCCCCATAGGGGACCCCGGCACGACAACCGACGAGCAGTTCTCTCAAAGAGAACATTGCTCGAAGAGCAACTTCTCTCTCAAAGAGAACATTGCTCGAAGAGCAACTTCTCGCGATGCCTTCGGCATTGCCTAATTTCTCAGTGCCCTCATCGCGTTCAGTACTGCCAGCACCGTCACCCCCACGTCGGCGAACACCGCCATCCACATGCTGGCCAAGCCTAGGAACGCCAGGACCATCACCGCCACTTTCACGCCAATAGCCCACCATACATTCTGGCGGGCAATGCCCAGAGTGCGGCGGGCTATCCGTATAGCGGTACCCACCTTCGACGGTTTATCGTCCATCAGCACCACGTCAGCAGCCTCTATGGCAGCATCCGAGCCAAGACCGCCCATGGCAATGCCCACGTCAGCCAGGGCCAGCACCGGAGCGTCGTTAATGCCGTCACCAACAAAGACCGGGGATTTCAGCCCTTTCACAATGGTCACCTTGTCGGCAGGCAGCAGCTCGCTGTGCCATTCATCCAGAGCCAACTCGCGTCCCACGCTGTCGGCAGAGTCACGGCCGTCGCCCGTAAGCATCACAATGCGGCTTACTCCCAGCTCCTTGAGGTCCCTGATGGCCGCAACGCTGTCCTCTTTCACCCTGTCGTTGATAATGATGTGGCCGGCATAATCGCCGTTGATAGCTACGTGAATCATTGTGCCGCCGTGATGACATTCGTGCCACTTAGCACCAATGGCGTCCATCATCTTAGAGTTGCCCACGCAAACCGTTTCGCCCTCCACCTCGGCCCTAATGCCCTGGCCCGCAATCTCCTCCACCTTATTTATATGGCATCCGTCGGTAGCCTCCTCTGGAAAAGCATCACGCAGAGCAGCGCCGATAGGGTGGGTGGAGTAGTGCTCCACGTGCGCCGCCAGATGCAGCAGCCGCTGTTCGTCGCACCGGTCGGGGTGAACAGCCGTCACCGCAAACTGACCGCATGTCAGGGTGCCTGTTTTGTCGAAGACTACCGTGTCGGCTTCAGCTAGTTTGTCAAGGAAGTTTGCCCCCTTCACCAGTATGCCCTGCCGCGAGGCACCGCCAATGCCGCCAAAAAACGTCAGCGGCACACTGATCACCAAGGCACAGGGACACGACACTACCAGAAACATCAGAGCTCTGCGAAGCCACTCTACCCATTGACCGTTGACAATTGACAGTTGAGAATTGACAATTGATAATTGACCGTTGGACAGCAGGGGCGGGATGATGGCAATGGCGATGGCCGCAAAGACCACTATGGGAGTATATATCCTTGCAAAGCGCGTGATGAAAGCCTCGCTCTTCGACTTATGCTCAGCCGCGTCCTCCACCATGGCGATGATCCTGCTCGCCGTACTCTCGCCGAACGATTTCGTCACCCTCACCATCAGCAATCCCTGCATGTTGATGCAGCCCGACAGAGCCTCGTCACCCACGCCCACCGGCCGCGGCATGCTCTCGCCCGTCAGCGCCACGGTGTTGAGCTGCGAGCAGCCCTCCGTCACCACGCCGTCAAGGGCCACCTTCTCGCCCGGGCGCACCACAACAGTCTCGCCGACCTCCACCTTGTCAGGGCTCAGGGTCAGCACCTCGCCGTTGCGTATTACGTGAGCAAAGTCGGGACGCATATCCATTAGCTGGGCAATCCCCCTGCGGCTTTGCCCCTCGGCGTAGCCCTCCATCAGCTCGCCAACCTGAAAGAACAGCATCACAAACACCGCCTCCGCAAACTGCGGCTCGCCGCCCGGCAAGAACCCAATAGCCATAGCCCCCATAGTAGCGACAGACATCAAGAAATGTTCGTTAAACAAGCGGCCGTGAGCCAAACCCTCAGCAGCCTCCATCAATGTTTCATGCCCCACCAGCAGATAAGGCACCATATACATCAGCAGGCGGAGAAGCATTGAGAGTTCGACAGTTTGAGAGTTGTCAACAACCATAGCGACAGCCAGTAGCATTGCTGCAGCACAGATTAGCAGCAGCTTGTGTCGCATGCCACCTTCGTGATGGTGGTGGTGATCGTGGCCCTCATGGCAGGGGTGCTCGTGATGATGACAATCCTTACACATCAGAAAATTGAGAGTTTGCGGTTTACTATTATAAAAGTTCGAAAGTTGCCGCTTCGCTCTCAGACTCTTTTTGTCAGCCCGCGCCGCTGACGCGACCACTGACAGAGTCTTCGCGATGCCTACGGCATTCGAGAGTTGCCGGACCTGGCATCTATAACCTAGAAGTGCTAACCTCTAATCATTCTTCCAGACTTGTCAACTAATTCTCAAATATAGATTTGTTATGCAAAATTAAGAAAACTTTGTGAGATAAGAGCAGTAGGCAGTTAATAATTTCGAAAGTAGTGCAAGTGTTTCGGTTTTATTTCTAATTTTTAATAATTTTGGAGATAGAAGTAGTTAAAAGGAGATAGAAGGCAGATGAAAGGTTATAGGTTATTGGTTATAGGTTATAGAGGGAGATAGTCATGAGTAACGGCTTAACTACTTAACTACTTAACTTCTTAACTACTAGATAGAGGACGTTAGTAAATTGAAAATTGAGAATTGAAAATTGAAAATTACTTTCCGGACTTGGCTTCTATAACCAATAACCTATAACCTATAACCAT
>CADAJV010000067.1 GCA_902788275.1 uncultured Bacteroidales bacterium | reverse complement strand
ACAACACTTAGTTTCTCTTCTAATGAATGTCGCATATAGCTTTCCTCCTCTTAGGTTTTGTGTCCAACTTTTTGGGTGCACTTCAAGATAGAGGGGGTGCCCTGAAAGGGCGGGGGCGTATGAAATTAACATTAAAAACAAGGGCGTATGAAAGTTACTTCAAAATTTCTGATATATTTCTGGTAATTTCTTTCAGTGTATGCCATTTGACCCGTAAAGGGGCCTGGGAGGGCGTATGACATAAAACTTATTGCTTGAGATTGCTGAGGAAGAAGTCCGTTATACGGGTGAAGAGATGTATGCGGGTGTTGCCGCCATAGATACTATGGTTGCGGTTGGTGTAGAGCTGCATCTCAAACTGCTTGTCGGCCTGCACAAGGGTCTCGGCGTACTCGTAGGTGTTGCGTACGTGCACATTGTCGTCAGCCAGACCGTGGCAGATAAGCAATTTGCCGTGGAGCTTATCTACGCGGCTGAGGGCATCGTCGTCGTAGCCGGAGTTCTCCTGCGGCGTACGCATATAGCGCTCCGTATAGACAGTGTCGTAGTAACGCCAGCTGGTGGGCGGAGCCACAGCCACACCACACTTGAACACTCCCCTACCCTCGCTCATGCTCATAAGGGTGTTAAATCCGCCATAGCTCCATCCCCAGATAGCGATGTTGTCCTTATCGACATAGGGCTGCTGGCCGAGCCAGAGGGCTGCCTCCACCTGGTCCTTGCTCTCCAGCTGACCGAGGTGCAGATAGGTGCATTTCTCAAAGTCGCGGCCGCGGCCACCGGTGCCGCGTCCGTCAACGGTGACACAAATGATGCCCTGGCTGCAGAGATAAGCCTCATAGGAACCGCCGGCACCATTGGAGCCTGCGCCCCAGCTGTCGCTGACCGACTGTGAGCCGGGACCGCTGTACTGGTGCATTATCACGGGGTACTTCTTGGAGGGGTCGAAGTCGGCGGGCTTCATCATCCAGCCGTAGAGCTTCACGCCTTCACTGGTGGTGAAGGTAAACATCTCCTTCTGCGGCATGTTATAGGTAGCCACGCGCTCGCGCAGGTCGCGGTTGTCAATAAGTGTTTTGAGCACCTTGCCGGCATTGTTGCGCAGGGTGGTGACAGGCGGCGTGGTGAGGTTGCTATATACATTGATGAAATACTTCATCGTGGTGCTGAAGGTGGCGGAGTTGCTGCCGATCTCAGTGGAGAGCTTGCGTGTCTTGCCTCCGAGGTCGGTGGCGAAGACGGCTGTGCGGGTGGGGTCACCGTCCTTGGCGCTGTAATAGAAAGTCTTGCGCTCGGGGTCTGTGCCGTAGAAGTCGCACACCTCCATGGGCTGGTTGGTTACCTGCCGGAGGAGCTGGCCAGTGGTGCTGTACCAGTAGAGCTGGCTCTGTCCCGAGCGGTCGCTCTGCAGCACGAAGTTGTTGCCAAAGAACTGGAGGCGCTCATAGGCGTTCTCCTTGACATAGCGGTCGTCCTTCTCGCTGAGTATCAGCTTGCACACCGTGGAGCGGGCATCGCCCATGTAGATATCCATGCGGCTCTGGTGGCGGTTGAGGGTTACGATGGCCAGCTGGTCGGGCGTCTCGGTGAACTTGATGCGAGGAATATAGCCGTCGCTGTCGAGGGGCACGGCCATGGTGCGGGTGACATGGCTCTTGATGTCGTAGGTGAGCACCTTGACCTTGCTGTTAGGCTCGCCTGCCACAGGGTATTTATAGCTGTAGTCGTGGGGATAGGAGGCATTGGCGGTGTACTCGGGGCTGAGACCCTTAAACATCTGCATCTCATAGAGGGGCACCTCGCTCTCGTCAAAGCGCACCCATGCCAGCATCTTGCCGTCGGCGCTGAAGTCGAAGGCGCGGCTATAGCTGAACTCCTCCTCATATACCCAGTCGGGGATGCCGTTGAGCACGTAGTTGAACTTGCCGTCCTCGGTGATCTGGCTCTCGCTGTTGTTGAAGAGCAGCTTCACGAGGAAGAGGTTGTTGTCGCGCACGAAGGCCACCTGGTTGCCGTCGGGCGAGAAGAGGGGTTCCTGCTGGGGACCGCCCTTGGAGAGACGTTCCACGGTGTTGTTGGCCACAGTATAGACGTAATACTCTGCCGTCTTGGAGCGGCGGTAGATAGCCTTGGTGTTTGTTTGGAGCAGGATGCGGCTCTCGTCGGGCGCCATGATATAGTCACTAAAGCTAGCGGGCTTCTCGCCCTTCGCCGTGTTGAGGTCAAGGATGGTGCCTACCTCCTCGCCCGTCTTGAAGGAGTAGCGCACAATCCTCTTGCGGTCGGGGCTTACGCGAGCGTAGGACTCGCCGTCGTTGAGCGGTTTGATGCCATAGAGCTGGTCAGCCCAGAAGGCTCCGCTCACCGCACTCCTGAAATCAATATCCTTGCCTGCCCATGAGGCAGTGGCTGCCATCAGCAGCGATACTATTGCTACAAATAATTTCTTCATTATAACCGTTATTATTTTAATGATTTTGTATTGTGCTACAAAGTTACGGAAAATCGAGAGCAGGACAAAGAAAATGTATTTTCTTTTTATGCCGAGATGGAGTAACTTGACTCCGCAGGAGGCACAGTTACGGAAAATCGAGGGCAGAACAAAGAAAATGTATTTTCTTTTTATGCCGAGATGGAGTAACTTGACTCCGCAGGAGGCACAGTTACGGAAAATTGCCGCTTCGCGGCACGCAGATTTACGCAGAGGAAGCGGATTACGCAGATTTTTTTCTTTTTCGCTTAATTCCGAAACAACCCTAAAAAACGAAACATACGAAAATATTTTTCGGGTTTTTCGTCCTTTTAGCCTTTTTTCGGAAACACCAAAAAATCCGACAAACTTCAATTTTCAAAGTTGTCAATTAATTTACCAATGTCCCACATAAGAAACTCTTCTATTGGAACACCTCCAGAGCCTACGACAAAAGAACGTACGGGATGAAACTGCTCCTGAAACCTTACAAGCCCATTGTTCATCGTCCGTCTACCGCTCTTTACCTCAATGGCTATACACTGTCTGTTGTGCTCAATGACAAAATCTACCTCATTACTCTTCATGCGCCAATAATACAGTCTGTAGTCATATTCGTCTGCTTGATTTAGAAGATGAGCACCGACCGCACTCTCCACCCATCGCCCCCAAAGGCTCGGAGTAGTATAGGCTTTGCCGAACGATAGTGCGCCCTGCACAGAAAAAAGAGCCGTATTATAAACCATCAACTTAGGAACAGAATTATATTTGCGCGCACTGTCGGAGGCATATTTCTTTAAGCCGCACAACAATCTCGATTCATCGAGCGTTGTCAAATATCCTGCCAAGGTCGTCACGTTTCCCACATCCTGTAGCTGGCCCAACATCTTATTCAGCGACAGTTCTTCGCCGGAGTAGGCACAACCTAGCTCAAACAATTGCTTCATCAACGCAGGCTTGTACACTACCTTTGTGCGCAACACATCTTTTTCTATCGCCGGAGCGACAATGCTGTCCTTTATATATTTACGCCATCGGCGCTCATTATGGATAAACATTGCTCCGCCAGGATAACCGCCGAAGAATATATACTGGTCAACATCCATATTAAACGCCTCGCGCATCTCTCCAAAGCTCCAATGCGGCATCCTTATCAGTTCGTAACGGCCAGCCAACGATTCTGTCAAACCATCTTTCAGTAACAGTCTCGACGAACCTAAAATTACAACCTTCAAGTTTACATCATAAAATGTATCTTTATCCCACTCCTTCTTGACAGCCTCGCTCCAGTTGTCTATCTTATGAATCTCGTCTATCACCAGCAGGTATTCCTGTGCGGAGGTCATCTTCATGCGAGCACGAGCCGTATCCCATACCTCGCTTATCCAGCCTGTATCACTATGGTTTACATCGTCAGCACTTACCAGCATATAGGCTATGCTTGTCTCTTGAAGCACCTGCTTGACCATCGTAGATTTGCCTACTTGTCGAGGGCCGGAGATAACTTGTATCTTGCTTCGTTGCTCTCTCAGCCTCAACTCCAATTCCTTATATTGCGCTCTCTTGAACATAACTCTTTGATTTTCGTGCTGCAAAGGTAAACAAAATTCTCAATTTCGCCAAACAAAATTCTCAAAAGTTGCTCGCGAAATTCTCAATAAGCCGCTTCGCGGCACGCAGATTTACGCAGAGGAAGCAGATTACGCAGATTTTTTCGTGAAATTGCCGCTTCGCTCTCGCAGCTTTTTATGCCGGACCGCGCCGATGGCGCGAACACTGGCAGGCTGCTCGCTTAGGAGAACATTGCTCAAAAGCAATTTCTCGCGATGCCTTCGGCATTCGTATAATTCGTAGTTTCTTGAACACTGCAATAGACACAAGCAGAGCCCAGTCTTCACGGCTGGGCTCTAACATTACCATATTTATTGGCTTTATATCGTTTCGGCTAAATTATGGGTTCGTTAAGTTTCCAATTTTCTATTTCTATTCCGCGAATGCGTCCCAGATGCTCCACATTGTCAGTTACCATAACCATATTATGCTTCAAGGCAGTTGCACCAATTGACATGTCGAAGTTTTCTATCTTACGCCCGGCAGAATTAAGAAAAGCTTTCTCTTTTCCGTACACATGAAGGGCTTTACTGAAAGGAATGACATGGAACAGGCTGATAAATTGCTCTGTTTCATGCATTGTCTTCTTTGGATTGCTACTATTTTCTGCTCCGTAATAAAGTTCAGCCACAGTAATCTCAGACAAGAAGCAATTGTTAATGCCGACACGAGCAATCTTGCGATTTATCTCGAACTTTCCACGTAGGCAGAAGACGCAGATATTTGTATCAAGCAAATACTTCCTTGCCATATTCAATCATCCATTAACGCTACTTCACGCTCATAGTCAGCAGTGCGAGCATCAAGAATCACTTTTTCTATTTGCTCACCGTCAGGGGTGTTTGCCCATACTCCAAACAGAGAATCAAGCTTCTTCAGTTTCTTCTCTTCTTCTGTTTTGGAAGTCTTAGCAGCGGAAGCCTTGATGAGTTTCTTGCCAAGCCACCGTTGATTAGCCGATGTCAGCGAGAGCCCTTCCAAATAGCTCCACAAATTATTCATGGATATAGTATTCATACAATTATGATTATATTTCGCTGCAAAAATACTAAATTTCTAAAAAAGACAACAATATTTCACCTGTTTTTTCTGATCTTGCCAGAAAGGCCAACTGGAGTTACTCTCATACGCCCTCCCCCCCCAGAGTGCAAAATTCTCAATAAGCCGCTTCGCGGCACGCAGATTTACGCAGAGGAAGCAGATTTCACAGATTTTTTTCGGAAAATTGCCGCTGCGCTCTCGCAGCTTTTTATGCCAGACCGCGCCGATGGCGCGACCACTGGCAAGCTGCTCGCTTAGGAGAACATTGCTCAAAAGCAATTTCTTGCGATGCCTTCGGCATTCGTATAATTCGTAGTCTTCTTTTTCTCACACAGATTTCACAGATTTCACAGATTATTCGTATAATTAGTATAATTCGTAGTTTCTTGAACACTGCAATAGACACAATCAGAGCCCAGCCGAGGGGGCTGGGCTCTGCGATTGTACGCTATAGTTGCTCGTCAAATGTTAATTATTTGAGGTTTGAGGTTTATTGCCAAGTCCGGAGGAACCGCTTACCGTCAATTATCAACTATCAATTATCAACTATCAATTGTCAACTATCAACTATCAATTATCAACTATCAACTAATTAGTTGCCCTTGCGGACGTTCTTCACGATGTAGTTGACAACGGGGAACTCCTGTCCGCCGACCTTGACGGTGTAGCGGCACATGTTCCAGTCGAACATCGGCACGTCGCCGAGCCTTCTGGGCAGTGGCAGGCAGCCGGTCACCTTGGTGCCGGAGCCGGTGTTGTAGATGGTGCTCCAGCCGTGGGAGTAGCCTGCTCCGAAGCCGGCCTTGACGGTGTGGCCGAAGGCACCGGCGAAGCCCACGAGCTTCATGTCGAAGCCGAAGGTGTTCTTGGTGGTGTTGGCGGTCTCGTCGCTCACCTCTATGGAGAAGTACTTGGTGCCGTCGGAGCCGGTGGTGGAGTACTGGTTCTGGTCATTGTTGCTCCAGAGGATTCCTCCGGTGGACTTCACCTGTGCGGGGTCGCTCATGTAGCTGAGCGGGTTGCCGGGTTCGTTCTTAAATACCTCGCGGAGGTCGGGAATGTCCTTGCGGTCGCCGCGCAGCAGCATGTAGTCAGCCTCGCTGAGCTCGAGGTCGCGCGGATAGGTCGGCACGCCGCATACAAGGGTGGTGCCCACCTCGTCGGGGTCGGTGCTATCAACGCAGCGGTAGGTGTAGAGCCATACGGGCGTCATGGTGAGGCCCACCTTGTTGTCGCGGCCGGCGGTGCAGCCCGACTCGTAGGTCCAGGTGTCGGTCTTGGCTACACTGTTCTCCCACTCCCAGTTGAGGTTGGACTCAAACTCGAAGCCGTACCTGGCTATCTCCATGCCGAAGACGGACACCTTGGCTTCGTACTCATAGCCGAAGATTAGTGAGGCGGAGGTGCTGTTGGTGTTCTCCTTACCGGTGGTGGTGGAGGTCCACCTGCTCCACTCGGTGGTGGGGCCTATGTCGCCGTAAACATACTCCTCGCCGGCATTGGGGTAGCCCTCGGGCACCTTTTCCCAGTAGGGAGCGGCAGCGAGAGCGAACTTGATGCGCGGCTCGCTCATCGTGGCCTGGCAAGACTCAAACTTGTAGCGGCGTACATTCAGGTCGCTGTAGGACGTAGCACAGAAGGCAGGGAAATAGGCGCAGAAGATTGGAATAGAATATATGTCAAAGAAAGTTTTGCTGTACTTACCTATAAATGTAGAAGCTTTAGCAGCTCCAGCTGTTCGTTTCATTGTTCCGTTAGACGGCACAGGTGTCAGCACATTAGCGCATATCGAAGCAGCCGCACCTTGGGCGGTGCCAAAACCGGTAAGGAGAATCATATTCTCTTCTACGCTATTATAATAGTTTCCGAGATAAGCCAGTTGCTCGTAGCCGTCGGGCAGGTCAGCGGAGAAGCGCCCCACGCCCACGCAGTCGCTGGGGATGACGGCATCGATGGTTTGGTTGTTAAGCTCACCCTCTATCCTTACGGGCACAAACTGGTTGTCGTCACCCAGGCGATAGAGTCCGTTGTGCAGCAGCACGTCGGGACGCTCGCCCAATCCGCGGGTGTGAACCACGGCAAGCGTGCTGTTGGGATAGCTGTAGGTGTTTTTGTACACCTTACCCTTATCCAAATTATGAGATGCTGTTCTTACCCTAATATTCTGCTCGTCCAGCTTATAGGTCTGATTGAGCATGTTGCCGGCTCCTCTGTTCAGGACATAGAATGTGGATTTCAGCGTCTCTGCAAAGGGCACGGCCAGACATAGCACGCTGTTGCCAGTGTTGGCAATGTCGCCAAACTTGATGTCGAGGAACGATGAGATGCCGTCCTTTGCCACGGGCAGTGTGGCAGCGTAGGTGGCAGCAACATCGATGTCGGGGTTCTGGGTGTCGTCCATCTTGCTCACGTCGTCCATCAGCACGCGCACGTTAATCTGATTGTTGTGCTGATAGATGAAGCCGAGGTCGGCGTAGCCGTTCTCGTCGAGGTCGCCCACGCAGGCACGCACGCAGTCGGTGGGGAAGGTGCGCTGGGCCAGCACGGTGGTGTAGTCGTTGCCGTCGAGCACCATCCACTTGCCGCAGAAGCCCACCACGATGTCGTCAGTGCCATCCTGGTTGAAATCGGCACAGAGCAGGTTCATACGCTTCATATAGAACTCATTAAGGGACATATCGTCACCTAAAATTTTATCACCAACAGCGCCGTTACCGGTACCATCCTCGCCGCTGTACGCAAACATTCCATTACTATCGGCATAATATCTTTCGGAGCCATACACCTCCACCATAGAATATGTGCCGGGCAGGGTGATGGTGCGCTGCAGGGCAAAGCCCTGCTCCTGATTGCCGTACTCCTGCAAGATGAGCGAGCCCGGGCGATTCTCTATATCGCGGGCCAACCACCTAACTCCTTTGTCTTTCCAAGCGTTGTCAACCTCGGGGGCGCGCACTCTCTGGTCGAAGGTCACCTTCAAGGTGTGGTAGGTGCCGTCGGCCTTCTTCTGCGCACACATCTTCTTCAGATAGGTAATGTTGAGGAACTTCCCTGCGTCATCCTTCGCCCAGCTGTCGGCGGGAGCCATCTGCGCGAACTGTGTGTTGTCATAACGGTAGGTGCCATGGTTTTCATTCGCATAGTTCTGGTCGTAGGCAAAACGCTGTCCCTTGATGTCGGCGAACATCCACTTCATGGAGTTATCGACGGTGTAGTATGCTCCGTAGGGTGTGCCGGTATAGGGGTTGACCTCTCCGGTGAAGGGGTTGATCTGGGGCTCCTCGCCGTCAGCCATTACGAAGGCGGGGCTCTTGGCGCCCGTGCCGACAGAGAGCTTGTCAATCATCTTGGCATAGGAGCTGGGAGCGGGGCGCACGCCGCGCACATGCACAGCGGCATAGCTGGGCAGGCCCTCGGGGGTGATGATGGCGGCATTGCTGCCGTTGACTATCTTCATATACACTGCCTTGCGGTTCTCGCGTGTGTCGGTCAGGACATATCCGCTGTTGGTGTCGGTCACCTTGCCGTCCTCGCCGATGTATCCCTTGGGAGTGATGCGCAGCTGCAGGGAGTCAGGCAGGGCGGTGCGCTTCTCGCGGAACGACTGTCGGTCGCCGGCGCGCTTCATCTTGTCGCCCACCACGGCATAGCCGCCCAGGTTGCGCACCACCTCGTCGAGCTCGGTCAGCGTAGGCAGGCTCCAGCCCTCGGGCAGGGCGTTGCGGGCAGCGGCGTAGGTGTAGTAGATGTCGTCGTCACCGTCGCCGGCCACCATGGCCATGGAGGTGGACTCCTTGTTCTGCGCAGCGCTCGCCCACTCGGTGTCCTCGTCCTCATAGAAGAAGCTGACATTGTTCAGCTTGTTCATGGCGCGCAGGTCCTCGGCCATCCAGAGGAGACCGCCGGCCTCGATGATGGGATAGGTGTTGCCGCTGACATCCTTGCAAGGGAAGAAATAGAAGGGTATGCTGTGGGTGCGCTCGGGTGCGTTGACCACGATGGTGGTCATCTCGCCGCTGGTGGCCTCAAAGCGCAGCACGTCGCCCTCATGGAAGTCCATGATGACCACGTTGGCAGGCAGCGATGGCTCCGTGGCATCGTCGGCCTCCGGGAAACTGGCTGCCGGAGCCGCCCACTGGGCAGCACCGCCCAGGGCTATCTGGCCGCCGAGGCCTGCGCCCTCACCGCCGCACACCCAGCGGGTGCTGGAGTTGATGCCCTGGCCCTTGATATTGACAATGTAGATGCCTGCCATCTGCGAGGGGATGAACACCTTGTTGCGGCCCTGCTCGGCCTGCACGGTCTGCTGGTCGAGGAGCACGCCGCCGGTGGTGTAGATGCTCACGCGCACGGGGCCTGCCGTCTTGGCGTCGAAGAGCAGGGTGCCGTCGGCCATCGACGGGTTAGGGGTGAGGATGGGCTCAGCGATGCCGGCGTCAAGGGCTCCGCCGATGGCCGTAGGGTCATCGTCGTCGAAGTTCTTGGCGAGCAGCAGGATATCGGTGCCGCTGAGGGTGACCGGCTCAATGTCGGGATAGGAGAGGTTGGTCACCTTGACGCTCTCCACCGTGGTGGCCTCGCCGTCGGGGGCGAAGGTGATGTAGATTTGGGAGGACTCGGGGTCGTCGGCCTCCGTGGTGCTCTGCGCCCGCAGGGTGCAGGGCAGCAGCAGTGCAGCCAGCGCTGCAAGCAGGGTAAATCTAAATGTCATAGCTATTGGGTTTTGAAATTAGTATTTGCGCATTTTACCATGCAAAAATACCAAAAACATCTACAGATGTTGCCTCGCATGGGTGTGCAAGGTGTCCAACAATGCGCAAAGTGGGACACATTTAGGATTAGCAGCAAAGTCCTGCGCGGAGAAAAAGTTAAGATAGGCCCGCCCTATGAAGCCGACTATAAACAGGGAAAACGGGCAGTGCTGTCAAAAACGGGGCATTTTCTTTGTCCTACTTTCTGTTTTTTTTGTAATTTCGCACCTTGAACACTCACTGAGTAACCTGAAACTGATTTTTAGGACACACCTGAACATCTTGCCGGGATGCTTTCACAGCTTAACGAAATACTGACCTTAGTGCTGACAGGCCTGACGCTGGGCCTGGGACTATGCTATATATTTATAAAGGTTCCCGCGCGCGAGGGACTGCACGGCTATCGTATGGCACGCTCGGTGATGGGCGTTACCTACCTGGTATTCTTCATGGCGCTGGTGGGCGAGACGGTCTGCAAGCGCGGCGGCGACATGCCGCTGGCAGTGCAGCAGATGCTGATGATAACCATCGGCATACTGCAGGCCTTCCTTTTCACCTATGCTCTCACCACGCTGACCGACGTGCATTTCTTCAGTTGGCGGCGCTTTGTACGCGAGACAGCCACGGTGCTGCTGCCGGCGGTGGCAGCCTTTGCGGTCTTCGCCTTGCTCGGCGGCACACGCGGCAGGCTCATCTTCCTGCTGCTGGCGCTCTTCTATCTATGCAAGATGGTGGAGTATATCATACTGTTCTGCCGCCGCTATCGCAGCTACGAACGCCGCATGGACAACTATTTCTCCGACGGCGAACGCAAGCGTCTATACTGGGTGAAGCGCTCATTCTTCACCGCCCTGGCCGTAGGCGTGATGGCGTTGCTCTGCGCCCTCTATCCGTCTGGCCTGACTAATATGCTGTTTACGTCGGTGGTCATTGTCTATTACTCCGTCTTTGCCATCCGCTTCATCAATTACGTCTATACCTTTGAGCGCATAGAGACGATGCTGACAGACAATGTGGTTGCCGATACCGTTGAGGCAGGTCCCACCGAGGCTGAGCAGCAGCTGATGGACAGGCTCACAACCCTGATGGCTGAGCAGCAGCTCTTCTCCAAGGCCGACCTCACCGCCGAGGAGGTGGCGGTAAAGGTGGGCATGTCTTACCGCACAGTCTCGGCAGCCATCAACAGCTGCCGCGGCACAAACTTCAAGTCGTGGGTTAACGCTCTGCGAGTGGAGAAGGCTATCACGCTAATAGACAGCGGCTACCTTGACAAGCAGACCATCGACGCACTCATCAACAGCGTGGGATTCTCCAGCCGCAGCAATTTTTATCGCGCCTTCAAGGCTTGCACCGGCAAGTCGCCATCAGACTACCTCAGCCAGATGCCGGCAGACTGACCAATTTTCTCTATTTTATGGCTGGGTCGCTTTTTTAAGTTAGTATCATACGCCCCCGGCCCTATGGGCCACCCCCTCTATCTTGAAGTGAACCCCTAAAGTTGGACGTTAAACATATTGTTCTTCTTTATGAACTTTATCCGTGATTGTACGGGGCTCATACCATTTAACTTTATTTTTA
>CADAJV010000066.1 GCA_902788275.1 uncultured Bacteroidales bacterium | reverse complement strand
AGCCTCAACATTGAAGAACTTGGCACTGCCCAGAGTCTGGGCCAGCCCTGCGGCGGGACGGAAGCGGACGTAAAGTCCCCTGATGTCATCGGCGCTCACCGCGCTCATGCTGTCCTTGCCAGCCGACTTCCACTTCTTGGTCTTCTCGTCCCAGATGCCAGTCTTGGTAGAGAAGGAGAATGTGCCGAGGCCGTCAAGAGTCACGGAGTGACCGTTGAGCACGAAGTACTGCATTGCCTCGCTGAGGGCAGCGAAGCCAGTCTCCATCTGAGCCTCAGTCATGTTGACGAAGCTGCTGGCCCAGCGCAGGATGAACTGCTTGTCCAGCTTGCTGTAGGGAATCAGATAGCCGTACGCCTCCTTAGCGCCGGTATCCTCATCCGCCTTGCTGCGCACCTTGTATCCAAGGCGACCGCTATGCTCCTTAACAGAAAGAATCTTTGCCATAGTAATTCAGATTTTGAGATTAATAACTTTAGTTAACAACACACGTCAGTCCTTAGGGATTAGGCCCCACCGTATCGTCGATGAGGATTCCCTGGAACTTAGCAGACTTAGCTGCTACGCTCACCTGAGCGGTGGGCGTGTAGCGCACCTTCACACCCCTGAAGCCGTTGACCAGGTTTGCAAGGAACTTGCGCATCTGCTCCTTCTCAGCATCCGTCTCAGTCTTGGCAGGGCGCGTGTCCGCGATCCGCTTGCTGCTGAGAGTGAGGGAGAAAGTGCCGAAGCGCGGCACCACGATGGTGTGGCCATTCACAAGGAAGGTGGCAAGCACAGCCTTGAAAGCCTTGACGGCAGCCACCGCAGCAGCAAGGCTGATCTGCGAGTTGGTCTGCATGTGGCTTATCAGGTCCTCATCCTTGATGTTGGAGTAGTGCAGGCCGATGGCGTACAGCTTCTTGCCGCCGCCAATGGTACTGCGCTGAACTATACCAGTACGAATTGTTCCAGCCATAATGATTAATTTTTTTGATTTAACGAAACATAAACACTCACATGACCTCGCGAAAGTCGATACAAATTTAACATACTTTTGTTAAATAAACAATAGAATTAACAATCTTTAACCGCAAAAAAAAACTCCCCGTGCCTCACGGCAGAGGGAGAGAAAGAAAGAGAAGACAGTGACTAAATTATCGTTACGTCCGGAGTTCCGTCTTTAGTACAGGCGACATAGGCTCACGCTCCGGCTACAATCGCTATCTGGCCAACCCCTCGCTCTTCACACCCCTGGAGATAGAGAGCACCACCAACTTCATCCAGTCACTCATCAACCCCAAGGGCGACCAAGGCGACGATGCAGAGTAAAAACGTAACAAACGTAACAAACGTAACACCTAAAAATGTTACCTATCCTTAAACTAGCCGTAGGCTATCTTATAGAATTATATATTATATTAAATATATAATATATAATTTGAAAGAAAGGTATCTCTTTGATTTTCAAAGAGATAAAAATTTTAATTTAGGGAAAAATGTTTTTTAATTGATGTTACCTGTTACATATGTTACGTTTGTTACGGAAAACGTAACAAACGTAACAAACGTAACACCTAAAAATGTTACGTTATCCTTATATTTTTATCTGAGAGCCTTGAAAAAAGTTTTAACTCCGTGGAAAAATAAACTAACTCCGTGGAAAAATAATCTAAGAGTCTGGAGCCGTCATTTTCCAGGCCTTTAGATTGCGTTTCAAGGCTCTTAGATTTCGTTTCAAGGCTCTTAGATTGCCGCCAAAGCTCTCAGATTTCTTAATGTCGGCCCGCGCCTAAAGAGGCCCAGCCTCTTTCAAGACGGCGCGACCACCGACGAAATCTTCGCGAAGGCTTCGCATTCAGTCGCTATTCTCCCTCTTTGGTTCCTTCTACTTTTAGCTTGGGCAGGGAGAGGTGGTACTTTACCGCCAGCAGGCGCATGATGATTACGGATGAACCGGCAATGATGGCGGTGATATTGTGGTCGAGGCCGAGTTTGTGGCAGATGGCGAAGACGATGCCGCCGAGCACACAGGCCAGGGCATAAATCTCCTTGCGGAAGATGAGGGGCACCTCGTTGATGAGCACATCGCGCAGTATGCCGCCGGCAGCACCGGTCATGGCTCCCATGATGACGGCGCACCACATGGGCAGACCGAAGGCGAGCGTCTTCTCTATGCCTACCACGGTGAAGAGGGCAAGGCCGATGGTATCGAACAGGAACCACGTGTTGTCCTGACGCACAAGGTGGCGGCGGAACAGCACCACCCATACCACGGCGATGCCAGAGCAGATGAGGTAGAAGGCGTTGGTCATCCAGAAGGGCTGGGTGCCGAGCAACACGTCGCGCATGGTGCCGCCGCCGATGGCGGTGGTTACACCTACCACGTAGGCCCCGAAGAGATCGAAATGCTTGGCTGCGGCGAGGCGTGTGCCGGAGATGGCGAAGGCCAGGGTGCCGATGAAGTCGAGTATCTGATAGAAGGTGGGTAGTTCGAAAGGCATAGGGATTTCACGATTTGACTATTGTACAATTTTGCTATTTTACTGCTTAGGCGGTTTGTTATTGGCTTACCACATTAATAGGGTGACCGCTGATGAAGGCGCGTATGTTGTCTATTGTTATCTGCATGAGGCGACGGCGTGCCTCAAGGGTGGCCCACGCTATGTGGGGAGTGATGAAAGCATTGGGGGCGGATAGCAGTGGGTTGTCGGCCTTAGGCGGCTCCTGACTGAGTACGTCGGCTCCAAAGGCGGCAAGCTGACCGCTGCGCAGTGCCTCGGCCACTGCCTGCTCGTCAACGAGGGGGCCGCGGGCTGTATTGATGAGCACCATGCCGTGCTTGGCGTGCGCGAGCGTGCGTGTATTTATAAGGTGGCGAGTGTCAGGCGTGAGAGGGCAGTGGAGGCTGACGATATCGGCCTGCTGCATAATGGCGGTGAGGTCGGCCTTTTCAGTATAGGGCGGCAGTGCCGGGGGCTCCTTGCTGGTAAGTGCTATGATGCGCATGCCCATTGCCTGAGCAATGTTTGCCACGGCTGAGCCTATGCTGCCAAAGCCAACTATACCCAGGGTCTTTCCGGCTAGCTCTGTGGTGGGGTGGTCGATGTAGCAGAAGTCGGGACTCTGCTCCCATCTGCCTTGGCTCACGCCGTGGGCATAGTCGCCGGCGTGGGTGGTTATGTGGAGCAGCAGGGCGAAGACGTGCTGCGCCACGGAGGCCGTGGAGTAGGCCGGGGCGTTGCAAACGATGATGCCGTGCTCAGTGGCGGCTTCAAGGTTGACCACGTTGTAGCCCGTTGCTGTAACGACTATACAACGCAACTGGGGCAGCCGCTCAATAAGCTGGCGGTCGAAGCAGACTTTGTTAGTTATGACGATGTCGGCGTTCTTGGCTCGCTGGTAGGTTTCGGCCGGGGCCGTGCGCGGATATATGCTGATGGTGGCTAACTGCTCAAGTGGCTCCCACGACAGGTCGCCGGGATTGAGCGGATGAGCGTCGAGTATGGCGATGTGCATTTGGGAATTAGGAGTTAGGAGAGCCCCCTCTAACTCCCCCTCAAGGGGAGGACTCTGGCGCCAGGGTTCCCTCCCTTGAGGGGAGGGTTAGGGAGAGGCTTAGAATTAGGAATGAGGAATGAGGGGCTTTTCAACGTTTATTATTCTTGAGTTGAATCTGTGCCTGTTTATAGGTGGCCAGTTCTATGGTTTTCTCGGTCATCTGTTCGTCGGAGAGTGTACCGCTGTTGATGAGGTGGCTTAGTTCGGTAATCTTGTCGGCTATGGTGGCGAGAGTGAGTTCGCTGACCAGCTTGTAGGCAGTTTCGTCAAGATGGGCGGTGATGGTTTTCTCGTCTATAGTGATAGTAGTGGAATAGTCGGCAATCTGCGCCATGGCATAGTTGCGTATGGCGTCGTTGGGGTGAGAGAGCAGGTAGTTGCTGGCTGTGAATGAGGGCTTGTCCAGGTTATCGAGCAACTCCTGCATGATGGAGTTGTAGAGAGGATTGGTGAAGTTGAGGTCGTCGTTGGTCATCATGGCATTGACATACTCGGCAAAGGTGACGGGCTTTGTGGTGCCGTTTTTTTGCTCATATTCTCCTATCACTTTCTCGCCATAGAGTATAAGGAACTTGATAAGGTTACCTTCTGCCACTGCCAGCTGCGACTGTGTTTTTCTGACTACCTTTTGCTCCTCTTGGGCTGTTGTCTTCTCCTGTGGCTGGGTTGTTTCGTTTCTAGCCTTATCCCTTATGTTTTCCTGTATCTTGGCCAGCTTTAGGCGATTGCGTGTGGAGTTGACAGCCTCAATGATGTTCTCCTCGCGTACTCTGGTAAGACTGGCGCACTCGGTGATATAGAGTGAGCGGGTGATGGTGTCGTCGATGCGCGCAATGCTCTCGGCAATATTGTTGATGACAGTGGCCCTGGCGCGTACGTCGGTGCCGGCATCGCGCAGCAGGAGGTCGGTCTTGAAGCGTATGAAGTCCACTTGGTGCTGATTGATGTAGGTAGTGTATTCCTCTGCAGTGTGCTTGCGGGCAAAGGAATCGGGATCATCGCCGTCAGGCAGGAGTAGCACCTTGATGTTGAGACCATGTTCCAGCAGCATATCTATGCCTCGCAGCGATGCCTTGATGCCAGCGTTGTCGCCGTCATAGAGCACGGTGAGATTGGTGGTGAATTTCTTGATAAGCCTTATTTGGTCGTGAGTCAGGGCGGTGCCGGAGGATGCCACCACATTCTCTATACCGCATTGGTGCATGGAGATAACGTCGGTGTAACCCTCTACAAGATAGCAGCAGTCTTGTCGCTGAATGGCCTGCTTGGCGAAGTAGATGCCGTAGAGCTCATTGCTTTTGGAGTAGATGGGTGACTCGGGGGAGTTGAGGTATTTGCCGACATTGTCTTTCTTCTCCAAGATTCGGCCGCCAAAGGCAACTATCTTGCCCAGATAGTTGTGGACGGGGAATATGACACGACCGAAGAAGCGGTCTCGCAGTCGGCCGTTGTTGGTCTTGATGCAGAGTCCTGTCTCCACAAGGTTGTCTGTGCTGATGTGGTTGGCTCTAGCAGCATCGGCCAGACCATAGCCGGAGGAGGGGCAGTAGCCGAGTTGAAACTTGTGGATGATGTCGTCGCGAAACTGGCGGCTGCGGAAGTAGGTGAGGCCAATGCCCTGGCCTTCGGAAGTGTCGTTAAGGGTGCGCTGAAAGTATTCGTTGGCCCACTGGTTGAGGGTGAGCAATGCCTCACGGTGCTTGCGCTCCTGTCCAGCCTTCTCGTCAATGCCGGTTTCAATGACCTCAATATTGTATTTGCGAGCCAGCCATCGGATGGCCTCGGGGTAGGTCATGTTGTTGATTTGCATCAGGAAGTTGATAGCGTTGCCACCCTTATGACAGCCAAAGCAGTGGCAGATGCCCTTGGATGGCGTGACGACAAACGACGGAGTCTTCTCCTCATGGAAGGGACATAAGCCCTTATAGTTGACTCCCGATTTGCGTAAGGACACGAAGTCGCTGACAACGTCAACTATGTCGGTTGCCTGATAAACTTGGTCTATTGTCTTGCGGTCAATCATTGTAATACACTCTTTTTACCCGCTCGCTGACGGAGGTGAGTATTTCGTAAGGGATGGTGTCAAGCAGATTGCTGAGCACAGTGACAGGCAGGTTCTCGCCAAAGATTTCAACGCTGTCACCTTCCTTGCAGTCGATGTCGGTAACATCAATCATGCATACATCCATGCAGATATTGCCTACATACGGAGCCTTCTGCCCATTGACCAGGCAGTAGCCTACGCCGCGTCCCAGATGGCGGTTGAGTCCGTCGGCATAACCAATGGGTATGGCGGCTATGCGGCTGGGCCGTGACAGTTTCCCCCAGCGGCTATAGCCCACGGTGTCGGTGGGGGGCACGTCTCTAATTTGGAGGATGGTAGTGCGAAGGGTGGATATGGTGTTGATGACGGAGTTGTCGAAGGGATTGATGCCATAGAGGCCTATGCCGAGGCGCACCATGTCAAGATGGTATTGCGGAAACCGCTCAATGCCTGCCGAGTTGCAGATATGGCGGAGGATGCGGTGGGAGAATGCTTGTTGTATGTGGCGGCTGGCTTTGTCGAAGATGGCAAACTGCTGGTGGGTAAATTCGTCAAACTGTGCTCCGTCGCTACCTACGAAATGAGAGAAGATGCTCACAGGCTTTACTGCATCCTGCTCATGCAGCAGACCGATAAGCCGGTCAATGTCCGCGGTGGGGTTAAATCCCAAGCGGTGCATGCCTGTATCAAGCTTGATGTGGACGGGAAACTGGGTGACGCCTTCGCGCTTGGCGGCATGGATGAGTGCCTGGAGCAGATTGAAGTTGTAAACCTCGGGCTCCAGATTGTAGGCGAAGAGGTCGTGGAAGGCCGTCATCTCCGGATTCATAATCATTATGTGGCTGGTAATGCCAGCCTGTCGCAGTGCCACACCTTCATCGGCCACGGCTACAGCCAGATAGTCCACTTTGTGGTCTTGCAGTGTTTTGCTTACCTCAATGCTGCCGGCTCCATAGGCTGAGGCTTTGACCATGCAGACAATTTTGGTGTTGGGTTTCATGAGGGAGCGGTAGTGATTGAGATTGTCAACTACGGCATTGAGGTTGACCTCGAGGATGGTTTCGTGTACACGTTTCTCTAGCAGGGCTGTGACTTTGTCGAAGCGGAAGGCTCTGGCTCCCTTTATCAGCACGATAGAGTCATGAAGGGAGTCAAGCAGACAACTCTGCAGCAGTTGGTCGGTGGTGACAAAATGTTTGTAGGGAATGGCAAATAGGGAGAGGTAGGGCTCAATTTCAGGCCCTATGGCTATCAGCATATCAATATGGTGTGCCATCACCAATTCTGCCACGTTGGTATAGAGCTGGCACTTGTCTTCGCTGCTCTGCAGTATGTCGCTGAGAATGAGTACAGCTTTATCCTTTTGTGTGTCGTCATTATGGCCAGAAGATAGATGTTCCGCTCCTCTGCGAGACATGAAGTCGAGGGCTATGCTGAGAGAGTTGATGTCAGAGTTGTAGGAGTCATTGATGAGTGTGAGGTTACGCTGCCCCTCCTTGACTTCCAGACGCATGGCAACGGGCTCAAGGTCTTTCATCTTTTGTGCGATTTCTGCGTGGTTGTAGCCGAGGCTGATGGCTGTGGCCAGACAGGTAATGCTGTTTTGGATGGAGGCGTTGTCAATAAAGGGAATGGTATAGGTGCCGCGGTCCTTGCCTGCAATGGTGTAGGTAATGGTCGTATAATGATTATCGGTTGCGATGTTGGAAATGTGGAGTTGGGCTGTGTCGTCCCTGTCTGACCAGCCAAACAATTTTTCCTTGGCAATGTGCATTTCGGCGATGACTTCAGTGATGACGGCATCCTCCTTCGGATAGATAATCTTGTCGGCATGGGCTGCCAGCATTAGCTTCTCTTTAGCCTTCTGCTTTAAGGATGTGAAATTTTCTTGGTGTGCGCTACCTATGTTGGTAAGCACAACGATATTCGGACGTACTACAGCTTCCAGTTTCTGCATCTCTCCAGGCAAGGATATGCCTGCTTCGATGATGGCCAGTCTGGTGTTGTCCTTGATAAGCATTACCGACAAGGGGACGCCAATCTGCGAGTTATAGCTGCGCGGAGAACGTATGGTTGGTTGCTGGTGCCCCACAAGCTGATAGAGCCATTCTTTCACTATGGTCTTACCATTGCTGCCAGTGATGCCAACCATCTGCAAGCTGTCATGTTGCCGGCGATGGCTGGAGGCTAACTTTTGCAGGGTCTCTATAGTATTGCCGATGAGGAATGTGGCATCGGCCATGGAGTCGGTGTTGATGTCAGTGCAGTCGTCAACAGCAAATGCGCGTACCCCTTTGTCATAAAGTTCGTCGATATAGCATTTGCCACTGCCGTGGCTTGTGGTAATGGCAAAGAAGAGGGTGCTCTCAGTATTAAGTAGCGAGCGGCTGTCGGTAAGTAGGGTGTCAATGGACCTGTCGGCCAGTGGACCTATTGTCTGGCAGCCTGTAATGTTTATAATATCTTTTAGTGAGTATGACATAATGAAGTAGGGAGTGAGCCCCGAAGGTACCCTCAATATCTCTTTGGAGTAGAAGGCTGGGGAAGGGCGGTTAATTGTTTATAGGCTTGTGGGCGAGTGTTTTCAGTTCTTTCTCACGTTGCGCCATTAGCATTTGCATCTGAGTGTCCATATAATTGGTGCAGAACTGTTGCCATATATACTGTTCTGCCACGTCGGAGGGATGCACCATGTCGGCGGCGTAGAAGCGGTAGTCGCGCAGTTCGTCGTTCATTATCTCGTAGGCCGGAAAGTAGTGGACCTGTTGATAGTGGTTGGCTATCGTGTTGGTGGCCAGCAGAAGGCGTGACTTGCTGAGCTGGCTGTTGTGGAGCCCATATTTGAGGTAGCGGTAGGGGCTGATGGTAACAATGACGCGCAGCTTAGGTCTCAGTGAAATAAGTCGGCGGAGGCAGCAATCGAAGATTCCGGCTATATCTTCGGTCGTCATTGTCTTCTCGCAAAACATATTGGCTGGCATCTTGTGGCAGTTAGCTACCACCACTTCTTTTCCCTCTTGCAAGGTCGTTGTGTAATAGTGATCGGTGCCAAACGTGAGCATCAGTACATCCAGACTAATCAACATTCGGCTAGTTTCCTCCAGGGCGGCTGCCATATTACCAATACACTCTTCGCGGTTTTTTCCGCTAATCTTTGACGAGGCAAGCCAGCAGTACCATCTTTGGTCTGCGGCCTCGAACACCATGCTTCCTGCCGCATTTTGTGCTGTAGTCTGACCATCGGTAACTTTCATGGCTGTGTCTATAGTCTGGAAGATGCTCCGTGGATTATAGAGCATCCCCATGGGATTGAGCAGCACATGGAGCTTGCGTTCTGCCATTCGCTGACCAATGACCTGCGCATAGCATGAGCCGAGCGACAGTATATTGTCGTCCTCATTGAGCAGGAAAGTATGACCATAGTCTTTTATCGGTGTGGTGAACTGCATGATTTGTTAAAAGCTCTATCTTATCCCCCTAGTGGGGGGGGAGGATGGGAAAATAATAGGAAGTTAACAGTATGATAGTTGAAATTTATGAAAAGTCTCTGGTAATTAGTACCAGTCTATGTTGGTGCTGTAGGATGAGCGTTTTTCCCATTTCAGTACGTCGGCTAGGGTTGACATCTTTGCACGGAAAGTGAAGTTGAATGAGGTGTATGGCATTAGCACTATCGAGCATGACATTGAGAAGCAGTGGAGGTCGCGCATCAGCGAGGCCGTGGTGGTGGACAGCTTCTTGTAGTTGAAGTCGTATCCAGAGGCATAGTTAATATTCCATCCCTCGGAGAGTCGTACATTGCCAGAGAAGTTGAGCGTGTGGGTAAGTTTATAAGGGTAGCGCATGTTTTTCACTCTAATTTTGGCAGCAGTGTTTTCGCGCATTGTCACTCCATAGGATACGGTAAACGTCCACGGAATATTGAAGCGCAAGTAGCCAAATTCGTCCACCTCGGGGCGTCTATTGTTCAGTTTGGGAGAATAGTTCATGTTTTCCGCCAACTCGGGGTCAAGGTTTTGTTCCTCGTAGTCCTCGTCTTCATCGTCGGTGTTTTCTTCCTTGGCGGGGCGTTCCTCCTCCTTTTTCTTTTTCGAGAAGGTGGCATTGGAGAATGTGTAGGAGAAATTCTGCGACATGCCCTGGAAGCGTCCGAACCTGCCGTAGCTCCATTCCGTGCGGTCGCCCACCACCACGTTGCCCTTCTCGTCAAACTGGTAGGCGTAGGTAGCCCATGTCGCGCTCATGCTGAAGGTGTAACTTTTGCTCAGCTTTAGTCGCAGACGCGTGGTCAGGTCGCTCCACTTGCGGGTCTTTGCCGCCATGTTGTAGCTCAGCGATCCGCTCAGCTCGTCAATGAGCGAAATTTTCTTCTCGCCCGTGGAGTCACGGTCGCTGCGTATTTTCATCTCCAGGTTGTTGCTCAACTGCATTGATATACTACCTGTTCGTCCTCTGCCGGGTACTCCGTAGAGGGAGTGAGCAAAGGGCGAATATTGCACAGTACTTACGTTGCCGTCTTTGTCAGTCCTGACGTAGGTCTCGTAATAGCCATAAGAAGATGAACCGAAGTCAGGAGCGTAGCTAAAACTCAGGCTGGGTTTAAGCACGTGGCGCACAGCAATAATCTTATCTCCAAAGATAGATGGCGACGGCTTGTAGAAACCATACAGGGTAGTGTTGGCAGCTACGGAAGCATTCCAGTTATAGACATTATAGAAACCGTAAACAGTGTCGTTTTCTACCGAATAATCATCATCGTTCCAACTCTTCATTATCTTGTTGGTATACATCCTGTCCTTAATGGCAATGCTGGGAGTGATATTGATATACTTAAACAGTGGGAATGTGGCACTCGTTTTAATATCATGTTGCATGCCGTTGCGCCACTCCTTAATCAGGTCAGAATGCAGCAGGTGGTCTTCTTTGGTTGTGATGCTGTTGGATAGCTGGCCAGTGTAGGACATCGATATTTTCTCATACCAGTTTTCCTTTCCCCTTAGTTTCTTGCGTTTGAAGGGATAGAACCTGGCCAGCGTCAGATTGAGGCTGGGCAGGGTCAGCGCAATCGTTGAGTCCCTCATGTTTTGGCTCAGGTTTACAGAACTGTTGAGCGTAAGACCAATTGACGGCCATGTGTAGCTGTAGCTTACTGAACTTGTGCGAGTGCTCTGCGAGTAAGTCAGGGGGTCGTACAGCGAGCTGAGGTTCTTCTTTTCAAACGATTCAGAGGCAAAGTTCACACTTGCCGACAGTGACGAGTTGACACTCGCCTTAGGGTCCTGGCGGTGAGTCCAGATTACCTTCAGACTCTTTGTTACGCTGTAGTCAGGCATATTCTTCTCACCTTCCACTGTGTGCAGGTAGTTAACGTAGAAGTTGCCGCCGTATTTGTAGCGCTTCTTATAGGTTGACGAGGCGTTAAGTCCCCACGATCCCTTAGTGTATATCTCGCCCAGCAGGGTGAGATCTATCCTGTCGTTGATAGCAAAATAGTAGCCGCCATCTTTTAAATAGAAACCTCTTTCCGTCTCGCTGCCAAACGATGGCATCATAAATCCGCTGGAGTACTTGTTGCTAAACGGAAAGAATCCAAAAGGCACCGCCAGCGGTAGCGGCACACCCTCCACTACCAGGTATGCAGGGCCGGTAATCACCTCCTTGCCCGGATAGACTTTGGCCCTTGACATCGATATGTGGAAGTGGGGTGGGTCAGCGTCGCAAGTAGTGTAGGTGCCATGCATCAGGTTAATAACCCCGTCAGCATCGCGTTTTGAACTCTCGCTCTTGATAACCCCGTCGCCCTGCTCCGTCGTTGCATTGAGAATGTATCCCTTCCGGCTCTTGAAGTTGTAGGAGATTTTGTCCATCTCATAGCTGTCGTTGCGCTGGGTAAACACCGGCTTGCCTATGCTGTTGCCCAGAGAGTCAGAACTGAACGTGGCGTGCACCAGACTCGAGTCAGTGTTCATCCTAATAAGGTCAGCCTTCAGGTCCATATCTTGATACTCCACTTCGCTGCTGCCGTAGAGGCTTATGTCGTGGGTCAGCGTGCTGTACGTCATCGAGTCGCGCGCCACATATTTTACAGGCTGATCCAGTCCGTTGTTCTTCTTCCTGACAGAGTCAGTGTGCAGCGTGTCAGCCTGCTCAGAGGCGATACGCAGAGAGTCGAGTGGTTTGAGATAGACCGAGTCGGGTGTGATAGCAAACAGAGAGTCCTCAGTCAGTAACGAGTCTGTACGGTCAGCAACTATTGTGTCGAGCAAACTTGTGGGAAATTGTCCTTTTGTGACAAAGTGGCCATAGCGCACACTACCGCCTACCGCCGTTAGGCAGACAGTAACGATAAACACTGATAAGGTCCAATACCACTTTCTCATTTGCGCGCGCATACAATTAGCGGCGCGAATTTACGAAAATAAAAGCGAACATGCCTCCTTTTTAATCTTTTTTATGAACAAAGATAACTAATAAGTAGTCACATGAAACAATAATACATATTTATTGGTGTCCGGGGAAAGTTAGTATCATACGCCCTCCCCCCTTCGGGGTACTCCCTCGCTTTGCGAGGGAATCCATTTCTAATTCCCCAGAGGGGAC
>CADAJV010000065.1 GCA_902788275.1 uncultured Bacteroidales bacterium | reverse complement strand
TATTCTAATCAACGCTGCTATGCAATAAACATACAACTAACGCAGTCAGAATTGGCTGCATTATGAGTAATCTGTGCCAACATCTATATCATTACCAAACTTTTTTCCGCCAAGGCCGGCTCATATCGCAATAAATGCGTAATTTTGCAGTTATTAGATATAAACGAGACTGCCATGATACGAAACATATTCAAACATCAGGCCATCCTGCTACTCATTATGGGCCTAAGCCTTGCCCTTATGGCAGCCTGTGGCACCGATTCTGACGAATACACAGCGCCAACAACCACCTCCAGCAGCACCAACGAGCCTGGCTATGCACGCTCCGGCTCTACCTATCCCGAAGCCGACGGCGACATACCCAACGCCGAGCCAAAGATGACAGTGAGCGACAGTACCGGACTTCAGGAGGTGACTGAATTCTCAGGTTCTGCACCCATCCACGTCTCCTTCACCAGCAACGTGATTAACGCAGGTGAATACACCCCGCTCTACGAGTGGCACGTCTATAAGTCTGGCCAGGAGCAGAATCCTTATCTAGTGCGCACCGATGCCAACTTTGAATACGATTTCAAGGAGACCGGCAAGTCTTACATTTCACTTCAGATAACCTTCGTAAAAGACAAGGACACAATAGAATATGCACTTGAGACCCCATTCAGTGTAGAGGCCCAAAGCTCAGTACTCAACGTGCCCAACGCCTTCTCGCCTAACGGTGACGGAACCAACGACACCCTGCGCGTAAAGCAAGACTTCAGAAGCATCATCGAGTTCCACGCCTATGTGTTCGACCGCCAGGGAGTAAAACTCTATGAGTGGACCGATATCACCAAGGGATGGGACGGCAAGCACAACGGCAAGGAAGTGCCCGATGGCGTTTACTACCTCAAGATAGAAGCCCGCGGCGCCGACGGCAGACATTACAATATCAAGCAAGCCATCAGCCTACTCCGCGGCTACACATACAACTCCGTCTCAGGAACAACGACGGGCTAACAAGAAGTTAATGGGACGACAGTCAATACTCAATCTTCTATATTCTTGAGCCCCCCTGCCTCCCTTTCCTCATCAGGAGGGGAGTCAGAGGGGTCTCCATATTTTGATAAAGACACAGATGGACTCTGTTTCAAACAACATAAACATCTACGGAGCGCGCGCCAACAATCTGCAGAATGTTGACGTTCATATTCCTCACGACCGTCTCACGGTGGTAACTGGCCTCAGCGGCAGCGGCAAGTCAAGCCTTGCCTTCGACACCATCTACGCCGAGGGACAGCGCCGCTACATTGAGACCTTCAGCGCCTATGCCCGCAATTTCCTGGATAATGTGCAACGCCCCGACGTGGACAAGATAACCGGCCTTTCGCCCGTCATTTCCATCAGCCAGAAGACCACCAACCGCAACCCACGCTCCACGGTAGGCACCGTGACCGAGGTCTATGACTTTCTGCGACTGCTCTACGCCCGCATCGGCGAGGCTTACTCATACGCTTCCGGCGAACGAATGGTGAAATACACCGAGGAGAAGATCATCAGCATGCTGAGCCACGAATATGCCGGCCACAAGATCTACATCCTCGCCCCACTGGTACGCAACCGCAAGGGCCATTACCGCGAGCTCTTCGACACCATCCGCCGCAAGGGCTTTATCTATGCCCGTGTGGATGGAGAGATGGTTGAGCTCAAGCCCCGCTACAAAGTGGACCGCTACAAGAACCACACCATTGAGGTAGTGATTGACAAACTCAAAGTCAACCAGCCAGACTCACCCAATGCAGAGAGCGACCACGAGCGCCTGCGCCGCACCGTGCTGACAGCCTTCCGCCAGGGCGACGGCATGATTACCGTGCTCGATGCCGACAACAATCAAGACCGCCATTACAGCAAGCACCTCATGTGCCCCGTAACCGGCCTCAGCTATCGCGACCCCTCGCCCCACGACTTCTCCTTCAACTCCACACAGGGAGCCTGCCCCCACTGCAACGGCCTCGGTGTAGTCAACGATATTGATATCGACAAAGTAATACCCGACCGCACAAAGACCATCGCCAACGGCGGAATAGTTCCTTTAGGAAAAAAGAAAAACTCATTGATATTTATCGAGATACAGTCACTGCTAAAAGTCTACGACTGCGACCTTGACACCCCTATCAGCGACATCCCCGACGAGGCCATCAACGAGATACTGCAAGGCAGCACCCGCGACGTGCGCATACCCGCCGAACTCATCCACACCACCAACGACCACTTCATCAAGTACAGTGGCATCGTCAAACACCTGCAGCAAATGGCCGACGGCGAACTCTCTGCCAGCGCAGAGAAATGGGTAGAGCAATTCAACCGCCAAGTGGTGTGCCCCGAATGCCACGGTCGCCGTCTCAACAAGATTGCGCTCCACTATTTCATCGACGGCAAAAACATTGCCGACCTCTGCGAGATGGACCTCGTAAGCCTCCATAGGTGGATAAACGAGCTGCTGCCCAAGCTCTCTCCCAATCAGCAGAAAATAGGCGAAGAAATAATCAAAGAGGTCAACAGCCACCTGCGATTCCTGCTCGACGTAGGATTGGGCTACCTCTCGCTCAGCCGCGGATCGGCCACCCTCAGCGGCGGCGAAAGCCAGCGCATCAGGCTGGCCACCCAGATTGGCTCCGGACTGGTCAACGTGATATACATACTCGACGAGCCCTCCATAGGCCTCCATCAGCGCGACAACATGAGGCTCATCCACTCGCTGCAATCCCTGCGTGACATTGGCAACACCGTCATTGTAGTGGAGCACGACAAGGACATGATGCTCCATGCTGACAACATTGTGGACGTAGGCCCCATGGCAGGTCGCCACGGCGGTCAGATTGTGTTCAGCGGCTCACCCCAGGAGATGCTCAAAAGCAACACACTCACTGCCCAATACCTTAACGGACAAAAGGAAATACCCGTGCCCAAGACCCGCCGCAAGGGCAACGGCCTCACACTCACCCTACATGGTGCCACCGGCAACAACCTGAAGGATGTAACCCTCACCTTGCCGCTGGGCAAGATGATTTGCATCACCGGCGTTAGCGGCAGCGGCAAGTCGAGCCTCATCACCAGCACCCTACTACCCATACTGAGCAAGCATTTCTACCGCAGCCTTGAAGCCCCCCTGCCCTACTCAGCCATTGAGGGGCTGGAGAATATCGACAAGGTAATCTCTGTTGACCAAAGCCCCATCGGACGCACTCCACGCTCCAACCCAGCCACATATACCGGAGTCTTTGCCGACATACGCAACCTCTTTGTGCAGCTGCCGGAGGCTGCCATTCGCGGCTACAAGCCCGGGCGTTTCTCCTTCAACACCGCCGGCGGGCGCTGCCCCACCTGCAAGGGCAACGGCTACAAGGTGATAGAGATGAATTTCTTACCCTCCGTAACGGTGCCCTGCGAGACCTGCCACGGCAAGCGCTATAACCGCGAGACGCTGGAGGTGCGCTTCAAGGGTAAGAGCATCAGCGATGTCCTCGACATGACCGTAGACCAGGCCGTAGAATTCTTTGAGGCCGTGCCCAACATACTGCGCAAAATCAAGACCCTGCAGGACGTTGGTCTTGGCTACTTACGCCTCGGACAGTCATCCACCACCCTCAGCGGCGGTGAGAGCCAGCGCGTCAAACTGGCCACCGAGCTCTCCAAGCGCGACACCGGCCGCACGCTCTACATACTCGACGAGCCAACCACCGGCCTCCACTTTGAGGACATCCGCATACTCAATCAAGTACTCACACGCCTAGTTGACAAGGGCAACACCGTAGTAGTCATCGAGCACAACCTTGACGTAATCAAGATAGCCGACCACATCATTGATATGGGACCCGAGGGCGGCGATGCCGGCGGCCAGATAGTTGCCGAGGGTACGCCCGAACAGGTAGCCAAGACCAAAAACAGCATAACGGCCCCATTTATCAAGGCTGAACTGGCCGCTAAGCAAAAATAGCGGCCAAAATATCGCAGATACTAACAAATTATGTTAAATTTGCAGCCTATTTAAGTTAACAACAGGCACATCCATATTTATGACACGCAACGACACACTGCGACAGACCAATGCCTTCGCCATGCTTGACGGCCTTTTGTTTGGCATCTACTGGTGCTTCGGCTTTCTGTGTGCAGTTAAAGGCGTGGGTGGCGGTGGTCTCTCCACTCTCGGCTTCATGGTAATAATCAGTGCCCCGTTTCTGGGCTGCTATCTTGCCCGCAGGTTTGAGCGTCAAGTGCGTCAGGACGAGCCCGTAGGCTATGGCAAGGCCTACCTTTACTCCGCTCTGCTCTATCTCTACGCCTCCATCATCCTTGCCTTGGCGGCTTACGCCTACTTCCGCTGGCTCGACGGCGGCAACTTCGTGTCATCCTATATAGCCCTGCAAAATGCTCCCGAGATGCAGCAGGCTCTCCATGAAAGCGGCATGCAGGATTTCTTTGACAACGCCGTTGCACAGAGCGGCTTCAGCAGTCTGGAGGAGATGCTGCGCAGCATTGGCCCCGCCGACATTGCCGCCAGCCTGTTCAACGTCAATATCTTCCTGGGGCTGTTGCTGTCGCTGCCCACCGCACTGGTAGGCAAGACACGCAGCTCCGACCTTAATGAAACAAACACAAAATAAGATAATCATGGACATTTCAGTCGTAATACCATTGTTCAACGAAGAGGAGAGCCTCGGCGAACTCTTCGACTGGATCAAACGAGTAATGGATGAACATCAATTCAGCTACGAAGTCATCTTTGTAAACGACGGTAGCACCGACCACTCCTGGGACAAGGTGCAAGAGCTCCGCCAAGCCAACCCCGAGGTGAAGGGCATCAAGTTTCGCCGCAACTACGGCAAGTCGGCTGCCCTCTTCTGCGGATTTGAGAAAGCGCAGGGCAACGTGGTCATCACCATGGATGCCGACCTGCAGGACTCGCCCGACGAGATTCCCGAGCTCTACCGCATGATTACCGAGGACAAATACGACCTGGTGAGCGGCTACAAGAAAAAGCGCTATGACCCGCTGTCAAAAACCCTGCCCACCAAACTCTTCAACGCCACCGCCCGCAAGGTAAGCGGCATCAAAAACCTCCATGATTTCAACTGCGGCCTCAAGGCCTACCGCAAGGATGTAGTCAAAAATATCGAAGTCTATGGCGAGATGCACCGCTACATCCCCTATCTGGCCAAAAACGCCGGCTTCGACAAGATTGGCGAGAAGGTGGTCCACCATCAGGCTCGCAAGTTCGGCCACACCAAATTCGGCGGCCTCAACCGCTTCGTCAATGGCTACCTCGACCTAATGAGCCTCTGGTTCATCAGCAACTTTGGCCGCAAGCCGATGCACGTATTCGGATTCCTCGGCTCGCTGATGTTCTTCATTGGCTTTATAGCCATCATCATCGTTGGCGCCGGCAAACTCTACGCCCTGAGCAAAGGAGTGCCCGCACGCCTCGTTACCGACTCGCCCTATTTCTACATAGCACTGACAATGATGCTGTTGGGTAGCCAGTTCTTCCTCGCCGGTTTCATTGGCGAGCTCATCAGCCGCAATGCCAATAGCCGCAATGCATACCAGATTGAAGAAGAGCTTTGAGGACGTGACATATTATATTAAGGTGAAAGTTTGCATAATAAATACCATCTGCATCGGGCTGCTGATAGCAGCAACCACGAGCTGCACCTCCAGCGACTGTCCGCTCAACAACACAGCGAGGCTGGTCTGCGGATTCTATAACACCGCCAATGACAGCAGTCTGACCCTTGGCGACACCATCACCGTTGTCGCACGCGACTCCGTGATTCTCAATCGGGCAACCAACGAGGCAACCATCAGCCTGCCCATGAGCTACGACGGCGCCGCCGACACCCTCGTCTTCCACTTCACACCCAGCGGCAGCAAAGCCAGCATCAGCGACACCCTCATCGTCAGCAAGACCAACGAGCCCCACGTCATCTCGCTGGAGTGCGGCACCAGCATATTCCACACCATTACTAACGCCACCTGCACCAGCCGCACGCCCAACAGCACTTTCCGCTACGCCATCAGCCGCGTGGCAGTAAGCCAACCTAACGTCAACTTCGATGGACAAGAGAATCTTAAGATATATCTTGCTGTGCATCAGTAGCCTCATGCTCATTATGCCGCAGGCTAAGGCCGACCTTAACGGATTTAAGTTTAAGGTGGAGTCCGACACCCTGCCCCTCATCATGGGCGGACAGGCTTTCTTCAACCTTGCCGGCGCAGTGCTGTGGCAAACCAACGACTACGGCGAGCTGGAGGGCGGAGCACGCCTTAACATGCGCGGCAAATATTTTCCCACCGTTGAAGCAGGCCTCGGCATCTGCGACAAGACCGATGACGAAACCGACCTCCACTGCAAGGCCACAGCCCCGTTCATACGCCTGGGTTGCGACTACAATTTCTCACGCATCAAAACATCGCCGAACCGCATCTACGGCGGATTTCGCCTGGGCTACACCACATACAAGTACGACCTAGACAGCCCCGACCTTCATGACCCATACTGGCCAGGCAGCACCTTCCCGCTGCAACTCAAGAGCATGAGCAGCAACGCCCTGTGGGCTGAGTTCGTTTTCGGCCTGGAAACAAAGATATGGCGCAATTTCCACGTCGGATGGACAGCACGCTACAAGCACCGCATCCACCAGAAAGAAAACAACGCGGGCAACTCCTTCTACATCCCCGGCTACGGCAAAAACAAAGGCCACCTCTTCACAGGCACATTCAACCTCGTGTTTGATATATAATTTATATGGAGTAAGGAGGAAAAGGAGATAAAAGGAGTAAGGAGTTATAAGGAGATAAAAGGAGTAAGAAGTAAGGAATAAGGAGTAAGAAGGAGATAGAAGACGATAGTCATGCCGGACTTGGCTAAATTTCAAATTTCAAGCTTCAAATTTCAAATAATTAAGAGTTATAGTATTTCACGATTGGACAAATTTTTGAAAAATTTCTTGTAATTTCTTTCAGTTCCTTTTCAATGGGTAAACGAACCAAGCACATACTAAGCGCCATATTCCTGCTCGCCCTCATTGCAGGCACAGCATGGATACTAATCGATGCCAACACTGCGCCCTACCGACGTATGGAGGGCAAGATATTTGGCACCTACTACCATATCACCTATCAGTCCTCCTCCGACTACGACCAGGAGATCCTCGACCGTCTCGGCCAGGTTGACTCCTCCCTCTCTGCCTTCAATCCGCAGAGCACCGTCAGCCGCATCAATCGCAACGAGACAGACGCCGCCGACCAGATGCTCAGCCAGGTCTTCGACCTCGCCATGGAGGTATCCGACGCCACCGGCGGAGCATTCGACATAACCGTGGCACCGCTCGTCAATCTCTGGGGATTTGGGTTCAAAAACAGCGACGACGCCACCCAGGCCCGCATCGACAGCATCATGCCCTTCGTGGGATACAGCAAGATAAAGAAAACAAAAAGTGGAAGAATAGAAAAAGAGGATGCGCGGATAATGCTCGACCTCAGCGCCATAGCCAAGGGCTTCGGCAGCGACCAGGCCGCAGCCGTACTGCGCAAGCACGGCATAGCCAACTATATGGTTGAGATAGGCGGAGAGATATGTGCCGCAGGCCTCAACCCCGACGGCAAGCCCTGGACCGTAGGAATAGTCAAGCCCTCCGATGGAGACACTGCATCCGCCACTGGCCAGGAAATCACCGCCACCCTGCAAAAGAGCGACATCTGTATGGCCACCAGCGGCAACTACCGCAATTTCTACGTTAAGGACGGCCGCCGCTATGCCCACACCATCAACCCCCACACCGGCCACCCCGTACAGCACTCGCTTCTGTCAGCCACTGTCATAGCCCCCACCTGTGCCATGGCTGACGCCTACGCCACAGCCTTCATGGTCATGGGTATTGACAAGGCAAAAGCACTACTCCAAAGCAACACCCGCCTAAAGGCATACCTCATCTTTTCCGACAAAAACAACAATATGCAAGAGTGGCACTCGCCCGAACTAAACAAATATCTCAAACAATAACCGATATATATATTTGAGGTTTGAGATTTGAGGTTTATGCCCAACGGCCTACCAATAGCGAAAGCGTGTTAATAGTAAAATAGTCCAATCGTCAAATAACGACGACTCCTAACTCCTAACTCTTAACTCCTAACTCCTAACTCTTAACTCCTAACTCCTAACTCCCATATGTCTCCCTCCCCCATCTACGACCAACTGCTGCAGCTTCCACTCTTCCAAGGTCACAGCCGCGAAGACCTGACCGCCATCCTTGCCAAGATAAAAGTGGACTTCCGCACCTGCCGCCCCAAGCAAGAGATAGCCCGTCAGGATGACCACTGCAGCCACATAATCTTCCTCCTTGAGGGAGAGGTGCAGCTCACGCGCAGCTCACTCCACAAGGACCTCAACTTCATTGAGACCTTCAGTGCACCCAGCGCCTTCGGTACCGAGAACCTCTTCGGCCTGCGCCAGAGTTTCAGCCATACCATTCAGGCCCTAACCACCGTGCGTACCCTCATAGTCAGCAAGCAGGATATTATCAACCACCTCTTCGCCTACGACGTCTTCCGCTACAACATGCTCAACCTCCTCTCCACCCGCATACAGCGCACCAACCATTTGCTCTGGGCACCCCACGAGGGCGACACCATGCAGCATTTCGCCACGCTGCTCAAGCGCAATTTTTACTATCATGGCGGTCATAAGCAGATAGCAGGTGGCATGGTGGCACTTGCCCGCATGCTCGGCGAGCCGCGCCTGCATATATCCCGTATGCTCAACCATCTGGAATCACAAGGCCTCCTCACCCTCTCCCGCAAAATTATAGACATCCCCCACCTTGAGCAGCTCCTGCAGTACGAGAAATAAAGAATCCCCCAAAAATAGATAAACGTCGGTTTCTAATCATCGATAGTCAATATTCAATGGTCAACGGTCAAATTAGAATTGAAGAATTTAAGGATTGAAAAATTGAAGAAGAATTGAAGAATTTAAAGATTGAAGAATTGAGGTTCTTCTTTCATTATTCCATTTTTCCATTTTTCCATTTTTCCATTTTTCAACTTTTCCATTTTTCAATTTTATGTAACGTTTAACGGTCAATATTCAATGGTCAACGGTTATTGGTTAACGGTTATTGGTTATTGGTTAACGGTTATCGCCTCAGGAGCGCAGACCATCACGGAACAATACCACGAACTTCTTGCAGCATCCAAGGGGATATATCAGCAAGCCATCGGAAAGGACACACTGATGATACCCCTCACCAGCGACCAGATCAGCAGCAACGCCAGTGATTATAAGGAAGGGAATAACATAGAATACATGGTTGACGGCGATGCCACCACCTATTGGCATAGCGACTGGCACAATCAAGTTTCCGACACTCATTACATACAAACAGACTTCTCCCAACCCATCAGTGGCAACATCGGCCTATATGTGCTGCGTCGTCAGACGGATGGCAACCATGTCACCCTCATGGGAGTGCAGGGCAGCAACGACCAGTCGCATTGGGATGACATCGGCATCATCTCCCTGGGCAATGCAAGCTCAGGACAAGAATTTATCTCCAATCCCTTATCCCTTGGCGACAGCACCTACCTCTCGCTTCGCTTCACCATTCTGGCCAACACCTCTGGCAACACCTTCGGCCACTTTGCCGAATTCCGCCCCATCCACGTGAATGTCTTCGGCCCATACTACCTCGTAGACCTGCCCTCCGTCGCCACCGCCCTACGCCAGCAGATTGCCATAGGCAACATGCTCAGCGACAGCGATATCACAGACGATTCTCTCCATGACTTACGGCAGGCATACGACAACTTCCTCGCTGAGCTCAACAATCTGCGCAGTGGCAAACTACCCTCCTATATCAAGCAGCACACCAATCTCCCCACCCTCTACATCAACACCTACGACGGCGCTGACATCAGCAGCAAGGAAATCTACCAGTATGCCAAGATGTGGCGCGTCCGCGACGGACTCATTGAAATCTTCGACTCCCTGCAGATTCGCGGTCGAGGCAACAGCACCTGGGGGCTGCCCAAGAAGCCCTACCGCACCAAGTTTAAGCACAAGTCCAATTTCCTCGGCAACGACCATGCCAAAGCCCGCAACTGGACACTCCTTGCAAATTGCAGCGACAAGACCCTTATCCGCAATGCCGTAGCATCCTTCATAGGTCAGAGCCTCGGGCAGCCTTTTGTACCCTCCGCCACCTTTGTAGATGTCACGCTCAACTCCACCTTCCTCGGCAACTATCAGGTCAGCGACCAGATAGACATCAACCCGCGCCGCATCAACATCGTCAGTCAAGACTCTATCCCAACCGACACCTCCGACATCACAGGCGGCTACTTTATGGAGATAGGCACACCGGCCTCCGGTCATAGTCCCTGGTTCCATACCGACCGCGGCGTTCCCATATCCGTCCGTGAACCTGACAACGAGATTATACAGCCTCAGCAGGTGGATTTCATCCGCCAATACATGAACAGCGTTGAGGCCCGTCTCTTCTCTGACGATTTCAGCGACCCCGTCCGCGGCTATCGCCCCTTGGTCGACAGCCTCGCCCTGGCCTCATGGTTCCTCACCGTAGAATACAGCGGCAACTGCGACGGCTTCTACAGCATCTACTGCTACAAGCAGCAGGCAGACCCACACCTCTATATGGGCCCCGTCTGGGACTACGATATCGCCTTCAACAACTGCCACCGCATAGGCGAGGTAACCAACCGCCTTATGCTTGACGCAGGCTATGGCGGTGACAACGGCAAGAACTGGTTCGTCCAGATGTACAACGACCCTTGGTTCCGCACCCTCATTGGGCGCCGGTGGCACAAAGCCGTCTGCAAGGAGAGCCTCGTAGAGCGCACCCTCGCCTTCGTTGACAGCCTCGCTGCCGAACTCGATGAGAGCCGGCAGCTCAACTTCCAGACCTGGCCCATCAACCAACGCACCTGGGACGAACTGCAACTGTTCTCCACCTATCAGGAAGGCATCGACTACCTCAAGGACTTCCTCGTCAACCATGCCGCCTACCTCTCTTCCGTTTTCCCCAACCCCGACGGTCTGCAGCCGCCACTGCCGCTGCCCACCAATCCCATGGAGATAGACCCCGACTACTATTACTATATATACAATGCAGGCGTTGACCACCCCATCGACATCAGCGACGGCACCGACCACATCGGCACCCATAGCCGTGATGATGACCGCGCCGCCACCCAGCTGTGGGAAGTGCGCCCCGCCACTGGCGAATACTACCGTCTCGTGAGCCGTGAGAGCAACCTCGCCATCACCGACATGGCCGACAACTCAGACGGCACCTACACCATCGGCAATCAGCTGCGACTTATGCCGCTTGATGAGCAAGACGACCGCCAACTCTGGCGCTTCATCAAGGCCGGCGACTTCTGGGCCATAGAGAATAAAGCCACCCGATTGGCATGGAACAACTCCCATGGCGACAGCGCCGACGGCAATCCCGTCATCAGCTGGACCAACAACTCCGACAACGCTGCCAAGCCCACCCGTCAATGGTATATGGAGCAAGCCGACGAAACCATTTCCGCCGCCATCGCCGCCCACCGGGATGACGACCTCGACTACAGCATCCTCTACGACCCCCACACCAATCAGATCCGCCTCCAGTTTGCTAACGGCCGACAGCCAACGGTCAATAGTCAATGGTTAACGGTCAATGACATCGCCCTCTACGACCTCAACGGTCAACGCGTAGCTTCCCCCCATGAGGGGACGGGAGGGGAGCATATCTACATCCTCCGCTGGACCGTCAACGGGCGAACCTACTCCCGAAAGCTAAAACTAAGGTAGCAAATATCTCAGCAATTTTGCAATCATAGCAAACAGGCTGCTTTTCCAGAAATCTTATAAGTTTTTGGATTTGATTCCAGAATTCTTATAATATTATGGGTTTAACGGTTATTGGTTATTGGTTATTGGTTAACGGTTATCGCCTCAGGAGCGCAGACCATCACGGAACAATACCACGAACTTCTAATCCGGAAAGAGAAAAACTAATCGCGCCGAGGTTTATGCTGAGCCCGTCGAAGCAAAATCTAATCGCGCCGAAACTGAACGGCTCTGCGCGATTAGATTTTTTCTTTTCGCAATCATTTATTTTCTCCACACAATCATATTTCTTCTCCACGCTTTAAGTTTGCGCAATCTAATATTTTGTTGTTTTAAAGGCTTGTAAAATGAAGGCTAATCCTTACCTTTGTTGTATGAAGGAAGGATTAGCCCCCG
>CADAJV010000064.1 GCA_902788275.1 uncultured Bacteroidales bacterium | reverse complement strand
ATAAAAGTCTTATGTCTATTCTAATCAACGCTGCTATGCAATAAACATACAACTAACGCAGTCAGAATTGGCTGCATTATGAATAATCTGTGCCAACATCTATATCATTACCAAAAAATAAAAAAACTGTTAGCGTTTTAACGTGCGTATATTCCTTTCCTTGTTGATCTCCAGCGGAGTACTCTCGTGACCGTAGCGGTCGATGGCCGTTACGGCGTAGTAGGGCAGCCATCCCTCCAGCAGTGGCAGGTTGATGGTAAACTCCGGCTCGGTCAGTCCCACCCTATAAATATTGTTGGCATCCTCCGTGTCAACGGGGTAGGTGTTGCTGCGGTAGAGCACATAGCAATATTGACCGCTGGCAGTTGCCCCTGTCTTCTCTTCGGCGGATGGGACTGCCTCCCATCTTAGGTTATAGCCGCTGGGTGTTTGCTCTATGCTGGCGTTGACAGGTGCCGGCGGTACTGGCCGGTTGTCCTCAATGGCTGGCGGCAGCGCCTGTGTGCGGTAGAGGTTGTAGCGTAGCAGATCATAGATGCCCTTGGTGTTATCGGTTACAAAGCGTGAGCGGAAGAACACCTGTCCGCCTACTCCGTGGCGGCGGCAGTAGCTTATCTGGCTCTCCATTTCGCTGAGCGGCCAGTCCTGCTGCTGATGGTCAATCTGATAGACTCCCAGTCCGCTGGCAATGGTGCGCCCTGATGCAGACTCTTGCCAGTCGAGCAGGAAGGGGTAGTAGTGCCTGCCGCGGAAATACTGCATAGGCATCAGTATGTCCATCCATCCCTCGCGCAGCCATAGCTTGGCATCCTGGCTGACTGTGTTGAGGGCGTTCCATCCCCCCGCTCGGTAGCGTTGCGTGTCGGCATACTTGCCCACGGGGCTGCAGCTCAGTGCCACCCACGGCTTTATAGCCTTCACCCGGCGGTGGATAGTCTCAACCATGCGATTGATGTTCTCCCGCCGCCAGTCGGCCAGGCTCTGTCCTGCATTGGCATAGCGGCGGTAGGTGGCGGCATCGCTATAGCTAATCTCCTTCTCCGGATAGCGCAGGTAGTCGAAGTTGAGTCCGTCGATGTCGTAGCCCCTCACTATCTCTTCGCATATCGAGGCCAGGTAGTCGGCTGTGCCTGGCTGACCGGGGTCAAGCATATTGCCCTCGCTGGTCTTAATCACCAGCTGCGGCACTCGCCTGCCAAGGGCCTGTGAGCCCAACGCCTTGATTTGGGCGCTTTTGTTACCCGGCACCGCTACCACCCATGCGTGGATTTGCATGCCGCGCTTGTGGCATTCCTGCACGGCGAAGGCCAGCGGGTCGTAGCCAGGCGCCTGTCCCATGCGTCCTGTCAGGCATCCGTCCCACGGCTCAATCTGCGAGGGATAGACCACCGTGCCGCGAATACGTGTCTGGAATACCACGGCATTGAAGTTGGCGGCCTTCAGCTTGTCCAGGATGTTGCGCAATTCCTGCTTCTGCCTCTCTATGGTGGCGGGACTGGCGGCTTTAGTGTAGGGCCAGTCCAGTCCGTTGAGCGTGGTTAGCCATACGGCTCTCAGCTCGCGCTTGGGTATGTCAAGAGCCATCTGCGCCCTTGCTTCTGTTGCCAGGCAAAAGGCAAGCACAAATAGCATTAATACGTGTGCAATGATGTGTTTCATAACTTAATATGTGCAAATTTAGTTTTTTTATATGAAAAAACTGCCCTGTTTGAGAAGAAATGTGTATTTTTGCAATAAATAGGACTCGCACGTTAGAACTTCAATACTTAATAATAAATCTATGAAAAAAATTCTTTTAGCAGCAATGCTGCTGGTGGGAGCCGTTGCAAGCAAGGCTCAGTTTGAGGCAGGCACCAAGTATATAGGTGCATCATTAACCAATCTGGGCTTGGCCTACAATTCAGAGAAGAAGCTCCACTTCGGCCTTGAGGCCACGGGTGGCTACTTCCTGTGGGATAATATCATGCTCAAGGGTTCGCTGGGCTACCAGCACGGCCGTCCCCATGATGACAATATCAGCGTTGGGCTCGGTGGCCGCTACTACTTTGACCAGAACGGCATCTTCCTCGGTGCCGGCGCGGAGTATTGCCATGAGACCAAGAACTACAACGATATCCGTATCCCTGTGGAGATAGGCTACTGCTTCTATATCAACCACTATGTAAGCATCGAGCCCGCCCTCTACTACAATATGTCGCTCAACGACTTCAGTGACAAGAGCACTGTGGGCCTCAAGGTGGGCTTCGGCCTCTACTTCTAATAAGGGGCAGACACTATGCGTCTGTTGCTACATTCCTGCTGTGCGCCGTGTTCAGCGGCTATAGTAGAGCATTTGCTGGAGAATGCGGTGGACACCACCGTGTTCTTCAGCAATTCAAATATCTATCCGCAAGACGAATACCTGCACCGCCGTGCCGAGCTGGAGCGCCATCTGCAGGCCCTCGGCGTGCCCTTTGTAGAGGATGACTACGACCACTCCGACTGGCTGGCCTCTGTCAAGGGCCTTGAGCAGGAGCCCGAGCGTGGCAGCCGCTGCACCCAGTGCTTCCGCTTCCGCCTGCTGCGCGCCGCCCGCTATGCTGCTGACCATGGCTTTACTCACCTGGGCACAACCCTGGCCTCATCCCGATGGAAGAACATCGATCAGGTCAATGCTGCAGGTCAGTGGGCCGTGGAGCAGGTAGCATCCTCATCAGTTCCTCTTATCTTCCTGGACCGCAACTGGCGCAAGGGAGGCCTGCAGGAGCGCCGAAATCAGTTGCTACGGCAGTATGGATTTTATAATCAGCAGTACTGCGGCTGCGAGTTCAGCATGAGGACATAGTTACACATATATATTACCATGCATCAATTCAGGGAAATGAGACGCCGTCGCCAGCAGCTATCGACAGAGGAGGCCGTCGCTATCTTGCAGAAATCTACGGCTGGGACGCTGGCACTGTTGGGAGATAATGATTATCCATACGCAGTGCCTCTAAGTTATGTCTATCAAGATGGCAGAATATATTTCCACAGCGCACTGGCCGGCCATAAGGTTGATGCTGTCCGAAAGAATGAGAAAGCTTCGTTCTGCGTAATAGAGCAAGATGATGTTCAGCCTAAGAAATACACCACATTCTATCGCAGCGTGATAGCCTTCGGCAGAGTTCATGTGGTGGACGACGAGGCAGAGAAAATGCGTATGGCCCGTATGCTGGGAAATCGCTACAATCCCAATGACGATGTGGCTTTGAGCAGAGAGCTGAAGAGCGGATTGTCCCGTATGCTGATGATTCGTCTTGACATTGAGCACCTTACGGGTAAACAGGCAATAGAGTTGCTGTCAAAAGGCCCAGCCGCCAAGGTAGAATCTTCTCTGTCTTAGAGGCCGAAATTTAATTGCGAGGAGCCGAAATTTAATCGCGCAGGGACAGACCCTCCCTACGCGATTTCTTTTTGGCTCATTGCTATTCTTGGGATTTCCTTCGACAGAAACACAAATCTCCTTATTCCCCACTTGCCGTTGTGTTTCTTTCCCTAAGGTATTGGAGCAAGTCTTTGGGGAAGTTTGTCTCGATGATGGTAAAACCTTGGTTGATGAGCCATCCCCAACCCTCTGAGGTGCTTTTGAAGATTGAGGCGTTGTCATCGTGGCCTGCAGTGTGAAGTGGCCATGTTGCTGCCACGAAAGCGCGGCTGCCGGAAGCGAGCACATGAGGCAGAAGCCTGTAAGACTCTGTTTCGAGCGAGGCCATACGAAACTGGAATGCTATTGGTCGTAGTTCACGCAGATATTCCTCCACATAGTCTGCAAGGTTGGGAATGCGGTCCTCAATGACGGGGCAATATACTACACTGTCGAGTGCTGTACTGAAGATGCGGCGAGCTTTGGCGTAGTCCCAGTCTAATACGAATATTGCCTCCTGCAATGCATTGTGCTGCCTGAGCACATTGAGCAGGGCGCGAACGGTGGAACCCTCTTCTTTGCCCGGCATGTCAATGCCAGCCTTGTCAAGGTAGATAAAGGCGCGGCCTTTGGCCTCGTTGATATATTCATCCAGTGTGGGCACTCTAAACTGTGTGCTCTGTCCCCAATTGGTCTTTAGCTTCAATTTGCGTATATCAGCTAAGGACATCTCACTGATAGTGCCGCTGCCATTGGTTGTGCGGTCAACAGTGGCATCGTGCATCACAATGAAGTGTCCGTCTTTGGTGGGCCGCACATCAGTTTCAATAATGTCAGCACCAAAAAACAAGGCATTGCGAAGTCCTTGCAGGGAATTCTCCGGGGCATATTTCCAGTCACCGCGGTGTGCAGCCACCCAGATATGGTCGGTCTGCGTGCGCGAACGCAGAAGTTGTATGCTGTTGCTGTCTTGTGCTATTGTTGCAGACAAGCCATTGATAAGCAAAATGATAAATATATAGTACCTCTTTATTGTCATCGTGGTTTTCTTTCTTATTAAACTAGTTTCTCTCTGAGGAAACGGCCGGTGTAGCTCTGCTCACAGGCCGCTACTTGCTCGGGAGTGCCCTCCGCTACTATCTGTCCGCCCTGGTCGCCGCCTTCGGGGCCAAGGTCGATGATGTGGTCGGCACACTTGATGACCTCCATGTTGTGCTCGATGATGACAATGGTGTGGCCGTGCTCTATGAGTGCCTGGAAGGCGCGTAGCAGTATGCTGATGTCGTGGAAATGGAGGCCGGTGGTGGGCTCGTCGAAGATGAAGAGGGTGGGTTGTGTCTTCTCGCTGGCCAGGTAGTAGGCGAGCTTGACGCGCTGGCTTTCGCCGCCGCTGAGGGTGGAGGAGGGCTGGCCGAGCTTGATATAGCCGAGGCCCACGTCCTGCAGGGGCTTGATGCGGCGGGCTATGGCACTCTGGCCGTTGGCACTGAAGAAACTGATGGCCTCATCAACGTCCATCTCTAGGATGTCGTGGATACTCTTGCCAGCGAAGCGCACCTCCAGCACGTCTTTCTTAAATCGCTTGCCGTGGCATTCTTCACACTCCAGCTCTATGTCGGCCATGAACTGCATTGACACCTTGATTTTGCCTTCGCCGTTGCAGTTGTCGCAGCGGCCTCCCTCGGCGTTGAAGGAGAAGGTGGCGGGTGTGAAGTCCATCTGGCGGGCCAGGGGCTGGTCGGCCATGAGGCGACGGATGAGGTCGTAAGCCTTGATGTAGGTGATAGGGTTGGAGCGCGATGAGGTGCCTATGCTGCTCTGGTCAACAAGGGTTACGGCCTTGACGGCCTTGAGGTTGCCCTCAAGGGAGAGAAACTCGCCCGGGCGGTCGCAGGCTTCGTCAAGGTGGCGCTTGAGGCCGCGGTAGAGGATGTTGTTGACAAGGGTGGACTTGCCGCTGCCACTGACTCCTGTGACTACGGTCATTATGTTGAGGGGGAACTTCACATCTATGCCCTTGAGGTTGTTGGCGCGGGCACCCTTGACCTCAATGTAGCGATTGCAGCTGCGGCGGCTCTGTGGCACGGCTATCTGTTCCTTTCCCATCAGGAAGCGGATGGTGTGGGAAGTAGAATTCTGTAATCTGGTGTCTGACGTCTGGGGCTTGATGTCCTTTACCTCGCCTTGGAAGACAATCTGGCCGCCGTTGACTCCGGCGTCGGGGCCGAGGTCGATGATATGGTCGGCGGCGCGCATAATCTCCTCGTCGTGCTCCACCACTACTACGGTGTTGCCCAACTGCTGCAAACGGCGCAGCACACCTATGAGCTGCTGGGTGTCGCGTGAGTGGAGACCTATGCTGGGCTCATCGAGGATGTATAGCGAGCCTACGAGGCTGCTGCCGAGTGAGGTGGCTATGCTGATGCGCTGGCTTTCGCCGCCGCTGAGAGTGTTGGCGCTACGGCCGAGTGTGAGGTAGCCCAAGCCAATATCTACTAGCACCTGCAGACGGTTGCGTATCTCATGGACCAAGATGGGAAAATCGCCGTCAGGCATCTGTCTGAATATCTCGTTGAGCTGACTGACGGGCATGTAGGTGAGGTCCGTGATGGAGTAACCGCAGAGTTTGACGTACTCAGCCTCCTTCCTGAGGCGGTGGCCGTGGCATGCCGGGCAAGTGGTCTTGCCGCGATAGTGGGCGAGCATGACGCGGTACTGTATCTTATACTGGTTGCGCTTGACCATGCGGAAGAAGGCGTCGATGCTTACCTGCAGTTCCTCGGGCATGGCCTGCTCGTCGGCATCGCCGTGCCAGAGGATGTCCTTCTGCTCCTGCGTCAAGTTGTAGTAGGGCTCAAAGATGGGGAACCCCTTGGGGCCCTGGCGTTCGCAGAACACGCGCTTCCACTCGCTCATCTTTTCACCGCGCCAACACTGGACGGCTCCGTCATAGACGGATAGTGAACTATTGGGGATGACCAGGCTCTCGTCGATGCCTATTAGCGAACCGAAGCCCTCGCACTCGGGGCAGGCACCGGCAGGCGAATTGAAGGAGAACATGGCGTCGGTGGGGCGTTCAAACTGGATGCCGTCGCGCTCAAAGGCAATGGAGAAAGTTCGAGAGTTTGAGAGTTCGGGAGCTTGAGAGTTCGAAAGTTCGGCGGCAGGAGCTTCTTCCTTTTTAACTTCTTCTTTAATTCTGATAATACACCGCTGGTTGCCCTCGTCGAAGGCGGTCTCGATGCTCTCGCGTAGTCGGGAGAGAGAGTCGGCATCAGAGCGACGTGCCAGGCGATCAATAAGGATATTGACCTCCAGGCCCTCCAACTGCTTGTCGGTCATGCTGCCGAGTAGGTCGGCAATGTCGTGTATGTCGCCGCTTATGCTGACTCGGGAGAATCCCTGTTTGAGCTCCATTTCGAGTTGTTGGCGCATGGTGCGTCCCTGGGGCACGGTGAGTGGGCTCTCCACAGTGAAGCGTTGGCCCTCGTTCATCTGGAGGACATAGTTGACTACGTCTTCAATGGTGTCGCTCTTGACCTCCTGGCCGCTGATGGGCGAGATGGTCTTGCCGGCGCGGGCAAAGAGCATGCGCAGATAGTCATAAATCTCAGTGGAGGTGCCCACGGTGGAGCGCTGGCTACGGTTGGTGGTGCGCTGCTCAATGGCTATTGCAGGGGGAATGCCGTGGATATAGTCGCACTCAGGTTTCTGCAGACGGCCCATAAACTGTCGGGCATAACTGGAGAGGCTCTCCACATAACGGCGCTGGCCGTCGGCGAAGAGGGTGTCGAAGGCCAGGCTCGACTTGCCGCTGCCGCTTAGGCCGGTGATGACCACAAACTTGCCGCGGGGTATGGTGACGTCAATGCCTTTGAGATTATTGACTCGTATGCCTTTTGCTACTATGTTGCCGTCCATGCTGACTTACTCCTTCCTTTTCTTGGGTTTTGATTCGTTCCACATGCGGTCGAGAGTGGTGACCATGTAGGTGCTGCCATCGCCGGGACCGCTGAGGTTGAGGAATGGCTGGGAGGTAACGGCCAGTATATTGGCTGGATTACTGATGTCGGCTTTCTCTCCCTTGGCGAAGCGATAGACTACAAATCTTACCGGCTTCTGCATCTCATCCTTGGTGTCCTTGGTGAGCCAGACGAGCACCCGGCCATTGTCGGCGGTGGGCATTATCTTGACACCCTTGACAGGCTTGGGGGCCTTCTTGTCCTTGAATGTCATCTGTGGCACCAGGGCGGGGTAGGGCTGATAGACTTTTTCCAGGGCGGTCAGTATGTTGCCGGTGTTGTTGGCCACGGCGGCGGAGTACCACAGGCAGTTGCCCTCAATGCCGTGCAGGGTGCGCTGCAGGCGCAGTTTCTCTGGCAGCTGGTTAACCTGCGGATTGGTGAGGTCGGCAGCCTTGACGGTGCGCTCCACGTCCTGACCGATATAGAGGGGCCTGCCGCTGGCATATTTCGACCACCAGTGTATCAGCTCGTCATAGTCGGCGGTCTTGTGGCCTATCTCCCAGTAAAGCTGGGGTATGTTGTAGTCCACCCATCCACGGTTAATCCACTGCAGCACGTCGGCATAGAGGTCGTCGTAGTTCTGCAGGCCGCGGGTGTTGCTGCCGGGGAGCAGCGAGCCCTCCTCGGGCTGGTTGTGGTAGATGCCGAAGGGCGATATGCCGAATTTCACCCAGGGCTTCAGCCGGAGGATGGTATCGTGGATGTCCTTGATGAGGCGGCTCACATTGTCGCGGCGCCAGTCCTGAATGGAACTGAATCCTGCACCATACTGTCGGAAAGTCTCTTGGTCGGGAATCTCGGTGCCTGCCTCGGGATAGGGATAGAAATAGTCGTCGATATGGAGTCCGTCAACATCGTAGCGGCTCACTATGTCGGTCACCACCTCGCAGATGTATTCGCGGTTCTCAGGTACTCCGGGGTTGAAGAGCAGCAGCTTGCCGTAGCGGAAGAAGTTGGCGGGATTTTTGATATACGGATGGGTGGAGGCCAGCTCGGTGGTGCCTGCTGTCTTGGCGCGGTAGGGGTTAATCCAGGCGTGGAGCTCCATGCCTCGGCTGTGGCACTCGTCAATCATCCATTGAAGGGGGTCCCAGTAGGGCACAGGGGCCATGCCCTGCTGACCGGTGAGGAATCGGCTCCATGGCTCCAGCTGGCTGGGGTAGAGGGCGTCGCCCTCAGCCCTGACCTGGAAGAAGACGGCGTTGACATGGCAGCGCTGCAAGGCATCGAGATGCCTACGCAGGGTGGCCTGCATCTGGTCGCGGCCCAAGGCCTGGAACTGTCCGTTCACACACTGAATCCAACTGCCTCGGAACTCCCTCTTGGGCTGTGGAACAACTGATGCCTGCATCGACTGGGCGGCTATGCACCACAGGGCAAGGCATGCTAAAATAGTCCTGATTTTTGCAGTCATGCTTATAGTATAAGTAATGAGTATGCGTGAATAATGAATATATCCGCGCAAAGATACGAAAAAAAAAGCAAATGACACCATAATCGGCACGAAAAGCTTAGTCAAGCATCAGCGAGACGTGCAGCTCGTCTGGCAATGGTGTATGGTTGCTGATAGGCAGAAAGAGTAGAGGAGTCGTGACTCTATTTGTTTGACAGCCAGATAAATTGTAGTCTTCTGTTGTGTCAAGTACCATATATCTGTCCTCGCCATGGGGTGTGGCAATTTTCTCTGCCATGAAATAGTGCCCATCGCCAGTCTGGTAGAGTCCTCCTCCGCTCATCAGGCAGACGGCCATTTGGTCGCGCAGGTCGCTGGCGGTGTGCTGCACGGTGTAGGGTAGCGAGGCCAGGTGGCGCTGTATTATATATATAATGTGGGGAGTGAGTTCGGGCTGTGGGGTGCAGGCGGCTATCTGGCTGGGGGTAGCCAGGCTCTTGCAGTGGGTGGAGGTGCCCTGATAGCCGAAGTGGGTGGTGTACCATTGGGCGGCCTTCTGGGTGGCGGGTATGAGCAGGCAGTAGTCGATGTGGTGTTTGTTGAGCCACCGGTGCATCTGGTGCATCACGTTGGAGGCATGGCCTTGATGGCGGTAGGCGGGCAGGGTGGCGAGTCCTGACACATAGCCGATTGTCAGCATGGGGGCGCCAGGGGCTGCCGTCATGTTATAGATGAAGCATTGGGCCTGTGCTGCAATGATACCGTTCTGCTCAGAGGTGAATGTCTGGGCGCTGGGGTAACGGCGGCTGAAGTATAGGTCCATAAACTCCTCGCTGTCGCCGAAAACGGTTCGCCAGATATGGTGGCACTGTTCTGTCTGTGACATTAATGATTGTGAATCAGATTTTCACACAAGACGTACTTATGGAGCTTGAGTGCGGGCTGGTAGGTGGTCTTGGCTTGCCTTAGTCCGGGAATGCCGAGGTCTTCCTCGCGGTTGAGCCAGAGAAACTGTGGCGGCAGGTGGTTGACAAACTCATTGTTGATGGCGGCGTAGGAGCCCTCAAAGGCTGTGTCGGCCTTCTCCACACACACGTCGAAGGTGTCGTGGTTGATGGCAGCACCATAGGTGAAGGCTATCAGCTGTCCGCCCACATAGATGGTGCCGCCGATGGCCTCCAGTTCCTGCCAGTGGTCGAAGACATACTTGATGGTTTTGCGCTCATTTATCTCCTCGTCGGTGTGGCCGAGGTCGAGCCCTTTGTTTATCCACGACTTGTCTAAGGCCAGGCAGGCGTCCATGTCGTCGGGGCCGAGGGGCCTAAACTGATAGTCGGGATAAGTGCGGCGAAATCGGTTGAGGAAATTACGCTTGCTCTGCAGCTTGTGGCCGCTGAGGGTGGCCAGGCTCTGGCGGGCATAGACATAGTCGGAACTGTCCTCAGAGTAGGAGTAGCTGAGGGTGGGGTCGGCCTTGAGGTAATAGGGCAGCTGCTCCTCGTTGACGCCAAAGATGCAGAGGCCGTCGCCAGCTTCGGCGGCATCCTCCCTTACTACCTGTAGCAAGGCGGCCAGATCGTCAGGGCGGAAGCGCAGTGAGTAGGCGCGGTGGCCCTCATAGCTGAAACGCAGTATTATATTGTTGTTGAAGATGGCAATGGAGCCTTGGTAGAGATGCTGCCAGCTGCAAAGGTTGATTATGCTGGTGTCGCAGCCCTGGGGGGTGATTAGTCCGCTGATGGTGCGCAGCGGCTGGCAGGTCTGCGGGGTGCAAGGGGTGAATGTTAGCATTTTCCTCTTTGTCGCTATTTTGCTATTGTTAGTTGACACGATTTTTTATAAAATCACTTAGTTAACTCAATTTTGAGTACAAAATTAGTGCTTTCTTGTCATAATTACGTATATTTGCACGCCTAAAAATAACAAAGACCATATATCCCATGCAGAAAAAGAAAGTTCAGTTTAGCCTTGTCTATCGAGACATGTTTCAGTCCTCAGGCAAGTTTCAGCCCCGCAAGGACCAGTTGGAGCGCGTAGCCCCTGCCATAATTGACATGGGCTGCTTTGCCCGAGTGGAAACCAACGGCGGTGCTTTTGAGCAGGTCAATCTGCTCTACGGCGAGAATCCCAACAAGGCCGTCAGGGCCTTTACCGCCCCGTTCAACAAGGTGGGCATCAAGACCCACATGCTTGACCGCGGTCTCAATGCGTTGAGAATGTTTCCCGTGCCGGCCGATGTGAGGAAGCTGATGTATAAGGTTAAGCATGCCCAAGGTGTGGACATTCCCCGCATCTTCTGCGGACTGAATGACGTCCGCAATATCATCCCCTCCATTCAGTATGCCAAGGATGGCGGCATGACCCCGCAGGCCACCCTCTGCATCACCAACTCGCCCATACATACCGCCGAGTACTACTTTGGCATTGCCGAGCAGCTCATCAAGGCCGGTGCGCCTGAGATTTGCCTGAAGGACATGGCAGGCATCGGCCAGCCGGCCATGCTGGGCAAGCTGACGGGCATGATTAAGAGCAAGTATCCTGACATCATCATACAGTATCACGGCCATAGCGGCCCGGGCCTGTCGATGGCCTCCATCCTGGAGATTTGTAAGGCTGGCGGCGACATTATAGACACAGCCGTTGAGCCGCTGTCGTGGGGTAAGGTTCATCCCGACGTAATCTCAGTGCAGAGCATGCTTCGTTATGCCGGCTTCGAGGTGGCCGACATCAACATGGACGCCTATATGGAGGTAAGGAAACTCACTCAGGAGTTTATCGACGACTTCCTCGGCTACTTCATGAGCCCCAGTAACAAGCTCATGTCCTCTCTGCTGCTGGGCTGCGGTCTGCCGGGCGGCATGATGGGCTCCATGATGGCCGACCTCAAGGGCGTGGAGAGTGCCATCAATGCTAACCGCAAGAAGAAAGGCCTCGAGCCATTCACCGAGGATCAGTTGTTGGTGCGCCTCTTCAACGAGGTGGCCTACGTATGGCCTAAGGTGGGCTACCCACCACTCGTTACTCCGTTCAGCCAGTATGTCAAGAACATAGCACTTATGAACCTGCTGGCCGAGTCGATGGACAAGCCACGCTACTCCATGATGGACCAGAGTATCTGGGGCATGATACTGGGCAAGAGCGGCAAGCTGCCCGGCGAGGTGGCTCCCGAGATTGTGGAGTTGGCCAAGCAGAAGGGGCTGGAGTTTACCGATGCCAATCCGCAGGACAACTATCCCGACGACCTGCCCACCTTTATCAAGGAGATGGAGGACAATGGCTGGGACCGTGGTCAGGACGACGAGGAACTCTTTGAGCTCGCCATGCACCCCACGCAGTATCGCGACTATAAGAGCGGCATAGCCAAGGAGCGCTTTGAGGCCGACCTGGCCAAGGCTAAGGCTGCCGCCGCAGCTCCCGCTGCTGCCCCCAAGGCAGAGGCCCCCAAGGCTGCTGCTCCCGCCAAGGGCGCTGACGCCAACGAGGAGGTGGCCGCCGCCATCTCAATGGCTGTGGCTCAGGCCACTGCCGGCGATCAGGAAAGCGGCATCATCACCATCAAGCCCTACGACAGCCCCTGGGCTGTGCACCGATTCTAATACCTAAACACGGTAGATAGAAATACAGAAAGAAATTGCCGCAGATTTTTCAGAAATCATTCAGGTTCCATTGCGCAGCCTAAATTTCTGGAAAATATGCGGCAGTTTCTTTTTATTGGTGTCCGGGGAAAAATCTATAAACCTCATAGAAGCCTTTATACATGTGACCTTCCGAATGTTATAGTATATTAGAGCTTACTTTCTTGCAATT
>CADAJV010000063.1:10680-26003 GCA_902788275.1 uncultured Bacteroidales bacterium | reverse complement strand
CAGACTCCCCCTCTAAGATAGAGGGGGTGGCCCATAGGGCCGGGGGCGTATGATAACAACGTATGCTTTTTTAATTGCAAGAAAGTAAGCTCTAATATAATATACTATAACATTCGGAAGGTCACATGTATAAAGGCTTCTATGAGGTTTATAGATTTTTCCCCGGACACCAATAGTTATCTATTATCTTTTAGTTAGCATCATACGCCCCCGTCGCTTTGCGCCATCCCCTCGCTCCGCGAGGAAATCCATTTCTATATTGGCTCCTTCGCAGCCACCTTTTCTCGCCTCAGCATAGTTCATGCAAGCATGACTCTGCCTTCGGCTTATCGAAAACGTTCCCCAGAGAGGACCCCGCTTAGAGGGGGAGCCTGACACGCCGTTCTGCCTTTATGGTAAGCAGGGAGGCGGCTCCCCATCTAAGAATGCCGTAGGTATCGCGAGCTGCTCGCCAGTGGTCGCGCCAACGGCGCGGACTGGCATAAAGAGCAGTGAGAGCGAAGCGGCACAGAAGGGGTGGCAGCTTGCTGCCGGGTGCTTATGATACCAACACTTGCACTATAAATTTGCACAGAAAACCTTGCAATCTTTTAATCCGATTAAAAATCTGCATAGATTTTCTTGCAATGTTTTAGTAAAGTGTTATCTTTGCAGTGTCATTTATATTAATATATGTATGATAGAAAGAACACTTAAAAAGAAGATATTGCAGTTGTCCGATAAATATCCTATTGTGACATTGTCTGGTCCCCGGCAGTCAGGTAAATCTACCCTGTTGAGGAATAGTTTTCCTCAATACACTTATCTGTCGTTGGAAGATTTAGATATCAGAGAGTATGCAAGTGTTGACCCTCGCGGATTTTTGGCTACCTATAGCAATCATGTTATTATTGATGAAGTCCAGAGGGTACCTTCGCTGCTATCCTATCTGCAGACTCACGTTGACAAGGCTGGAGAAACGGGCATGTTTATGCTGGCAGGATCACAGAACTTCCAGCTTATGGAGAGTGTAAACCAGTCTTTGGCAGGTCGCACTGCAGTCCTGAAGTTATTGCCTTTTTCGCACAAGGAGTTGCAGGGTGCTAATCTTTTACCTTCGGGTGTTAACGCAGAGATTTTCACAGGCGGATATCCACGCATTTATGATAAGGACATCGCCCCGGTTGACTATTATCCGTATTATTTACAAACGTATGTTGAGCGTGATGTGAGGCAGTTGAGAAACATTGGTGACCTCGGGAAGTTTGTACGTTTCGTCAAACTGTGTGCAGGACGTATGGGCCAACTGGTCAACTTCTCATCTCTCTCTAACGAATGTGGTGTTTCTGTAGCTACCGCTTCCTCGTGGTTTTCTGTGCTTGAAGCAAGTTATATATGCTATCTGCTTCGGCCTGATTGGAATAATTTCTCTAAGCGTTTGGTGAAAACTCCTAAACTCTATTTCTACGATACAGGACTAGCCTGCTCTCTCCTTGGTGTTAATTCTGCAGAGCAGGTGAATAGTCATTTTCTTAGGGGAGCCCTTTTTGAGAACATGGTCATAAATGAATTTGTCAAAGAGGGATGGCATCGTGGTATAGAGCCAGACTTACGCTTTTGGCGTGACAGCCAGGGCAATGAAGTTGATTTGCTTGTCTATGAAGGTGATACGCCTCGGGCATATGAGGTGAAATCGAGTGCAACGTTCTCTGTGGATTTTTTCAAGGGGCTCTCTAAATGGGCTGCACTGACAGGCGTGACAGAGGACAGACTTAATGTAATATATGGAGGAGAAACCAATCTCAACACTTCTAAAGGTCAACTCCTTTCTTGGAGCCAATATGATTATAAAGCCTTGTAAGGAAGGAGACCACATACGATTTCGGGAGGCGCAATTGCTTGCGCCTCCTGATTTTTTTGTCTGTATATTCTCTGTTCTTTGTACTCTGTACTCTGCTCTCTGTACTCTGCTCTCTGTTCTCTGTACTTTGTTCTCTGTACTTCATTATCTATACTCTTTTCTCTGGTATCTGTTCCTTATTTCCTGTTGTCTTTTTCTTATATGTAAGTTACCATTATACGCAGTCCGTAAGCATAATCCAAGCGCGAACTCCCAAAATCTAACTCCGAGCAAATGCAATTTAATCGCGTGCTCCCATGATTTATCTCCGTGCTCCCACGATTTAATCGCGTGCTCATAGAATAATTCAACTTGAATTTAAAAAAAATCAACTTAAATTATTAATAAATCAACTTAAATTATTTTGGGAGCTCGCGTTTAGATTTTGTTTTGACGTGATAAAATCCCGGCTCTACGCAGTTATTTTTCGTTTCTACGCAGTTATTTTTCGTTTCTACGCAATAAGTTTTCGTGCGCTCGCAATTCTTTTATGTTTTTACAAGAATAAAACGACTTTCCTCGGAATAAGATTTTGAGAGTAATATGTCTGTTGTCACTAATCCGCAAAATCTTAAATGAAAACCAGGAAAATCACGATGAAATGGTGCAATGCACTTATCCGAGACCCCTCAGACTCCCCTAAAGGGCAGAATCTTGGCATCAGGGAATAATCTTCATCCTTTTCTGGAGGCGGGGCAAGGCGGTAATTTTAATCAGGCGCCAATAAAACTGAAAGAAATTTGGTGTTGCGCATAGTTTTCGCTAACTTCGCTCCTCAAAGCAGAGTTTATTATGGATAAGAAAGTAGTATGTCATCGCGTGGAACGGCTACGCCAATGGATGAAGGAACACCGACTGCAGGCCTATATTATAGGCAGCGGCGACCCTCACGGTAGCGAATATACGCCTGAGCACTGGCAGTGCCGCCAGTGGATAAGCGGTTTTGACGGCAGTGCGGGCACTGCAGTGGTTGCAGCAGAGGATGTCGGTGCGGCCCTGTGGACAGATTCCCGCTATTTCCTTGCCGCCGGTGCGGCCTTGGAGGGCACGCCCTTTGTGCTGATGAAGGAGCGCGTGGAGGGTACGCCCTCCATTGCCGAGTGGCTGCGTAGCGGTCTGCGCCCTGGCGACCGCGTGGGTGTGGATGGAAATGTGTGTGCCCTCTGCGAGGCTGAGGAACTGCGGAGCGCCTTATATAAATATGGTATAGAGCTTGAGACCAGCCTTAGTGCCCCCGATGAGCTGTGGGAAGACAGGCCTTCATTGCCTGCCGAGCCTATCAGGATTCAGCCTCTGATGTGGGCCGGCGAAGATGCGAGGAGCAAGACCAGTCGCCTGATGGACGAGGTGGAGAGTATGGGCTGCTCCAAGATACTTGTCAGTCAGCTGGACGAGGTGGCGTGGCTGCTCAATTTGCGTGGCAGCGACGTACACTGCAATCCGGTGTTTGTGAGCTATTGCCTCGTCAGTCGCGAGACGACCACTCTCTTCTGCGACAGCCGCAAGATAACGGCTGATGTTGCTGCCTATCTGGATGAGATGAATGTAATGGTGGCAGACTATGCGGATGTAGAGAATACTCTGCGCCAAACTACGGGCAAGATAATGCTCTCGCCGCTTACTAATGCTACCGTCGCCTCCGTATGCAACGACAAGGAGCGGGGCGAGAGCCTGGTGGCTGCCAGCCCAATTTCTTCGATGAAATCGCGGAAAAATGACTGTGAAGTTCGCGGAATGCAGCAAGCTATGCTGCAGGACGGCGTAGCGCTGGTGAAGTGGTTGCGATGGCTGGAGGAGGCAGTGCCCCGTGGTGGCGAGACAGAGATGTCGATAGATGCCAAGCTGACCGAGCTGCGTATGGAGTTTGCCGACTTTGAAGGCCTTAGCTTCGACACCATTGCGGCATACAAGGAGCATGGCGCCATCGTGCATTACGAGGCCACGCCGGAGACCGATGTGCCTATTAAGCCGGAGGGCCTGCTGCTGGTGGACACTGGGGCACAATATACCTGCGGCACCACCGATATCACGCGCACCCTGCTGATGGGCGGGGAGGCTACTGAGGAGGAAAGGAGAGTCTATACACTGGTGCTGAAGGGACATATAGCGCTGAGCCGCCTGAAATTTCCGCGTAATGCCAGCGGCACGCAGCTTGACCTGGCAGCCCGTGCGGCTATGTGGCGCGAGGGTTACAACTATGGTCACGGCACCGGCCATGGGGTGGGCTCGCACCTATGTGTGCATGAGGGGCCCCACCAGATAAGGATGAACTATGTGGCTGCGCCGATAAGCGAGGGCATGACGGTGACAGACGAGCCGGGTATATACCTGGCCGGCCGCTTTGGCGTGAGGACAGAGAACGTGCTGCTGTGTGTGCCATACAAAGAGACTGAGTTTGGCGCCTTTGTGGGCTTTGAGCCCCTTACGCTATGTCCTATTGACCTGCGCCCCGTGGACTGGACAATGATGACTGGTGAGGAGGTGGATTGGCTGAACGACTACCACCGTAGGGTGGCGGAGAAACTGATGCCCCTGCTGACTGATGAGGCTGACCGCCAGTGGCTGAGAAAGGCTACAGAGAAGTATTCCCTTTAACCTTTTAACCTCTTAACCTTTTAACTTCTTAACCTTTTAACTTCTTAACCCCATAAATAATGGCATTGATAAAGACTATTCAGGGCAAGAGTCCTAAGTTTGGCAAAAATTGCTATCTATCGGAAAACGCCTGTGTGATTGGCGAGGTGGAGATGGGTGACGACTGCAGCGTGTGGTTTAATGCTGTGGTGCGCGGCGATGTCAACTATATAAAGATTGGCAACCGCGTGAACATACAGGACGGCTCCTGCCTGCATACGTTATATAAGAAAGCTGCTATAGAGATAGGCGACGATGTGACGATAGGCCATAATGTGACGGTGCACGGTGCCAAGATAGGCAACGGCGCGCTCATAGGCATGGGAGCCACACTGCTTGACGATTGCCATGTGGGCGATGGCGCTATTATCGCTGCCGGCGCCCTGGTGCTTAAGAACACCCAGATTGGTCCCGGTGAGCTGTGGGGCGGTGTGCCAGCCAAGTTTATCAAGAAGGTTGACCCCGAGCAGGCCAAGGAACTCAACGTGGGCATTGCGGGTCATTACTTGATGTACTCTAAGTGGTTTACCGACGAGAACCCCGAAACCCTCATCAATCCGAGGGAGGAGTAAAGTTGTAAAGTTCGAAAGTTGTAAAGTGAGGTTTGCCGAAGTGATATTGCCTGTGCCTGTTGGCAGGAGCTTTACCTATGCCGTGCCGCCACAGATGGCGGAGTGCATAAAGGTGGGGTGCAGGGTTGTAGTGCCGTTTGGTAATAACAAGCTGCACACGGGCATTGTGCTTGCTGAAAGCGACGGCTCTGGCACCGGTAACTATGAAATAAAGGAGATACTGGAGCTTGTTGACACGGAGCCTGTGGTTGGCGAGCACGAACTGCGGATGTGGGGATGGATGGCCGACTACTACATGTGTACGCTTGGCGATGTGATGAAGGCTGCCCTGCCCAGCGGCATGAAATTGGCCAGCGAGACATCCATTCGCCTGAAGGAGGATTTCGACAGTTTTGACAGTCTGACTAAGACGGAACTGGCCGTGATGGACAAGCTGGCAGTAGGCCGGCATAAAACGCTGGAGGAGCTGCGTAAGGCTGCCAAAGATATAAACGTGATGCGTGTGGTGCGCTCGCTGATGCAGAAGGGCGCACTGGAGATTAGCGAGACGATGGTGGAGACCTTCAGGGCAAAGAAGGAAGTGCATGTGCGTCTATCCTCCAAATTACTCGATGAAACCGCGCTAAATAATCTGTTTGACAGTTTGCAGAAGACGCCGCGCCGCTATAGTCTGGTGCTCAAATTGGTAGAGATGGCCTCTGTGGAAACGGCCATCAGATTGCATAATCCGCAGCTCGTTGAGGAGGTTAGCCGCAACCAGCTGCTGAAGGAGGCAAATGTGTCGGCGGCAGTGCTGGCGGGACTGAAGACCAAGGGAATAATAGAGACCTATGATTACGAGGTTGGGCGCCTTGGCGGCAAGGCTGGCAGCATAGTGGAGCAGTTGCCGTTGTCAGAAGCGCAGCAGACGGCCTTTGATAATATAAATAAGGTATGGCAGATGCGTAACGTGTGTCTGTTGCACGGCGTAACATCGAGCGGCAAGACCGAGATATACATACGCCTTATCCGCAAGATGATAGATGAGGGTAGGCAGGTGCTCTATCTGCTGCCGGAGATTGCCCTCACCACTCAGATTACCCAGCGATTGCAGCGCATTTTTGGCGATGAAATGGGCGTTTATCACTCCAAATTTCCCGATGCTGAGCGCGTAGAGGTATGGCAGAAGCAGATGAGCGCGAAGCCTTTTGGCTTGGTGGTGGGGGTACGCTCCGCTATTTTCCTGCCGATGCAGAGGCTGGGGCTCGTAATAGTGGATGAGGAGCATGAAACCAGTTATAAGCAACAGGATCCGGCTCCGCGATATAATGCGCGTGATGCTGCTGTGGTGCTGGCGCAGCTGCATGGTGCCAAGGTGCTGCTCGGCACTGCTACTCCCAGTATAGAGAGTTATTATAATGCCACAAGCCGCAAGTATGGCTATGTACGCATAGATAAGCGTTTTGGTAACATAACACTGCCCAGGATAGAGGTGGTGGACGTGCAAGACCTGCTGCGGCGCAAGATGATGAAGTTGCCGTTCTCTCCTCAGCTTGAGGAGGAAATGAGGCAGGCTCTGCAGTATGGCGAACAGGTGATACTTTTCCAGAACAGGCGTGGCTATGCGCCTGTGGTGGAGTGTGACACTTGCGGGTGGGTGCCTACGTGTGAATATTGTGACGTAAGCCTAACCTACCACAATGAAGACCGCAAGCTGCATTGCCATTATTGCGGCAACACATTCCCCATTCCGGAGAAATGTCCCAATTGCGGCGGTTTTAACTTGCGCTCCTTTGGATTTGGTACCGAGAAGGTGGAAGAGGAGGTGCATAGGCTTTTTCCCGAGGCACGCACAGCACGTCTTGACCTCGACACAACGCGGTCGCGTAATTCCTATCGCAGGATTATTGAAGCTTTTTCGGAGGGTAGGACGGATGTGTTGATTGGTACCCAGATGGTGAGTAAGGGTTTGGACTTTGGTAACGTCCGCGTGGTGGGCATTCTGGACGCCGACACCATGCTCAGCCGCCCCGACTTTCGCTGTAGTGAGAGAGCCTTTCAGATGATGTCGCAGGTGGCGGGTCGCGCTGGCCGGCGCGATAAGCAGGGTCATGTTATTCTGCAGACACGCAGGGCTGACAGCGGGCTGATTGCCCAAGTGGTGAAGGGAGACTACGACGGCATGTATCAGGCCCAGCTCAAGGAGCGTAAGCAATTTTTCTACCCTCCATACTATCGACTAATCTATGTCTGGGTAAAGCATCGCGATGAACCTGTGGCCGTAGAGGCCGCACACCTGCTGGCGCAGCAGATGCTGCGTGTTTTTGGCGGAGGTGTGCTTGGGCCCGACAAACCGGCTGTGGCACGAGTGCAGATGAAGCATATTCGCAAGGTGGCGCTTAAGGTGTCACCGGCCACGCCTGCGGCAGAGGTGCGTGCCCATCTCCATGCTGCGGTGGAGAGTGTGCTGGCTGTGCCGCGTCTGCGTTCTGCAATGATATATTTTGATGTGGACCCGCAGTAGAAGGTGATATGGCGGTTTTTCCTGTTTCTGGAGATGGCGATTTTGCTTCTTTATTTTGCTGTTGAAATGCAAAGTTTCTTTTGCAAATTTGCACATAAGTTGTAAAAGATGTATACATTTGGTTTGGTAATGACGGCGTGATAGATTATTTTTTACTATCTTTGCGCCCATTATGCAAGATTTCGATAAGATTTTCATGGCGATTGTCAAGAATGGTGCTGACGGCATGACCAGACAGCTCTTTGACATGTTGCCTATTGGCATAAGCCTATATAACAAGAAGGGTGTCCTGGTAGCGGTTAATAAATACGAGATCGAGATGCTTGGCGTCAGGAGTAAGGCATCCCTTCTGGGTATGAATCTTTTCTATGATTCTGTGTTCTTGCCGGAGATTCAGGAGCGTTTCAGCGCTGAAGATGAGTTTTTTCTTTGGCATTATTATGATTTTGCCGTTGCTGCCAAGACAATTGGTACAAGACGGAGTGGCCGCCTGAGAGTATTTACTCACTTTAAGACAATCCGCGACGAGCGTGGCAACATTGAAGGCTATGTGCTGCTCAACATGGAAGATAAGGCCATATACGCCGATAAGAATAATAGTGTTCTTTCCGAACCGGGTGAGAGCAGCGGTTCAATGGACTTCCGTGCAGTATATGGTGAGGATCACGAGATAGTGGAACTTCTGGCCTACAATGTGGAGCCGCAGGCTGCGGCCCTGCTTGGTAGAACGAAGGTACAGCTGGAAGGAGAGAATCTGTTCAGATGCGGAATCCATATGCCGTATCGCACGGAGATAGCCGCCCTTTCGAGTGAGAACATGATGTTCATATTCTACTATTTTGCCCTAGAGTCGCGCCGCTATCTGCGCTGGACATTTATGTGGAAGGGGGCAGGACAGTTTACTTCGCGGCTGGTGGATATTACGGAGCATATTATGAACAATCCGAGCGTCAGCTTCAGCGAGTCGCTGTTTCGTAATGTGTTTGACCATTCTCCTGTGGCCATTGTGCTGACGGATAAGTTTAAGCACATAGAAGACGTTAATCCCAGTTTCTTGCGTTTAACCGGCATACAGAATAAGATGGAAATAGTCGGTCGCATTTTCCCGCGCGGTGAAAAAGCCCGCAGTATTCATTTCGGGGAGAATGACGGCAACGAAATCGAGTCGGACGAAGTGTTTAGGATAGACCGCAATATGTATAAGGAGATGACCAAGGATGAGCTCTTCTTACGATTGAAGGTACAAAAACTTATCAAGTCAAACGGCACGCTTCGCGGTTACATATACTATCTTACTGATGTTACCAGCAATAAGGTTTACGAGGAGAAACTGAAGGTGCAGCGTAAAAAGGCTGAGGAGAAGAATGAAATGAAGTCGCGATTCATTCAGAATATGAGTCATGACATCCGCACTCCGCTCAATGCCATCGTGGGCTTCTCGCAGTTGCTGGGATTGCCTGACGGTTCGCTTACTCCTGAGGAGAAAGAGGAATACTCCGACCACATTACGAACAACTCCAATATGCTCATGATGCTTGTGGATGATATCCTCAACATTTCAGATGTGGAGAATGGAAACTATAAGATTACACGCCGCGATGTAAAGTGCAACGAACTTTGTGCCAACACACTCAAGAGCGTAGAGTATCGTGTGCCTGCCGGAGTGAAACTATATTACACTTCCGATGTAACTGACGAGGAGACCATCTACACTGATGGACGTCGTGTGCAACAGGTTCTTATCAACTTCTTGACTAACGCTTGTAAGCATACTTCAGAGGGAGAGATACGTCTTGACTGCCATGTCCACGAAAGTGAAGACTTCATCCATTTCTCCGTGATAGATACAGGCGAAGGCGTTGATCCCTCTATGGCTGATGACATCTTCCAGCGCTTTACGAAGCTGACAACGGTAGAAGGGGCTGGCCTGGGACTTAATATATGCAGCACCATTGCCAAGAAACTTGGCGGCTCTGTAAGTTTCGACAAGACATATACCGGCGGAGCAAAATTTGATTTCTATATCCCCTTACAGCAGTTTAAAGACTAAGCGGACTGTACCCCTTTCTTTTATTTGAAGTCTTCCCTGTTTGAGTCATGCCTTTTGCAGAGGGCGTGGACAAGCATTAGTATGCTCATCATGAAGGCAACGACATAGGGCTTGCGTAGGCCGTCTGGAATGAGGACTGACGCACCGCTGACTATGAGTGGCATAGTAAATTGCGCCAAATAGAGGGTGGCTGACATGAGCGGCATGGCTATGGTAGCGGCATCTTTGCCTGCAGCACGGCCAGCACCGGCAAATACTACGGGTATTCCGATGCCGGAACCGATGCCTACGAGCAACGAGCCTGCTATACTCATCAACATGGTTGGGTAGGCCGACAATATGAAATAGCCGCATAGAAAGGTGAGCGGGGCGATGAAGCGTGTCTGCTCCTTGAAAACCTGTGCAATATTTGCAAAGAACATTCCTATCAGCATTGCCATGAGGTCCATCAGCGCCATCAGCACAGTGATGAGTGGAGCAGGAACCTGATAATCATCGGCAGCACACTGTATGGCATAGTTGGTGGGGTAGATGAAGAAGGTGCCCATGGCCAGCAACATTCCCAGAACAAAATAGCCGTACTTGCTGATGTTCTTAATGGTCATGGGGTTGCTCCCACTTGATTCCAGTCGGCTGGCTGGTAGGAAGAAATAGCATGGTATCAGGGCGATGAAACCAAGCAGATAAACGAGGAAGGAATAGTTCCACTCAATGTGGCTCAGGAGTCCTGTGATGAGCGTGGCGATGACGGCACCTAAGTAGTTCATTGCAGAGGAGATGCCCATTAGCCGAGCGTGGTGGTGCTGAGAGAAATAGTGAAACAGAAGTCCGGTGGACAAAGGCATCATTATTCCCACGGAGAAGCCCAGCAGGGCACGCATCACCATTATTAGCCAGATGTTGCTTAGCAAAAAAGCTGATGTTCCGCTAACAATGTATAGCGTTAGTGATCCGAGCACCATCGCGCGAGTGGTAAACCGCCGGCAGAGTGAGGGGAAGATAAATGAGGTAATGATGATGAACAGTGCCGGCACACTCACCAGCATCTGCACCCAGATAGGGTTGAGGTCAGCAAAGTGTGCCTGGATTACATCAAGGGCAGGGGCGATTGCTGCGCCTGCCATTACGGTTAGCAACGAAATTGAAAGGATTGCTGTGGCCAGTAGCCATTTGTTGGAACGTCTCTCCATTTTAGCGGTAATTAAACAGTTATATATGTGCTTGCGCAGCACTAAAATGGAGTTTGCGTGTGGGTCTGCCAGCCCTTTTTCGGCCGCGAAGTTAGCAAAAAAAAACGGAATGGCTAGCTGCCAAAGTTGCAAAAAAAGCTGAGCCTTAGCTCAGCACTATGTTTTCTGCCTTGACCTCGTGACCGAGAAATCGGTTGGCTGTGGCGCAAAATTTATTTGGGTTTTCTGTCGTCAGACAGCGCAGGGTGCCATTCTTGGTTATGCGTTGAGCCATGTCGGCATGATTGGCTAAGTATGCGTTGAGGCTCTGTGCCACATATACGCCTTGGGATATGATGGTCACGTCTGCTGGCGAATAGTGACGAATCTTAGGTAGCAGCAGAGGATAGTGGGTGCAGGCTAATATAATGGTGTCAATGTCGGGATCGCGCTTAAGGAGCTGATTGATGCGCAGTTCTACAAAGTAGTCGGCCCCCGGTGAGTCAAATTCAAAGTTCTCCACCAGCGGTACCCACATCGGACAGTCCTGCCCTGTTACGGCAATGTCCGGATAAAGTTTCTGTATCTCAAGGTCGTATGAGCGGGAGAGGATTGTGCCTGTGGTGGCAAGGATGCCCACATGGCGGCTTTTAGTGATGTTGCCCACAACCTCAGCGGTGGGGCGTATCACGCCAAGAACCCTGCGTGTCGGGTCAAGCTGAGGAAGGTCGTTCTGCTGTATGGTGCGCAGAGCTTTGGCAGAGGCTGTATTGCAAGCCAATATTACAAGGTGGCAGCCGCGCTCAAAGAGCGTGGTCACGGCCTGCAGGGTGTAGCGATAGACGATATCAAAAGAGCGTGTACCGTAGGGCGCGCGGGCATTGTCGCCGAGGTACAGATAGTCGTACTGCGGCATAAGGGCTCGCAGCTCACGCAGGATGGTGAGTCCTCCATAGCCGGAGTCGAATACCCCTATTGGACCTGAGACCTGCGGCAAGATGATAGGATTGTGGTTACTGCTTGGCATCGTCGGCACTGAGCTCTGATTCCTTTGGCGTAATGGCTGGGGTGTCGTTTTTGGGCAGTGGCTGTCCGGCAAGCACATGGCTTACCAGTGGGGTAATGTCTATACCGTCGGCAGGATTGATGAAGGGATAAGAGTGACCCTCAGTGTTGAGCACAAAGGCCAGACCACGGTCTTTGGCTACCACGGCTATGGCGCTGTCCAGTTTCTGCTCGATAGGCTTGGTGAGCTCTGCCTCGGCAGTGCGTAGCAGTTTCTCGCTCTCCTCGCGGAACTTGATGCCTTGGTCCATTGCTACCTGCAGCTCCTTCTGACGCTTTAGCATGATGTCCTCGGGGAAACTCTTCTGTCCCTGGATATAGTCGGAGTACATCTTGAAGAATTTGTCTTCATTGTATGCTGCTTCCTTGTCATATTGCTCGCGGAGGCCCTGCATGGTTGTCTGCGCGGTGGCATAGTCGGCCATGCTGTGCAGAGTTTTGGTATAGTTGATGTAGCCGAAGGTTAGTTTCTGTGCTGCGCAGTCGATGCTGCCAACCAGCATTAGTGCCAGGGTTGCTATGATGATTGATGTGGTGCGCTTCATAGTGATGACTGTTTTATTTGTCGTTCTCAAAGTTCTGGAGTATGGCCTCTGCCGTTGCCTGCATCTGTTCAGGGGACAGGGTGGTGCGCTGCCGCAGGTCCTGCTCGCTGTTGATGGGCACAAGGTGTATGTGAGCGTGGTCAACGTCAAGTCCGATGACGGCTTGTGACACCTTCTTACAGGGAAATGCTTCCTTGATGGCTTTGGCCACACGCTTGGCAAACACTTGCATGGCGCCAATCTCCTCGTCGGTGAGGTCAAAAAAGTAATCCACCTCCCTCTTGGGCACTACCAGTGTGTGTCCCTGACGGATGGGGTTGATGTCGAGAAATGCGTAGAACTGGTCATTCTCAGCGCACTTATAACTTGGGATCTCGCCCTTAATGATGCGTGTGAAAAGTGTAGCCATAACCTTTTAACCTTTAATGTTTTAACACTTTAATTTGGTGGATTCCTCGTCTCACTATATGCTGATACTGAGGACTTCCAACTCAATCTCGCCGCGAGGAATTTTTATCTTTACTACGTCACCCACCTTTTTGCCCAGCAGTCCCTGGGCGATGGGGGTGGTAGAGGATATCTTGCCTTCCTTGAGGTTGGCTTCGCTCTCGCTCACGATGGTGTATTTCATCTTGGTGCCAAGCTTGGTGTTTTTCATCTCTACGGTGGAGAGAATCTGTACAGTGTCGTTGCTCAGCTTCGACGTGTCGATAATCTTGGCCTCCATCAGCGCAGCCTTCAGTTTGTTGATTCGTCCTTCAAGCATAGCCTGTGCTTCCTTGGCGGACTCATATTCTGCGTTCTCCGAGAGGTCACCTTTGTCGCGAGCCTCTGCAATGGCTGCGGAGGCTGCCGGACGTTCTACTTGCTCCATATGCTTGAGCTGGGCTACCATCTGCTCGTAGCCTTCTTTAGTCATGTATGCCATAGCTGGATTTAGTGTTTAATGTTTAGAAATAAGGTTGTCTTTGTTTTTGTGGCGCGAAAAAAACAAAGAATCCCAATGCTTGTCGCACCAGAATCCTGCTTAATCGCACATTCTCTATTTTTACACTGCAAAAGTACGGCTTTATTTTTCATCTGACCAAATTTTGAGGCTTTTTTTTCTGTTTTGCTAGGATAAGAGGTTGTTTTTGCGCACTTTTCTCTTCCAAATCAAGAAAAATGCTTAATTTCGCAGCCGCGTTTGTCCTATGGTGTAATGGTAGCACTAGAGTTTTTGGTTCTCTCAGTGGTGGTTCGAATCCGCCTGGGACAACAATCAATGCCCATATCAATCTATGGGCATTTGTCATTAGAGAACGAACTATAGAGCCTTCTGGCTATAGAACTGTAAAAGCCCCATGTTAAACGTCCTTACTATTGCAGGTAGCGACCCTTCGGGTGGCGCAGGGATACAGGCCGACCTCAGAGTTATTAATGCCCTGGGTGGTTATGGCATGGGCGTTGTTACAGCCATCACTGCTCAGAGCACCCAGGGCGTCAGTCGTGTGTGGCCGTTGAGTCGCGAAGAGGTTACTGTTCAGTTGGCTACCCTGCTTGACGATGTCGTGCCTGACGCAGTAAAGGTGGGCATGCTTGGCAGTGCTGATGTTGCCAGAGGAGTGCTTGATACACTGCAACGATATGAACTACTCAATGTGGTCGTTGACACCATCCTCCTGTCTTCGTCAGGAGTAGCGTTGTTTGATGTTGACCACAAGGACATACTGCTTAAGATTATGCGCTGTGCCACCATTGTCACCCCTAACATTCCTGAGGCCGAGGCTCTGCTTGGCGTCAGTGGTCATGGGGCTGCCGATATGGCCCGTCGCCTCAGTGACCTCTGTGATGGGGTCAGCGTTATGATTACCGGTGGCCATGGCGATGGTAATACTCTCACTGACACCGTTTATGACGCCTCCGAGGACCACCTTATTAATATTACGCATACGCGTGTGGACACTCCCAATACCCACGGCACCGGTTGCGCCCTTTCTTCCTCCCTGGCCTGTTATCTGGCACAGGGCTTCACCCTTAGCGATGCTGCCCGCAAAGCATCAAGCTTTGTTCATCATGCCCTTACCGGTGGACAAAGTCTTACTTTTGGCCACGGCCACGGCCCCGCCTTCTTCGGTTAAGTCTAATAATAGAAATCTATGGCTATCTGATAGAAACCGTCCTCCAGTTTGGGGCGGTTGATGTCAAACATCGGGTTGGACGATCCGTCGGGGTAGGGAGAGCCGATGTTGAAGGAGCTACCGTCGGGATTTGTTGTGACGATATATTTCTTGCTGGCTTTTCCGTCTTTCAGCGCTTGCTCGTAGAAGTGGTCGGCATCGTCCTTGTTGGAGAAGTTAAGCCATGCCTGCTTGGATGTGTCCAGCTGAATCTTGAAGAAACAAGAGTGCCCGGTTGTGCTTGTGAGTTTATAGTTCTTGTCCTTTTCGATGTATTTGCCATAAACGATTACCTCGCACGAGGCGTCTCCGTCATTGCCTCCATCCTCTGTTTCATAGACAAGCGAGAGCCCCGTCTTTTTCTCTATGCTGTTGGTGCCTTCGGCACCTAGCAATACCAGTAGGTCATTGAGCGACAGCTGCCTGCAAAACTGCTCAGCCTCCTCCTCTGCTTTTAGGGAGTCGGCTCGGGCCTGTTCTTGCTTTTCTTGCGCCATCCTGATGGAGTCTTGCCTTACAGCCCTCAGTGAGTCGGCCTTGTCATTCTCGTTGTTCTCTCCCTGCTTGGAGGAGCAGCTGCATATTGTCAGCAACAACACAATGGCGGTGGTTAGTTTTTTCATGACGTTATATTGTTTGTTGATTCGCAATTATTGGTGTCCGGGGAAAAATCTATAAACCTCATAGAAGCCTTTATACATGTGACCTTCCGAATGTTATAGTATATTAGAGCTTACTTTCTTGCAA
>CADAJV010000063.1:0-10651 GCA_902788275.1 uncultured Bacteroidales bacterium | reverse complement strand
CAAATAGGTATGACTGACTTGACTCTCCCTCTAAGATAGAGGGAGTACCCCGAAGGGGGGAGGGCGTATGATACTAACTTTCCCCGGACACCAATAATTCGCAATACTTCTTTTATTCTCCCCACGTGGAGCGGTCAAGGTTGCGGTAGCCTACGGCTTCGTTGATGTGGCGAAGCAGTATGTCGGGGCTGCCGTCGAGGTCGGCGATAGTGCGGCTGACCTTGAGTATGCGGTCGTATGCGCGGGCTGAGAGGTCGTAGCGGAGCATGGCATCATGGAGCCGCTTGGCTGCTGCAGCATCGGGCTGCGCGAATAGGTTGAGCAGTTTGGTGGGCATCTGCGCATTGCAGTGAACGGCGGGATAGTCCTTAAATCGCTCGGCTTGCACTGCGCGTGCTTTGATGACACGCTCACGGATGGTGGCGCTGCTTTCGCCAGCGGGTGCTTTGTTGAGGTCCTCAAACGGTACGGGTGTCACCTCTACTTGTATGTCGATGCGGTCCAGCAAGGGACCGCTGATACGGCCCAGGTATTTCTGTACTTGGCCGGGTGTGCAGGTACAGGCATGGGTGGGGTGGTTGTAGTAGCCGCAGGGGCAGGGATTCATGCTGGCCACAAGCATGAAGCTGCACGGGATGTCGATGCTGTATTTGGCTCGCGAGATATTTATATGACGGTCTTCCAGTGGCTGGCGCATAGTCTCCAGTACGTTCTTTGAAAACTCAGGCAGTTCGTCCAGGAAGAGCACACCGTTATGTGCAAGGCTTATTTCTCCAGGCTGGAAATTGGTGCCGCCGCCGATGAGGGCAACGTCAGAGACAGTGTGGTGGGGGCTGCGGAAGGGGCGCTGGGCAATGAGCGAGGTATCTTTGCTCAACTTGCCTGCCACGGAGTGAATCTGCGTGGTCTCCAGGCTCTCGCCCAGCGTCAGGGGCGGCAGTATGGAGGGCAGGCGTTTGGCCATCATCGACTTGCCGCATCCTGGACTGCCAATGAGGATTATGTTGTGGCCTCCGGCGGCAGCTATCTCCAGGGCTCGCTTCACATTCTCCTGCCCTTTGACATCGCTGAAGTCGTTGTCGAACGAAGCCTGGTGCTCGGCAAACTCGCGGCGCGTGTCTATCTCTGTGGACTGCAGCGTGGGCTTGCCGTTAAAGAAGTCCACCACCTCAACCAGGTTGTGGGCTCCATAGACCTTGAGATTGTTGACCACGGCAGCCTCGCGCACATTGTCCAGTGGGACAATAAGGCCTTTAAGCCCCATCTCACGGGCTTTGATGGCAATAGGTAGCGCACCGTGTACGGGGCGTATGCTCCCGTCGAGGCCCAGTTCGCCTACCAGCATATATTGCTTAAGCTCATCGTTATCAATTTGCCCGCCTGTTGTCAGGATGGCTATGGCCAGCGGCAGGTCGTAAGCGGTGCCCTCCTTGCGTATGTCGGCCGGAGCCATGTTGATGGTGTACTTCTGCGAAGGGATAGTGCCGATGGTGTTTTGTATGGCGGCGGATATGCGGTCCAGACTTTCCTTCACAGCATTGTCGGGCAGTCCGACAAGGGCCGTCTTGACACCCTTTGTAGAGTGCACCTCAACCTCCACGGGTATGGCCTGTAGACCATTGAGGGCAGCGGAATATAATTGAACTAACTTGCTCACGGTTTAGGGATTTATTTATAAATCAGTGTGGTGAGGTGACTGGGTGCGAACACATCCTGTGCCACCCGCATGAGGTCGGCGGCGGTGATGGCCTGTATGTGCTCGCATATTTGGTCAACATTGCGGTGTCGGCCAGTGAGGGCGAAAGCCTTGCCGAGAGCCAGGGCGTAGCTCTCAAAGTTATCGCCGGCAATGAGAATCTGCCCTATCAGCTGCTTCTTGGCCATACTGAGGGTACGCTCGCTCAGGGGGGTGGAGCACAGGTTCTCCAGCTCACGGCTCACCAGCCGCTGACATTGCTTAACCTTGCTCTCGTCGCAACCGAAATATATGCTCCATACGCCGGTATCTTGGTAGCTGAAGGTGTTGCTCTCTACATTATAGACCAGTCCGTGCTTCTCGCGCAGACTGACGTTGAGCAGCGAGTTCATGCCCGGTCCGCCCAGTATGTTGTTGAGCAAGAAGAGGGCCGTGCGGTTGTCGTCGTCCATGCTGTACCCACGGTTGCCCATCAGCACGTGGGCCTGGTGGGTGTCGCGTTCGCAAGTCATATTGTCGGCCTTATACAGGGGCAGCGGTTGCAGGGGCTTCTCCAGCTCGCATCGCTGCAGCATGGCGGTGTGTTTCTCCACCTGCTTCACTATCTTGCTGAAATCCACCTGACCCAGCACGAAGAACGTGGCATTGTTGGGCACATAGTATTTGCGTGTAAAGCGCAGCGCATCGGCAGTCTTGTATTCGCGCAGCCTGTCGGCCTTGCCCAGTATGTTGCGCCCCAGTCCGTGGCCGCGGAATAGCATCTCCTCAAAGTCGTCGTAGATAAGCTCGGCGGGAGAGTCGTTGTAGCTGTCAATCTCGTCAACAATCACCTCCACCTCCTTGTCAATCTCCTCTTGCGGATAGACGCTGTGGAAGACTATGTCGCTCAAGAGGTCCACGGCGCGTGGAAAGTCCTCCTTCTGCACGGTAGCGTAGAACACCGTTATCTCCTTGTTGGTAAAGGCGTTGAGGTCGCCTCCCACACGTTCCAGACGGTTGCGTATGTGCCATGCCCGTCGGCGTTCGGTGCCCTTGAAGGTCATGTGCTCGCAGAAGTGGGCCATGCCTGAGTCATCCTCGTCTTCATTGCGTGTGCCGGCAGCTATGATGTAGCCGCAATATACTACGTTGGTAGGCGAAGGCTCATGGATGATGCGCAGACCGTTGGCCAGTGTATGCTGATGAAATGTTTTCATGTGTTATCTTATGTTCGCGTTGCGGAATCGGCGTCCGCTGTCGGTGCTGATATAGTTGCGGGTGGTGCCGCATACCTCCTGCGCAAACTGCGTGGCAGTGGCTATCAGTCGGTCCCAGGTCTGCTCGGGCAGTTCTGCTGTTGCGGCTACGTCAGCGCCGTTGGCAATCAGGCCGCACACAATGCCGGCATTAAAATTGTCGCCGGCTCCCACGGTGCTCACTACCTTGGTCTTGCCTACGGCATAGTCCTTGCGCAGGGTGGGGGTGATGAGGCTCACCTCCCTGCTGCCCCGGGTAATGATGAGGGTGGGGCAGTATTTTCGTATCCTATTATAGATGTCCGTAGTGTCGCTCAGTCCGAAGATGTTGAAGAAATCCTCATCTGAGCCTTTTACTATCGTGGCCTTGCCCAGATTGTCAATCACGTGAGGCATCACGGCATCGCGGTCGGCCATGTGGCTGGTGCGGAAATTCACGTCGTAATAGACAATGCATCCCTTCTCCTTAGCCTTGCCGACATAGTCGCTCAGTGCAGGGTGTATGATGGGGTTGATGGCAAAGAACGAGCCGTATAGCAGCACGTCGCCACGCTCTGGCTGGGGCAGGGTAGTGGGAAATATGTCGGAGGCGTGGTCCTTGTAAAACACATATTCGGCGTCATTTCTCTCGTTGAGGAAGGCTAGCGACAACTGCGACTTCTTGCCCTTGGTCATCACCAGATAGTCGGCGCTCACCCCATTGTCCTCTAGCATCTGACGGGTGCGCAGTCCCAGCTTGTCATCGCCTACCTCGCCAACAAAACAGGCCTCCACGCCACAACGCCCGATGCTTATCATCGAGTTATAGCATGAGCCGCCGCAAACCATATCCTCTGGTTTGCCGTTGCGGATGATGAAGTCAGTGACTGTCTCGCCGGTGCCTATGACTTTAGACATACTATTTGTTTTTGCTTTGGTACACAAGGGCATACATGCGCATCTGCTTGAGCATGGCCAGCAGACCGTTAGAGCGGGTGGGCGACAGGTGCTCGGCTAGTCCTATCTCTTTGATGAAGTAGAGGTCAGCATCCAGTATCTCTTGCGCGGTGTGGCCGGAGAGCACCTTTATCAGCAGGCTCACAATGCCCTTCACAATCAGAGCATCGCTCTCGGCGCGAAAGGTCAGCACGCCGTCATGCTCGTCACATACCAGCCATACGCGGCTCTGGCATCCGTCAATCAGGTTGCTCTCGTTCTTTTCTTTCTCAGGCAGGGGCTCCTGCTCGCTGCCCATGTCGATGAGCAGTTGGTAGCGGTCCATCCAGTCGTCAAGCTCACTGAACTCCGCAATTATCTCGTCTTGTATCTCGTTGATAGTCAGCATTAGTCTTTTTCTTTCCGTAAAATCGGAATACTCCGATTACAACGGTATCTTTGTTAAAAGTTCTCTCATTAATAAGTATAAATCACCTGTAGCAGCGTCTGGCCAACGGCCTTCAGCGTGTTTGTATCGATATTCTCAGGTATATCGTTTATGGTGTGCCATGTGGGGCCGAAGCTGTGCTCCATGTTGGGGTAGTAAGGTATGATGTCGATGGTTGGAATGTTTGCCACGCGGTTCAACGGCAGGTGGTCGTCGGTAATTCCGCCGCCGTCCTGGTCAATAAATGCGCTACTATACCCCGCATCCTTGGCGGCGCTCCACACCAGTGTCACCACGCTGCTGGCGTAGTGCTGCGAGAAGAGCTCCTTGTAGAATTTGGCACCCTTGCCGCCCACCATGTCTAGCAGGATGCCGAATCGGAAGTCGGCCCTGTGCGGATGCTCGGCCCAATATTGCGAGCCCAGGCACCAAGTAGCTTGGTCGTCGCCGCTGAAAGCCGTATCCCATTCGGGCACGCCGGCATCCTCGGCATCAAAGCAGACAAAGTCCACGCCCACCTGCGGAGCCTGTTCCTTTAGCAGGCGTGCCACCTCTATCATCACCGCCACGCCGCTGGCACCATCGTTGGCGGCCGTCACCGGTTTGTGGTGGTTGGCGGGGTTGGGGTCGTTGTCAGCCCAGGGGCGGCTGTCCCAGTGGCTGCACAGCAGTATGCGCTCCGTCAGCTCGGGCTTGTAGGACGCAATGATGTTGCAGCCCTTGTAGCGCTGGCCGTTGTAGAAGGTGAAGTCGGTTTCCTGCCTCTGCACTTCGCAGCCCAAAGTCTTGAAGGCCTCCTCTATATACTTTGCACAATCCTCGTGCGCCTGGCTGCCCAGCGTGCGCGGACCAAAGGCGCACTGTGTCTGGATGCTCACCATTGCGCTGTCGGCGCTAAACTCCGGCACCTGCACGGTGTCCTTGGCGGCCTCCTCGCCGCCGCCCTTGCCGCCCTTGCAGCCTGTCAGCATCGTTACACCAGCAATAGCTATTATATAGCAAAGTCTATTCATTTTCGTGACTTTTTATTATAAGTTAAAACCAATACCCCCCTGTGCTGTGCATTTCGGTCGCGTGGGTCTAATTTTCAATTTTCAATTTTCCGCTTCTCTGTACCATCTCCATCACTCTGAGGAAGTTGCCGCCCCAGAGCATCTGAATCTGTTCTACGCTGTAGCGGCGCCTGAGCAGTTGGCGGGTATAGTTAATAACCTCCGAGGCACTGGCCAGGCCCGGCACACCGCCGTCGCCGTCGAAGTCGGAGCCCAGTCCCACATGCTCTACGCCCATCACCTCCACGGCGTGGTCCAGGTGGGCCATCGCGTCGAGTATTGTAGCCTCGCCGTCCAGGCGCAGGAATCCAGGATAGAGAGTCACTTGCATCACGCCGTCTTTGGCTGCCAGCGCCTTCATCTGTTCGTCGTCCAGGTTGCGCGGGTGGTTGCACAGGGCGCGACACGACGCATGGCTGCACACTATCGGCGCGGTGCTCATCTCCAGGGCATCGTAGAAGCTCCTCACCCCTCCGTGGGAGAGGTCCACCATCATGCCCACGCGGTTCATCTCCCTCACCACCTCGCGGCCGAAGGCGCTGAGGCCTCCGTGCTCATTGTTGGTGCGGGCTGCCGAGTCGCAGATATCATTGTCGCCGTTGTGGCAGAGTGTCATATAGACCACGCCCCTGCGGCGGAAGCGCTCCACGTTGCTCAGGTCGCGGCCCACGGCGTAGCCGTTCTCTATGCCGCGCATGATGGCCAGCTTGCCTTCCGCCTTCAGTCGGCGCAGGTCGTCAGGCGTGTTGGCCAGCCCCACTCCCGGGGCCGATGCTATGCGCTGCTCAATGCCGTCCAGCAGTTCATTGGCCTTGGCGGTGGCAGCCCTCAGGCTCGCCTCGTCTCTGTCGCGCTGCGGCAGATAGGCCACCATGATGCTGGCGTCCAGGCCGCCGTCGCGCATCTTGCTGGAGTCCACCAGAATGCGGTCGTCTCTGCGCGAGAAGTCAATATCCTCGTGGAAGAACATCGGCGTGTCGCAGTGGGTGTCGAGTGTCAGCACCTGGGCGTGTACCCGGCGTGCGGCCCTATAGTCCGCTGCCTCGGCGGTGAGCCATCTGAACAGCGGCAGCATCTTGTCCTCCTTCAGGCAGAAGAAACTCTCGGGGTGCCACTGTACGCCGATCACCGACTTATGCTCGGTGCTCTCAATGGCCTCAACCACTCCGTCGGGGCTCAGCGCAGCCACCGTCATGCCTCGTCCGGGCTCTGCCACTGCCTGATGGTGGAAAGAGTTCACCTCCAGCTTCTCGCAGCCGAAGATGTTGCGCAGCATCGTGCCCTCTTTCAGTTCCACCGAATGGGTGGGCACGTGGCGGTCGGCCTTCTGCGAGTGCTTCAGCGGTGCCTTGAGATCCTGTATCAGTTTGCCGCCCATGACGGCTGCCAGCACCTGGCATCCGCGACAGATGCCCAGCACAGGCATCTGCTTGTCAAGGGCGCGGCGCATCAGCACCAGCTCCTGCATGTCGCGCTTGCCGTTGATGCCGCCCAGGCCAGCCTCCGGCTCCACGCCCAGCAGCAGCGGGTTGATATCGCCGCCGCCGCTGAACACCAGGGCATCGACCCTCAGCAGCACATCGTCCAGATCGGCCACGCTCTCGCTGGCCGGCACAATCACAGGCACACCGCCAGCCAGACGCACACTCTCGTAATATGCCTCGGCCAGCTGACTGCCGTATTCACCAAAGTTGGCAGTAATGCCAACGACGGGCCTTACGCCCGCCGTTTCGTTGGCACTCGCCACATCATAGTATTTCTTTTCCCAGGGTTGCACAGCGATTCTAATTTGACAATTTGACAATTTCACGATCAGACAATTTAGCAAGCCGTTGGGCATAAATTTTTGAATAATTTCTGGTAATTTCTTTCAGTTCGTTTCCTCCGGACTTGGCTTTTTCGGAAACCATCCTTTCTCCACTCGCTTGCGTTGCTCAAAGAGTTCCTTGATGCTCCACAGGAAGCAGAAGGCCAGCACGCCCAGCACGCTTGACCCATAAGCATTCTCTACGAGCAGCGCACCCACCGCCGCGGCAATGCCTGCCAGCAGAAACACCCACCAGTAGCGCACCCCCGTGTGGTATTCAGTCTTAATCACCAGCGGGTGAAACAGTCCTATCATCAGAAAAGTGCCCAGCCCTACGGCCAGTCCTAACCAGTTTAGCACAGATTTTGAGTTTTAGAGTCTTCGCTTAAGGAGAGCATTGCTCGACAGAGTCTTCGCTCAAGGAGAGCATTGCTCGACAGAGTCTTCGCGATGCCTTCGGCATTTGTGAAATTCGTAGTTATCTTGAACATGAATTATCATAAATTATCCGTTAATTATCATAAATAATTCGTCAAATTCGTATAATTCGTAGTGAAAGATTTCTGGTAATTTCTTTCAGTGCCCGCCTCCGGACTTGGTTAAATTTGCCGCTACGCTCTCAGACTCTTCTTTGTCAGCCCGCGCCGCCGGCGCGACCACTGACAGAGTTTTCGCGATGCCTTCGGCATTGCCGCTTCGCTCTCAGACTTTCCTTGTATGTTGGCACCGGCTTCGCCGACAGCCAACGAAAGTCTTCGCGATGCCTTCGGCATTCAAATTTATACCTTCCAGTTATTCCTTGATGTTTATAGGCAGTTCACGGTTGATGCTCTGCTCCAGCGAGATGAGTGTCTCGGTGGAGATGACACCCGGAATCTGCTGAATCCTGTTGTTGAGCAGAGCCATCAGATGTTCGTTGTCGTTGGCATAGAGCTTGATGAGCATTGTGTAGTTGCCAGTGGTGAAGTGGCACTCCACTATCTCGGGTATGCGTCTGAGGCTCTCCACCACGTCGTTATACATGCTGCCTCTCTCCAGGTTGATGCCCACGTAGGTGCATGTGGAGTAGCCCACGCTCTTGGGGTTGACCTTGTAGCCGGAGCCCAGTATCACGCCCTTCTCCACCATCTTGCCCACCCTCTGGTGAACCACGGCGCGCGACACGCCGCACACCTCGGCCACCTCGCTCAGCGATGTGCGGGCATCTTTGGTGATGATGTCAAGGATTCTTAAATCCAAATTGTCGATTTTTACACTCATAATATTACTTTTTGTTATTTGTCAGTGCGAAATTAGTGTTTTTTTTTCAAATAGTCACTAATTATTAGTGTACAAAGTGAAAAACCTATAGATTATTGTCGCGCGCGTCAGAAGAATATCCTTATATCCCCATGCCTGTCTTAATCCGCTTAATTCGTTGTTTTTCTCGAACATGAATCTCACAAATGACACGAATTGTTTTTCATTTCCGTTAACCTATTTTCGTTCTTTTCGTTTTTTTTGGAATCCCCCCAAAAACATTTACGATAATTTACGAGCAATTGGTGGTAATTCGCGTTTGAAAAACAACTTGATTTTCAGTAAAGTACCAAACCTTTTTTCTATCTCTGAAGAGCCGCAATCTAAGAGCCTTGAAACGAAATCTAAAAGCCTTGAAAATGACAGCTCGAGGCTCTTAGAATTTTTTTCCACGGAGTAAGATTCTTTTTCCTCGGAGTTAAAAAAAACTTCGACGGGCTCAGTTTAAATTTTCAAGGGGATTAGTTTTCGTTAAGTCCTCGTTCGTCGATTTTATCTCGCCGTTAAAATTTTTTATCTCGCCGTTTGATTTTTTAAGGTCGCAGTTGTTTTTTCGTAGGGTCGCAATAATTCAGCGGAAAGAGAGACCTTCCTCTCCTTCCGCCAAATTTACCCACATCTAAAACTCGTTGAAAAAAAGTTTTTTTATCCGTCATTATCTGTCATCTACCACAAACCCAATGCCAATGGGCTTTTGCGGAGTGGTAGATGACAGATTTTTCTGAAAAAAATACTTACGCGCGCTCGCGAGGAAAATGTGTCTTTGCCCCCCCTGCTTACATTATCCTACATATGGAATAAGCTCTTTATCAGCTTTTTAATCGAAAAAAGTTGGAATGTAGGCAAAAAAACACTCTTTTTTCATATATCAAAATTGCTTCCGCGCGCCCCCGCAAAATCTAACTACGAGCATAGAGCAGGGACGTTGCAGACCGTTAACCAAGAACCGTTAATTAATTTGACAAATTCACGATTTCACGATTATACCATTGAACAAGTCGTTGGATACTCTGGAACGAAGGTAGAAAGTAAGGAGGAATGTTGCATACATCGCGAGCAGCAAACAATAGATCGCGCCACGGTGCGGACTAATAAAAAACTGCGACGGTTTGTCGCAGTTTTGACAGTTGTTTGTTTACCAAGTGATAATTTTATCAACGATTGCTTGTTGTTCACTGGCAGTGCGCCGGAGGTAGATACGAGTAGTTTCAATGCTCTCATGCCCCATCAGGTCTGCAAGCAAAGATATGTCGTTGAACTTTTCGAGAAAGTTCTTGGCATAGCGATGTCGGAATGAGTGCGGATAGATAACTTTAGTGTTTAATCCGTACTTCACAGCAAAGTTTTTCAACTGCTGCGCTATTCCACGTGTGGTTATCCGATCCCCAAATCGATTGAGGAACAGATAACCACTTTCTCTTTTGTTGGCTGAGAGCCATTCTTGTGCTTCATCACGTAGTTTCTTTGGAATAAACAGGCGACGAATCTTGCCGCCTTTGGTGTAAATGTCGTAATACCCCACATTTACATGCTCAACTTTCAGTTGCACTAATTCGCTTATTCTTGCTCCTGTGGCTGCGAGAAATCGAACAACAAAGTACCATTCCTGATTGTCTTCCTTCTTCAATTTGTTCTTCAAGAAAATGTAGTCAGCATTGCTGATGACATTCTCCAGATAGGTACGCTGCTGTACCTTCACAGACTTTAGGCGCAAACGTGGCTTGCGCAGATACTCCAGATACTTGTTCAAAGCCTGAATCCGTAGGTTTACGGTCTTAGGCTTGAACGTCTCAATGAGGTACGCCTTGTAGAGTAACAAGTTTCTCTTAGTCAATTCCTTGTGTCTGGAATTGAAGTCGTTTACAGCATAGATGTATGCTGAAACGGTGTTCTTCGCCATGTTCGAATGGGTCAGATACTCTTTAAATTTTTCTACCATGATAAATGATATTATTGTGTTACTATTGGGGAATAGTCCCTATAACAATATATCATGGTCGTTTACTCGGTTTAGTTCCTATTATGAGAAGTTCGCTGACGGGAAAGTAGTCTGCATAGATGATGAGATACCGTTTGAAATACCTAACACATGGGAATGGTGCAGACTCTCATCGCTTTTTCAGATCAATCCCAAAAACACTGTAGAAGATAATGCGGATGCTGCATTTATTCCTATGGAAAAGATTGATGCTACATACC
>CADAJV010000062.1 GCA_902788275.1 uncultured Bacteroidales bacterium | reverse complement strand
GTCGGCTGCCTCCTTGGTCACGCCGGTGCCGTCGATGATGAAGTTGTAGATGGCAACTACGTCGGAGGTGTTGACATTGCCGTCGCCGTCAACGTCGGCTACAGAATTGTCGGGGATAGGATTGAGACCAATGATAACGAGAGTTGCAGCAGTCTCTACGCCCTCAACCTCGCCACGGTAGGTAGCGGGATCGATGATACCGGTCTGGGCATCGAAGCCATACGTTTTGGTGGGAGCAGAGAAGGTCTTGCCATTAGAAACGGCAGTACCTGCTGCGCAGTCAAATCCGTGGAGACCACCAACGATACCGTTGGCAACAAACTTGTGAGAGTGGTCAACAACCTCAGAGGGGAACGGAATAACGAGGTCAAAGGGCTCAACCTCAACACTTTCGTCCTGCCAGTTGCCAAGACCGATGATGCAAGGTTCGCCAGCAGCGAACTCATCCTTCTCATAAAGTTCAACGGTGGTGACGAGCTCGCCTGCATCGTTCTTCTCCTGGGTCATCTTCTTGATGGCATAGGTGTGAACGTCATCGTTGATGTCAGCAATGCCGCTGATGTTGTAGGGCACTGCCATTACGTCGATGAGGTTGTAGCCGAAGTCACTGATGGAGATAGCCTCCTGCGTCTCGGGATCAATCTCGACGAAAGTCCAAGCGGAAGCGGTGCCGGGAAGTGCAACGTGGCAAACAACGTCATTCTTTGCGCCTTCGGGCCAGAGAGCGTAGTTGTTCTTGTTCTTGCCACCGCGCGGGTAGAGGATAAACTCACCGTTGCCGGCGTAGGAAATCTCATAGGGAACAGGCTCCTCGCTTACAGGCAGGTTGATCTCGTCGCCTGCATAGTCGCCCATATAGTAGCCGCTGTACATGTTCTGAATAGCATAGTACTCGGTGCCCTCAACGGGGATGAAGCGCCACATGGCCTTCGGGTTGTTGTCGGCATTGAGTGTCATGCTGGCCTCGTCGAAGAGACCCCACTTGGTAACTTCAGAGCCATTATACTTGTCGGCAAGATAGATAGCGTTGCCCATGCAGAAAGCGTCCTCGGTGCCAGGCTCGCCGCTGCGGGTAGCGTCGAGGTTGGTAATGAAGTACCACTTGCCATCCTCAAAGCTCTTGATGCCGGCCATGAAGGCTGCCTTGGCTTCCTTAACGGCCTTCTCAGCCTCCCTGATAGCGGTTACGGAAATCGGGGTAACGAATGCATTCTTGCGAGCATCGGTAACGGCAGCCTGCAGAGCATCGGCCAGAGCCTGGTCGCTGAGCTGACCCATCTCGTCGCCAATCTCAACGCCGGCGAGCATAGTCTCGCACTCAGCAATCAACTTGGCAAGCTCGGTGGTGTCGGCATACATTTCCTTAACGGCGTCAAGGGCTGCCTGCATCTTGGTGATGTCTTCCTGAGTAGCAGTGTTGGCAGCAACAATGTCACGCATCTCGGGCAGCAGGGCATTCATGGCATCAGCCTTATCCTTCATGCCCTCGGTGGTGTAGTACTGAGAGTTAGCCTCGTCAATACCGGCCTTGTACATCTGGAACTCGCTGACAGTGAAGAAGCCACCGCCGTTGATGTTGTTCACTACATTGTAGCGTACGAACTTATACTCATTGCCAAGGTTGAGAGTAGCGCGGGCAGGAAGCTCGAGGGTACCCATCTCAATGGTACCTACCTCAGTCCAAGTACCACCGCCTACGGTGTCGTTGGTAACGGAGATTATCACCTTGTTAGGACGCTCGCTGGCACCCCAGTTGTGCCAGTTAGGATTGGTGCCGTGCTGGGAAGCGTCGCGGGTGTTGTACTCGAAGGTAACAACGCTCTGCGGCTCATTCAGTACAACCTGGATGTAGCCCTGGCCCTGCATGTAGGTAGTATCGTCCTCGTCAATGAGGTAGCTATACTTATCGGCGAAGGAAACGCCCTGCTTGCGGATGGTAGAGAAGGTAACCTGGTTATCCTCGGTGGGATCCTCGTCATAACCGCCGTTGGCAACGGTGATGAGCTTAGTGCTCTCATCGGGAGCGAGGTAAGCGAAGAGCTTGCCGTAGAGCTCGCTGGCCTCGCCTACGAGGTCGTTGAGGGCTGCGGTGCGCTGTGCCTGAGCCTTCTGAGCCTCGAAGCCTGCGATTACGTTCTCATCGGTAATCTTGCGGAGATACCAGCAGTTGAACTGGGTGTTCACGATACCGGCATCAGACCACTGACCCCAGCTGGTGAGTGCGCCTTCGGTGTCGCCCGGAGTCTCGCCAGTGGTCGGGGTGTAAGAAGTGTTGTGCTGGTGCTGGCTGCCCCAGAACCACTTACCGGTGGAGCTACCCAAGTTGTAGTAGCGAATGCTCTGCGGCTCCTCCTTGCCATAGGTAAGGGGAGGAGTGGAAGCGTACCAGTTGGAGGGATTGCCAACATAAACGCCGGTGGCCATGTGCTGTACCCAGTACTCATCGGGATTGTCAGCGTTGGTAACCTCGAATACGAAGTCAACGTTTTCGGGATCGAAGTTCTTGTAGTAAAGCTGCATGGTGCTGGTGTTGGCATAGGCAGCCTTCTCGTGGCCATAGGTGTTGAGGTAGTGCTCGCAAGCACTTACGAAGTAGTAGTAACCCTCGGTGATGGGGATCTGCTTGCCCTGGATGGCAGCGTGAGCAGCCTTCAGCTTGGTGATGGCGGCAGAGAACTCCTCATCAGTGGTGCCGGTGATGGCAACGGTGAGGGCCTCCTGCATAGCCTCGTTGTAAGCATTGGCAACGTCCTCATTGTAGAAACCGGGGTCAGTGCCGGCTACGTACTCACCCTCCTCAAGGTAGAGGTCAACGAGGGCCTGGAGGTCACCCTGCAGGTCGGAAATGTACTTCATGCCATAGACATTCCACTGGTTGGTGTCGGTGTACTGCCAGAACCAGATGTTGTCAGCACTACTCCAAGAGCCGAGGTATGTCCAGTCGTCGTAGAGGTTCTCGCCGGTAGAGAAGGCAAAACCTACGGACTTAGCGTTGGTAACGCGCACACCGTTGTAGTTACGCCAAGAAGCAACTTCCTTCTCAGTGTAGTCAACGTCGTCGCGATAGAGGAAATTGCCATCCTCATCCTTCATGGTGTCACGAAGGTCATAGCTGTAGGTGTTGGACCAAGGGATGTCCACGTCGCAGCTGATGATCTGCAGGTTGGCAGCATTAGCGGGGTCGGGATCATAGGTGATGGTCTGCCAACCGCCGTTGTACTTGAGGTAACCGTTCTGGCCCTCGCCGCGAGTAGAATCGTCGATGAGGCGCTTCAGGTAAACGGTAGGAGCTCCAGTACGGATGTCCAGCGGACCTTCCTCAACGAGGTAGGCGTTGTCATCAGTCAACACGCCTGCTGCCGACAGCTTGGAACCAGCCAGGTAGCGGCCGCCAGCATTGGGGAAGTTCAAGAACTCCAGAGCAATAGTGTCGCCGATCTTAATGTCGTCCATGCCCTTCTGCTCGGTAATCTCCCAGCGGGCATCCACACTGCTCATCATTGCTCCCATCAGAATGGAGAGCATCAAAAGTAAAAACTTTTTCATGTGAGTAATTGTTTTGGTTAATAATAAATAGGTTAATTAAAAAGGATTGAATCTCTATTCGGTTTTTATTCTACCCGCCTTTTACGGCAAAGTTAAAATCTCTGCAAATTTAGCTATTTCTTCTTATAACGATACAAAATAGTGTTAAAATATTCGGTTTTGGTGTGCTTTTTATGAAAAAAGTTGCATTTGTTAGGAGAAAAAGGCGTATTTTTGCCATGAAAATGAAAACAATTACAAATCCCTAAACCAAAACAACCATGATTGCACTTATCGTCATCATTGCCATCGTTGTAATCCTCGCCATCTGGTGCGTGAGCATCTACAACAACCTTGTGCGCATGCGCAACAACCGCGAGAACGCCTTTGCCAACATTGACGTTCAGCTTAAGCAGCGCCACGACCTCATCCCGCAGCTGGTAGCCACCGTCAAGGGCTACGCCGCCCATGAAAAAGAGGTGCTGGAGAGCGTTACCGCTGCCCGCGCCGCCGCCATGGGCGCCACCAGCATCAATGACAAGATCCAGGCAGAGAATCAGCTGACCTCCGCACTGGCAGGCCTCAAGGTGAGCCTCGAGGCTTACCCCGACCTGAAGGCCAACCAGAACTTCCTGCAGCTACAAGGCGAGATCAGCGACGTTGAGAACAAGCTGGCCGCCACACGCCGCTTCTTCAACTCCGCCACCAAGGAGCTCAACAATGCCGTGCAGACCTTCCCATCCAACATCTTCGCCAATATGTTCGGATTCCACACCGAGCCTATGTTTGAAGTACCCAAGGAGGAGCGCGCCACTTACGACAAGGCTCCCGAGATCAGCTTCTAAGGGACCCATCCCCTCCCTGAATGGAGGGGAGCATTTACCACATTTACACACACCAAGTTCCAGCATCCCACCCTCCCCCTTGGGGGGAGCCAAAAGGGGGTCTTCCATTTATGAAATACGTAGGACTATACTCCCAGCGGCGCAAGAACAATACGCGCTCCATACTGCTACTGCTACTGTTTCCGACGGTGATAGTGGCTCTGGTATTTGCTGCATGCTACATACTAGCCTATATAGAGGTGGGCAACTCCGAATACTACGGCCCGGGCTACATCATGCCCCTTGCCACCGAGTACTTCGTCAGTTCGGTGCCATGGGCAGTGGCCGTGGTGGGCATATGGTTTGTGATAGCCTACTTTGCCAACACCAGCATGATTCGCCACGCCACTCAGGCACAGCCGCTTGAGCGCCGCGACAACCCGCGCGTATATAATATAGTGGAGAATCTCACCATGACCTGCGGAATGGACATGCCTAAAATTAATGTCATCGACTCACCGGAACTCAACGCCTTCGCATCAGGCATAGACAAAAAGTCTTACACCGTGACCGTCACCACCGGTCTCTGTGACCGCCTGGACGACGACGAGCTGGCTGGCGTGATAGGCCACGAGCTTACCCATATCCGCAATCGCGACACGCGCCTGCTGATAGTAAGCATCATCTTCGTGGGCATCATGGGCACGGTGATGAGCATAGCCCTGAGGATGGTGTGGAACATGCTCATCTTTGGCGGCAACAACCGTAGCCGCAGTCGCGACCGCGACTCCAACGGCGGCGCAGCCATCATATTGATTTTCGCCATAGCAGCCGTGCTGGCCGCCGTGGGCTATTTCTTCACCATGCTCACCCGCTTCGCCATCAGCCGCAAGCGCGAGTACATGGCCGATGCCGGCGGAGCCGAGCTCTGCGGCAATCCCCTGGCCTTGGCCTCGGCGCTGCGCAAAATAAGCGATATGCCCTATGCCGCCAAGGAGGGACACGAAGACGTGCAACAGCTGTTCATCATACAGCCCGTGGCACTGAAGGGAGGCAGTTTCAGCAGCTGGTTCAGCCGCCTGTTCAGCACCCATCCCTCCACCGAGAGCCGCATAGAGTTCCTGGAGCAGCTGTAGAGAGCAATTGAAAATTGGCAATTACCACACAATAAAAGCGACGCACTGTAGTGCGTCGCTTTTGTCTTTACCTGCTTAACCACATCATACGCTCCGTCAATAGGTTCACTCGCATTGCGTGGTAAAAACATGATTACCTTGGTCCTGCAGCTCACAGGCAAGTAAGTCAAAAAGGAAAACTGCGTACCTTGCACGGAAAAATGCAAGGCTTTTCCTGCTCCCGACCGGGCTTTGCGAACAGCCGAAAATAATCGAAGAGAGGGGCTGTCCCTGCGCGATTAAATTTCGGCTCCACGCGACTAAATTTGCTCCGCTCGCGACTAATTTCAGCGAACTCAGCATCGCTGCATGAACTGTCGGCACAGGAAAAGAATAAATGAAATAAGGCAGATAATTTGCCACATTTAGAAAAAATAGATTATCTTTGCCGCAGGATAAAATATATTAAGATTATGAAACGACTGCTGACCGCATTGCTGCCCGCGCTGATGATTGTGTTGACTGCGTTTGCGCAGAAACCCGACACAAGAGAACAGAAGGTAATAGATAATATCCGACAGCGCTACAGCGAGATGAAGGATTATATCTACAGTATGGGGGAGGGTGCCAACTGGGGCGAGGATGCCGAAGGGCCCGACAGCCCAGGGGCGTGGCCTCCTGCCTACTTCCATGTCAAGATAGCGCAAAACCTGCCTGCCACAGGCTATCACGAGGAAAACGTAAGGATGTACTACGACGAGGTGCGCACCTCCGAGGAAGAGATCTACCCTCCCCTGCGGCTTGCCTTTGCCTCCAGCAAGTATAACTTTGCCGCACGCGAGTTTTACGAGGAATACCTCTATGACAAGCAAGGCAAGCTGATATTTATCTACGCCATGTCGCCCGACATAATAGACGACAAGATGTGCGAACTGCGCTTCTACCTCAAAGGCAAACTGGTGATAAAGACTATTGTCAAGACACGCCGCCATGACGAGGAGCAATTCCAGGAGGAGTATTCCGGCGAGATGGTGCCCGACGAGTACACGGAATGGCTTGACCAGTACATCATTTCCTCACAAAATATTCAAAAAATGTTTGATGCCGTCAATGCAGGAAAACACCTCTAAAAGAACAAAAATATGAAAACAAAATCTCTATCCGCTTATCTCAAAGCGATATTTGCCCTGCTGGCAGTGATGATGCTTGCCGGCTGCACCGACGGCTCTTACAAAGTGATGGGCGACAAAGTGTATTTCACATGGTGGACATTCAGTTTCGGTCACCAACAGCAAGAACTGGTGGGTGCCGATGCCGCCACCTTTGAGGAGGTGAACGAATGGCTGGGCAAGGACAAAAACCACGTTTGGTACAAAGAACGCCTGGCAGAGGGGTGCGACCCGCAGACCCTGCAGGTCAAGGAGAGAGACCTCTTCTGCGACAGCAAGGACTATTACTATAAAGGCGCAGCTCTGCACGTTGCCGACATAGGCTCCTTCGAAGTGCTCAGTATCAACGAAGACTGCCTATGGGCCAAGGACAGCAAGTTCGCCTACCACGACAGCACACGCATTGACAGCGTAGATGCTGCCACCTTTGAGGTAATCAACGATTTCTACGCCCGCGACAGCAAGCACGTCTTCCACTCCATACACATGCTGCCAGAAGCCGACCCCAACACATTCCAAGACCTAGAGTTTCTCTACCAGAAAGACAAAAAACATGTTTGGTATTCAGACAGCATAATGCCTGAAGCCGAACCCAACGATTTCCAAACAAAATGGTTCTATGGTTGGGACAGCAAGCGCGTATGGTATAACGGCCGCCCGCTAAAGGGTGCCGATCCCAAGACTTTCGAAGTGCTCGAAAGCGGCTATTATGCCAAGGACGCCAAGACGGTGTGGTATCACGACGAAGTGGTAAAGGGTGCCGACGCCCCTTCCTTCAAGGACGATGGCGAAATGATAGGTCACGACAAAAACCAGAGATATGTCTGCGAACGTCTCTACGACCTCGACGAATAAGCAAAACCGAATGTAATATGTAAAACTATCTATATCAATGATTTCAATGACAAAACTTCCGCTCCGCTCTGTACTTTTAGTGATGATGCTGTTGACAGGCGGCGCGGCAATTGCGCAGACACGTTCCGAGGTGCTGCGCACCCGTCTCGACAGCATGCTTGACAAGAGGTACAGCAAGGTAAACTACGACACTACTTACATCGGCCGCCCCGATGCCAACCTTACGCTTAAGGCCAGAGCCAGCGTGGCAGGCAGCAGCCTGTACACAAAGGAATTGTCGGACGGCGTGCGCACCAAGGCAGACCTTGAGACGAGCAATATGGTGAAACTCAGCATAGGGGCCAACTACAAAGGTCTGGCTGCCGCCATTTCGCTCAATCCTGCCAATCTGAGGGGCAAAAACAATGACTATGAGTTTAACCTCAACTACTACAACAACCGCTTCTGCGTCGAGGCGAGCTACCAGATGTCTAAGACTATGGCCGGTGATGTGTCGAGTGGCGATGTGTCCTATCATTTGGGGCACGGAGGGCTCAAGACAAAGCTTCTGACTATTACGGGCTGCTATGTGTTCAACCACAAACGCTTCTCCTTCCCCGCAGCTTTCAGCCAGACCTATATACAGAAACGCTCTGCGGGTTCATGGCTGGCCGGATTCTCATATCAGGGCGGTACCTTCAAGTCAACTGACGATGCTCCTGATGCCATGCCGAAGACTCGCATCCATGTGGGGTATTTCGGCATTGGCGGTGGCTATGGCTACAACTTTGTGCTCCACCGCAAGTGGCTGCTGCATCTCTCAGCCATGCCTGCAGTAGTCGTGGGTAATTATAACAATATCACCTACGACGGCGAGAAAAGCAAGGTGCGCGGCAGTTTCCCCGAAATGATATTTACCGAGCGTGCTTCCATAGTCTATAACATGGGCGCCAACAAGTTTGCCGGTATGTCGTTTACCGTAAACAACCTGCTCCTTGGTCACGGCCACAACCGTACCGAGCAGTCTAAATGGCTGGCTCGCGCCTTCTTCGGAATAAGGCTATAGCACCACTATTAGAAATCCCCCGAATGCAGCGAAACTGTCATTCGGGGGATTTCTTGTATCAACTTCTGCGAAATTAGAAGAAGTATCCTACGTGAACCTGGAAGGTGTTGCTCCTCAGAGAACCTTCCTGCGTGCCCATGTATTTGGCAAACTTAGAAAGGGCAATGTTGTAGGCCACGCCCGCCTCAAGATGCTTAAGCAACTTGACACCAGCACCGATATTCCAAGTAAGGACAGAGTTCTTTACCTTATAATAATTAAAATCGGCCATTTCCTTTATCTTCTTGCTGCCGACATTGAATCCGAACTGCGGACCAGTGGCGATATAGGCAGAAGCAAGGGAGGAGAATCCGAACTGATAGCGCAAATTGATGGGGATTTCGATGGTGTTCATGTGATTGGTCTTCTCGCCTGCAGCATCCTCGATTTTAATATTGCGCTGCGAGTAGAGCAGGCTTGCGTCTGCGCCGATGCCGACTAAGGGAAGAGTAAACTCTGCCTTTGGGCCCACAAACCAGCCGCAACGATTGCCTGACCTGACATTATTGCCCACATGTTTGAAATCTGCCTTGTTTACATTCATTCCGGCCACGATGCCGAAATCAATCTGAGCCTTTGCCTGCTGTGCGCCTATTCCGATAAGGGCCACCAGCATGATAACAAGTGTCTTTTTCATCGTCTATTTCGTTTTATAGGTTACTTTACGGATGCAAAAATAGTTATTTTTCACCTAATGCCAAGTTTTATTACAATTTTATGTCGTTTTTCTATAAGATTTCAGCTTTTTCAACTATTTTCGCGTAGCAAACAAGAATAGTAGTATGATGCAAAAACAAGTAATCAGGGAAAAGCAGACCTTGGCACAGGTTGAGGAACAGGTGCAAGTAATGAAGCCATTGCTTCAGGCCGAGGTGCGCTTGCTGCGAATGTCACAGCAGGAGTTTGAGCAGGATGTGCGCACACAGCTAGACACCAATCCTGCCCTGGAGGAAGATGCCGACGACTTCAGCGAGGACAACAGCACTGCTGACCCGGAACTTGACAATTCTGCCACAGATGCAGAGCAAGCCGACAAAACGGAATATTCGCAGGAAGATTACGACAACGAGCGCATCAACGACTACACTCCTGACGACATTCCCACCTATTATGATCCCGACCACACACGCGAGCGCGTAATTGCCGACCAGACATCCTTCTATGAAAGTCTGAGAGAGCAGGCTGCCAGCTGCAATCTGACACCCAAGCAGGAGAGCATCATGGAATATCTTATCGGTTCGCTTGACGAAGACGGTTTCCTACGCAAATCGACACGTATTCTCAGCGATGAAATGGAGATTTATGATGGTATTGAGGCCACTGTGCAAGAGGTCGGCGAGGTTGTAAATATACTGCAAGGCTTTGAACCTATTGGTATTGGTGCCAAGGACCTTCAGGAGAGCCTTATCATCCAACTGCGCAACATGGAACGCGACCACCCGTATCGCGATTTGGCAATAGAAATCCTCAGGCGAGGTTTTGATGACTACAAGAACAAACGCTATGAGAAATTATGCCAACGCTTTAAGATTAGCCGCGAGGAGCTGGACCACATCTATACCATGGTGCGTCACCTCAATCCACGCCCCGGGGGCTCAGTAGGCACCTCAGACAATATGGCTGTAGCCGTATCGCCCGACTTTTATGTGGAGGAGACTGACGACGGCTTTACCATTGGACTGTACCACAGTCACATACCAAAGGTTAAGGTCAGTTCCGCTTATTCCGATTTCCTGTCCTCATCCTCCGGCTCCCCGACAACGGAACATGAGGCTGTGCGACACCAGGTAAACGAAGCCAAGCTCTACGTGGCAGCCGTGCGCCAGCGCCAGCACACCATGCTCGACACCATGCGAGCCATTGTCCACCTGCAGCCCGACTATTTCCGCGATGGCGACCGCTCATTGCTGCACCCAATGACCCAGAAAGATGTGGCCGACATAATCCACCGCGACCCCAGTACTGTCTCGGGTGTCGTTTCCAACAAATATGCTGACACTCCCTTCGGAGTAGTAGCACTGGCCAGTCTTTTCACCCAGAGTTTTATCAACCAGCAGGGCGAAGAAGTGTCGCGCGAAGCTGTGCGCATCAAGATGCGCGAACTTATTAAAAACGAAGATCCACTGCATCCCTTGTCAGACGATGACCTGGCTGAAAAGCTCGGCATTGCTCGCCGCACGGTTGCAAAATATCGCAAGCAGATGCGAATTCCCGTAGCAAGATTGCGCCGATGAAGACCAACAAACAAATCCTGGTGCTGGCAAAAATGTTCACACTACTCTTTGCCCCGCACTATTTTACCCTTCTGTGCCTATTGGTGCTGATGGGATTCAGTTATATGCGCATCTTCCCTCTAAACTATAAGATTTTCCTATTGGCGATAGTATATATCTTCACCATAGCCGCACCGACACTCATCATATCACTGCAAAACAAGGTAACAGGCATAACGCGCCACCAGATGAGCCAGCGCGAAATGCGCACCATGCCATATATAATCAGCATCCTGTGTTATTACATATGCTACCAGTTGCTTACATCGCTTGCCGTTCCCCACTTTGTGGTCAGCGTAGTGCTGGCCTCGTTGTTTGTACAGATGGCCTGCGCCCTGGTGAACTGCTGGTATAAGGTGAGCACCCACTCAGCTGCCGCCGGTGCCATCAACGGGGCTCTCATAGCTTTTTCCTTTGTCTTCAACTTCAACCCAATCTGGTGGCTCTGCGCCACCCTCATAATAGCCGGCTGCGTAGGCAGCAGCCGACTCATACTGCGCCGCCACACCTTGGCAGAAGTCAACACCGGCATCTTCCTGGGCTTCATAGTGGGGCTGTTATCGATACTCTTAACCTGACGCAACACAAACAAAACCAACTATACTATGCAACCAATCGTAAGCATTATCATGGGTAGCACCTCCGATCTGCCCGTAATGGAGAAAGCAGCCAAATTCTTCGATGAAATGGGCATTTATTTTGAGATGAACGCCCTCTCTGCCCACCGCACGCCAGCCGAGGTGGAAGCCTTTGCCCACGAAGCCAAGGGGCGTGGCATAAAGGTCATCATTGCCGGAGCCGGCATGGCAGCCGCTCTGCCCGGAGTAATTGCCGCCAGCACCACGGTGCCAGTAATCGGCGTGCCTATCAAGGGGATGCTTGATGGGCTGGACGCCCTGCTGTCAATAGTTCAGATGCCCCCCGGCATACCCGTTGCCACAGTGGGCGTTAACGGAGCCCTCAACGCCGCCATCCTGGCCGCCGAGATGCTTGCTTTGGCCGACCCGCAACTGGCAGCAGCCCTCAACGAATATAAAGTGGGGCTCAAGAATAAGATTGTGAACGCTAATGCGGAGCTCGCCAAGGTGAAGTATAAGTTTAAAACCAACTAGCCAGATATGCAGCGAAGAAAAACCCACGAGGTGCGCGTTGGCAATATTGGCATCGGCGGAGGCAATCCCGTACGCGTGCAGTCAATGTGTACCACCTCGACGATGGACACTAACGGCTGCGTGCAGCAGATACTGGCCATCGCCAAGGCTGGCGGCGAGCTGGTGCGTCTGACCACGCAGGGCATCCGCGAAGCAGAGAATTTGCGCGTTATCCGTGAGCGCGTCAGAGCCGCCGGTTGCGACGTGCCATTAGTAGCCGACGTGCATTTCAATCCTGCCGTAGCCGACGTGGCGGCTCTCTATTGCGAGAAGGTGCGCATCAATCCCGGCAACTACGTGGATGCTGCGCGCAAATTTAAGAAGCTGGAATATACCGACGAAGAATATGCCGCCGAGCTGCAAAAGATAGAAAACCGCCTTGTGCCATTCCTTAACATCTGCCGCGAACACGGCACAGCTGTGCGCATTGGTGTCAACCACGGCTCGCTCAGCGACCGCATCATGTCACGCTACGGTGACACGCCAGCAGGCATAGTGGAGTCGTGCATGGAATTTCTCAGGATATGCATGAAAGAACACTTTATGGACGTGATTGTCAGCATCAAGGCCTCCAACACCGTCATCATGGTGGAGAGTGTGCGGCTACTGGTAGAGCGCATGGAGGCCGAGGGCATGACATTCCCCCTGCACCTTGGCGTAACAGAGGCCGGCGAAGGTGAAGACGGACGCCTAAAAAGTGCCGTCGGCATTGGCGCCCTACTCATTGACGGCATTGGCGACACTATCCGCGTGAGTCTGAGCGAGCCCCCCGAAAACGAGATTCCCGTGGCCTACTCACTGCTGCAATCAGCACGCCTGCGCATGACGAAGACGGAGTATATCTCATGTCCCGGGTGCGGCCGCACGCTATACAATCTGCAGGAGACCATCCACCGTATCAAGGAAGCCACAAAGGACATCCGCCCCATGAAGATTGCCATCATGGGCTGCATTGTCAACGGCCCCGGCGAGATGGCCGATGCTGACTATGGCTACGTGGGTGCCGCACGCGGCAAAGTCAGTCTCTACCGCGGCAAACAGTGTGTGGAAATGAACATCCCCGAGGATCAGGCAGTAGAAAAACTGCTCGCTCTAATCCGCAAGGATGAAGGAAACAATTAAAGGTAATGATATAGATGTTGGCACAGATTACTCATAATGTAGCCAATTCTGACTGCGTTAGTTGTATGTTTATTGCATAGCAGCCTTGATTAGAATAGACATAAGACTTTTATTCCGAGTCTTTTGCGTGATCATTGCCTGAGTTTAATCTAATCCCCTTGAAAAAAGTTTTAACTCCGTGGAAAAATAAACTAACTCCGTGGAAAAAAAAT
>CADAJV010000061.1 GCA_902788275.1 uncultured Bacteroidales bacterium | reverse complement strand
CATACGTCCCTCAACAGAAGTTACTCTCATACGCCCCCGTCGGTCATAGTTACTTTCATACGCCCCCGTCTGCGTCGCAAGCTCCGCAGCCACCCCCTCTATCTTAGAGGGGGAGCCGTCTCCTTGACATTTTACGCCTGCTAACAGAAGAATGGCGTGTCAGCTCCCCCTCTAAGCGGGGTCCCCTTTGGGGAAGATAAATATGGATATCCTCGCGGAGCGAGGGGGTGGCCCGTAGGGCCGGGGGCGTATGATACTAACTTTTACCGGACAGCAATATTTTTTTATAGGCAATGACACAGATGTTGGCGCAGAGAGAGCATGACTGTTTCGCAGAGACTGTAATCTGTGCCAACTGCTATATTGTTGCCAAAAGAAGAGGCTGGCAGAGAAATCTCTGCCAGCCTCTAATGTTATTGTCTGAGAGAAATGCTTAGTCGTTCTCTACAAGGCCGGAGTAGCGGATACCGCTGACCCTGTACTTGGCATAGCCGTCATCCGGATACCAGGGATCGCCTGCATAGCTTACGTAGAAGACGATGCTGTCGGCCTTGCTGCCATTGTTCTGGTGGCCGGCACCCTTGAGTATCTTACCATCAGTAATGGTGATAGGATAGAGGTCGGAACCATAGCCGTTGACGTCTGCCAGATTCTCTGCATCGGTGGTCGAGAAAGTAAGAGTCTTGAGGTCGATTTTTACCTTGCTCTTGAAAGCGTAGTTGGGATAGCCGCCATTTTCATAGAGGCTGGCTACGTCAAAGACGCCCAGGTCGTCGATAAACATCTCAGAGCGATTGTTGTCAGCCGTATTGTAGGTGAGAATGATGGAACGTGCTCCCGTGCCGGCTACGATGCCGAAGTAGTCCTCGCCACCGGGGATGGGGTTGCCTTCCTCGTCGACTGCGTCAATCTGCACATACCACTGACCTGCCATATCAACAGTAGCGGTATTCTCGATATCCTCCTTTTCGCATGATGTGAAAACCATGCCAGTGAGGAGCAGTGCTGCGAAATAAAATATTTTCTTCATAATAGTCTTACTCATTTACTGTTGTTTAACCCAAGTCTGAACGAAGTCCATTGCTGCATAGGTAACGGTCATCGTGAAGGTGCCGCTCTCCTTGTCGAAAGTAATGTTGTAAGCATCATAAGAGTCGCCCCAACCGGGAAGGCCTGCCTCGTTGATAGTTACAGCACCGTCGTCAGCCACAGTGATGCTGCCGCCCAATGCGTAGCTGATGCCATAGCCTGCGCGGTAGTAGTACCAGCCGCCCAGAAGGTCATCAACACTATAGGTGCCGTCACCATTGTTGAACACCTGGATGGGGTATGACTTGCCATACTCAACCTTGGCACCGGCGCGCAGACGGTAGCTCTCGGGGGTAATCCAGTAGAGTCCCTCAACAGCATCGTTGGGGTCAACTACAACGACATCACGACTGGTGGAAGAACCAAAACCATCCTCATTCTTAGTGGTGGCATAGGAAAGGGTATAGAGACCAGACTCGTCGGTATTTACCTTGCCAGTCACCGTAACAAGGTCAGTCACATCCTGACCGCCCATGAGGGAAACGTAACCGGGATCTTCCCAAGCAGTACCCTTGGGCCACAAATAGGGAGTGCCGCCCTTCAGCTCAATGGTAGGAAAGTAGGTAATGCGTGACTTGCCCTTGGAGTCATCGTCGCCGCAGCTTGTCAGGCCAAACACCGACGCTGCGAAAACCATTGTATATAAAAGAATCTTTTTCATACTAAACTTCAAATTTAAATTTTCACAATTCAAATTTACTTACCCCAGAATACAGGAACGGTAAAGCCGGGGAACTCAGGAGAGTTAGCGTTGCGGGAAGTGGAGCTCTCGGGATAGAACCAGCGCTCAACAATCTTGCCGGCACCCACCTTGTCCTCCACCTTGATGGGGGTGTAGAGTGTGCCAGGCACATAGAGAGTAGGCTTGAAGGCATCGGTCTGCTCATTGTAGATAGCATCACCGCTAACAGTGCCCATTGCGGGATAGTCAAGGCGACGAGCCTCGCACCATGCCTCAAAGTTGTTGGTACCGGCGAGAGCAATCCACTTGGATATACCGATGCTCTTCTTCCAGTTGCTCTGCTCATAGGGGAACTGGGCAATAACCTTGTCAGCATCGCCTACGCCGGCAGTGGCGCAAGAAGCCTCGATGGCTGCCTCATAGTGAGCCTTGGCCTCACCAGCGTTGCCGGTGCGGGCATAATACTCGGAGATGAAGAACTCAATCTCGGAAAGAGTAATCATATACACAGGCATGTCGAAGCTGGCCACAGGACGGCACCAGTAGGCGGCCTTATAGGTATTGGTGGTAGAGAAGTTGGTGCCGGAAACACCGCCGGTGTAAGCGCCGGAGCCATTCTTCTCAAAGAACTTGGCAAGACGGGGGTCTTCATAAGTCACATCACCACTGGCATTGGTCTGCCGCATGGTGTTGATAAGTGCCAAGTTGGCCACCACGTTGATCTGGGTGCTACCCCAAGAGGAAGAGAACTCCTCAGCATAGAAGGGGCTCATGGCACCGGACTCATTCTTCCAGCAGCCCTTGTAAGCTACGTCGGCAGTGGGCAGGTTGCCCTCTTCAACGATAGCCTTAACCTGAGCAGCTGCATCGGGATTGACATCATACTCACGCATGAGGATCTTAAGCTTCACAGCGTTGGCAAACTTTATCCACTCGGCAGCACTCTTGTCGGGGAACAGGAAGTTGGTTGCTACCTTGTCGCCAGCCTGAACCTTGCCAAGAGCATCGTCAATCTCTGCCAGGATGCCGGCATAGATGTCAGCACCGTCATCATACTTGGGAGAGGTACTGCCAGAGAAAGCCTCGGAATAGGGAATCTCGCCGTAGGCATCCACCAAGGCCTGATAGATAAAGGCGCGCATGGTGGCAGCTGCCAGATAGGAGCCCCACTCGCCATTCTTCTCTGCCAACTGGCGGACAGTGGTAAGATTCTTCAGCGCGCGGCTGTTGATCTGGCCATAAGTGGTGCTGGTGTTGGTTGCAGTAACATTAAATTTGGAGTACTCCATATAGTTGGAGGTACCGAAGACCTGTGCATAGTGCTGGCTGAGATAGCCACCAATTATACGCATAGCATCGCCGTAGCTACTAACGAAGTTCATCTCGGCTGCCGGCATAAGGATGTCGGTGGTCATATTCTCCTCAGAGGGAGAGTTGGGATCCTGGTTGATATCCATATAGCTGTCGCAGGAAACAGTAAGGAGTCCCAAGGCTACTGTAAAAATAAATGCTATTTTTTTCATAATATTCTTCCTCCTTTTGATTTAGAATTTCACGCTCAAGCCAATACCGAAGGTGCGGCAGGCAGGATTAGAGTAGAGTTCACCGAACATACCTTGAAGGTCATTGCCGTAGGACGAAGCCTCGGGATCGATGTAGCGGTTGCCCTTGTGGGTCCAAGTGATGAGGTTGTTGGCAAACAAGGATACAGTGATGTCGCTCAGGTAGAGCTTCTTAACGAGAGACTTCGGCAGAGTGTAAGCCAAAGTGATGTTGCGCAGCTTCACGAAGGAACGCTTGATCAAGTAGAACTCACCACCAAGACCTGCACCATACTTGTTAAAGTAATCCTGATAGCTGGAGTTGCTCAGGTAGATAGGAGTGGTGTTGGGAGTTCCGTCTGCATATACGGAGTTGGGGATAACGAACGGATTGCGCTCGTTGTAGAGAGTGATGTCGCCGTTACCGGTGAACTGCATGAGGTTCTTGGTGCAGGAGAACATATAGCCACCCTGACGAACGTCGAGAGCTGCACTGAGGGTGAAGCCATAGGCAGAGAAGGAGGTGGTCACACCGCCTGTCCAGTCGGGATTGACATTCTTGCCTGTGTCAACAACCTCATTGGTGAGCAGAGGCTGACCGCTGGCACCTACGATAATCTTGCCGTCGTCAGTGTACTGAGGCATGTTGGTGAAGAGCTCACCCATGGGCTTGCCAACCACGGCACGCATATAGACAGCGTCCTGAGTGGTGGAGAACTGGTTGAGGTTAACCATACCGCCTTCGAGGCTGGAGGGCATGGACACCACCTTATTATTATTCTTAGAGAAGTTGAAGCCCAACTCCCAACGGAACTTCCTGGTCTGTACAGGCACGGTGTTAACCAAGAGCTCGATACCCTTGTTGGTTACCTTACCGAAGTTGGTTACCATGTAGTTGTAACCGGTGGAGGGGTCAACAGGCAAGGTGAAGATCTGGTCCTTGGTGGCACGGTTGTAGTAGGAGAAGTCGAGGGTGATACGGTTCTTGAGGAAGGCGAGGTTAACACCAAACTCAAACTCAGTAGTCATCTCAGGCTTCAGGCTGTTGGAACCGGCAGTAGCGGCTGCCTGGAAAGAGTTCTTGCCATTGAAGGGGAAGGAGGTGAGGTCGCTGCCGTAGATACCATTACTGTAACCCTGCACATAGCGCGGGTAAACGAGGTAAACACCAGCGTCGTTACCGGTCTTACCATAAGCCATACGAGCCTTACCGAAGCTGAGGATGTCGTTCTCAGGAATCAGCTTGGTGAAAATCCAGCTCAGGGTAGCACCGGGATAGAAGTAGTGGTTCTTGCTCATAGGCAGAGTGGAAGACCAATCGTTGCGGGCTGTGAGGTCGAGGTAAACCTGATCCATCCAACCGATGGTGAGGTCGCCGAAGAGACCCACGCTGCGGCGCTTGCTCTGGATCTCGGAGATGGCGGTCTTGGTAGCACCGTTGCTCAGCTGCCAGAAACCGGTGTAGAAGGTGAGGCCGTCAGTCTGGTTGCTGCTGGCAGTGGAATAGCGCTCGCTGATGTTGACACCGGCAAGGAGGTTGACGTCGAGCTTGCCGTCGAGATACTTGTCCTTCCAGTTGGCAAGGAAGTCGTGGTTAATCTCATACTTACGCAGGTAGGTAGTTGACACGTAGCCGCTCTGGTTCAAACCTTTAGAAGGAGCGTAGCCATAGTCTTCCTGAATAAGGGCATCGTCAAGGTTGATCTCAGGCACGCCAATCTTGTGGTCGTAGTCGGTGTAGTCGAAACCTAGACGATAGGTAAGTGTCAGCTGCTTGAGAGGCTGGATGTCGGCCTGAATCTTACCGAACACCTGCTTACCATCATTGTGGTTGTAGTTGTTGGCAATAGCCCAGTAGGGGTTGGTGATACCATAAGGAGTAAACCAAGCCTCGGGGGTATTGAAGGCCAAGCTGAGGTCCTGACGGTCAACGAGGCTGACGTCACGGGCAAGCTCGTAAACACCGTCAATCATTGATGCACCCTGGAAGGTAGCCACGGTGTTGGTCTTGTTCTTGGCAAAGTTGATGCTTGATGAGAGCTTAAACCAGTCGGTAGCCTGATAGCTGCCGCGGTAGGCAATGGTCTGACGCTTGTAGGTGTCCTTGTCGCCCGGGATGATACCGTTCTCACGAGTGTCGGAGAAGCTCAGGTAATAAGTCATCCTGTTGTCGTCGGAGATGCCGTTGAGGGCTACGCTGTGAGACTGGGAGAAACCAGTCCTGAAGAAGTCGCGTACGTTGCTCTTCAATGGGCTGTACTTGTGGATGAGCTGCTGGTTGTTCCAGATAGGACCGTAAACCTGCTGCGAGCCGTCAAACTCGGGACCCCATGAGCCGTTCTCAATGAAGGTCTGCTGGCCGTTCCAGCCCTGACCGAAGCGGTTCTGGAACTTGGGCAGAGTGCTAACCTGGCGCCACTGGAGGCTACCGTCGTAGCTTATCTGATAGTTCTTTTCGCCAGCCTTCTTACCCTGCTTGGTGGTAATCATGATGACACCGTTGGCAGCGCGGCTACCATAGAGAGCGGTAGCGGCAGCGCCCTTGAGGATTTCCATACTCTCGATATCGTTGGGGTTGATGCTGGAGATACCGCCTACGGCGTTGGTCATCTCCTCAGCCTCGTCCTGAGAGCCACTGAAGGTGGTCTGCTGGAGGGGCACACCGTCCACTACATAGAGCGGCTGGTTATTACCGTTGATGGAGCTGATACCGCGGATAATCACGGAGTTAGCCTGACCCGGGTCGCTGGATGTGGTGTTGACCTGCACACCAGCCACCTGACCGGCCAGCGAGCTGGTAACATCGCTGAGGTTACCGAGGGTCAGCTGCTCGTTGTCAATGGTCTGGGATGCATAACCCAGAGTCTTGCGCTCGCGCTTTACACCCATGGCGGTAACCACAACCTCGTTGAGGTTTACCTGGTTCTTGCGGAGCACGATGTCCAGAACCGACTTAACCACCGGCTGCTGGGTCTCGTAACCCATTGCACTGACAAAGAGGTGAGTCCTGCCCTTAGGAACATTCAGGGAGAACTTTCCATCAGCCTTTGTCTCAGCTACGATGTTAGTACCCGTAACCACCACAATGGCATTCGCGATAGGCACACTGTCCTCCGACATGACTGTACCGGAGACCTTGGTCTGTGCCCAGGCTCCTTGCCCTATACCGAGCAGGAGCGCGAAGAGAAATAAGATTTTCTTCATGATCACAAAATTTAAGTTAAACATATTGTATTCTCTATTCTGTGTAGTTCACGTTCACGCGCGTGTACGTACATTATTTATATTATTGGTCGCTATAGTTACTTTATTCACTATATTCCATAGTATAGGAACAATGCAAAATTATAACATTTTTCACAAATAGCCATGCCTGATGTAAAAAATCTGCAAAAATCCTTAAAAAATACCACATTTATACTACAAATGTCAATATGAAATGAAAAACTGCACAATAAAATAAGTTATTGCCGCCTCACTTTGTGAATAAAAAGTGAAGCGGCAACATTATAAAAATACAGTGTTCGGGAGGGAGAGAGGGGGTAGAGCAACTAAATCAGCTCGCCTTCCTGCTCTGAAGAGTCAGTTTCAGCTACTCCCACATCCATGCGGGGCCTGCCACCCTGCACCTTGTCCATTATCTTGGCCTCTATCTCCTCGGCCAGCTCAGGATTGTCGGCAAGCACGCCCTTGAGCCTCTCACGGCCCTGGGCAATCTTGGCGCCGTCGTAGCTGAACCAGCTGCCAGACTTCTGGATAATGTCATACTGCACGCCCAGGTCGGCCAGCTCGCCAATACGGGAGATACCCTCGCCAAAAGTTATCTCAAACTCGGCCTTGCGGAATGGAGGAGCCACCTTGTTCTTAACCACTTTGGCACGAACCTGATTGCCTATCACCTCCTCGCCATTCTTGATAGCAGTAATGCGGCGTATGTCAATGCGCACGCTGGAGTAGAACTTAAGGGCGTTGCCGCCGGTGGTAGTCTCGGGATTGCCAAACATCACGCCAATCTTCTCCCTGAGCTGATTGATAAAGATGCAGCAGGTCTTGGTCTTGCTGATGGTGGAGGTGAGCTTACGCAGTGCCTGACTCATCAGTCGAGCCTGCAGGCCAACCTTGTTGTCGCCCATATCACCCTCTATCTCTGCCTTGGGGGTGAGAGCGGCCACAGAGTCGATAACGATAATGTCGATGGCCGACGAACTGATGAGCTGGTCAGCTATCTGGAGAGCCTGCTCGCCATTGTCGGGTTGCGACACAAGAAGATTAGAGTTGTTCACGCCAAGGGCTGCGGCATAGTAGGGGTCGAAGGCGTGCTCAGCATCTATGAAAGCTGCCACGCCGCCCATCTTCTGGGCCTCGGCCATAGCATGGAGGGCCAGGGTGGTCTTACCCGAAGACTCAGGACCGTAAATCTCAATTATCCTGCCGCGCGGATAGCCGCCCACACCGAGGGCTGCATTGAGGCCCACGCTGCCGGTGGGGATAACCTCCACCTTCTCCACGGGCTGGTCACCGAGCTTCATAATGGAGCCCTTACCGAAGTCTTTCTCTATCTTGGCCATTGCGATCTGCAAGGCTTTCAGCTTGTCCTCGCCAACGGCGGGAGCTGTTGCTATTGTCTTTGCCATTGTCTTTTAGAAATTAGGAATTAGGAAAAATATTTTTAGCTTATCAGTCATTATACTGAGCGGCGAGGGCGCATATCTGCACCACCACGTCCATGGCCTTATGCAGCGAGGGGATGGGCAGATACTCCAGCGGACCGTGGAAATTGAGGCCGCCAGCGAAGATGTTAGGACACGGCAGTCCCTTAAATGAGAGCTGTGCGCCGTCGGTGCCGCCGCGAATAGGCTGAATCTTCACAGGCACGCCGGCTTTCTCCATGGCCTTGATGGCAATATCAATCACGTGCATCACCGGCTCCACCTTCTCGCGCATATTGTAGTACTGGTCCTTTACCTCAGCCTTGGCAACGGCCTTGCCATACTTACCGTTAATCTGCTCGCAGACCTTGTCGATAAACTGCTTGCGGTCCTCAAAGCGCTTGCGGTCGTGGTCGCGGATAATATAGCTCAGCTCTGCACGCTCCACATTGCCGCTGATGGAGGTGAGATGATAGAATCCCTCATAGCCGTCAGTGGTCTCAGGGGTCTCGTCGGCAGGCATCAAGGCAGCCAGCTCGGCAGCTATGCGGGCAGCATTAAGCATCTTGCCCTTGGCATAGCCCGGGTGAACACTCATGCCGGTGATAGCAATCTTTGCGGAAGCAGCATTAAAATTCTCAAACTCCAGCTCGCCTACCTCGCTGCCGTCCATGGTGTAGGCCCACTCACAGCCAAACTTCTCCACATCAAATTTGTGGGCACCCATGCCTATTTCCTCGTCAGGATTGAAGGCCACATGGATGTTGCCATGCTCTATCTCGGGGTGCTCCTTAAGGTAAACCATGGCCTGCACTATCTCGGCAATGCCGGCCTTGTCGTCGGCACCGAGCAGCGTGTGCCCGTCGGTAACAATGATATCCTCGCCCTTATGGTTGAGCAGTTCGGGGAAGGTGGCAGGCGAGATACGTATGTCGGCCTCGGCGTCCAGCACAATGTCGCCGCCGTCATAGGCCTCCACTATGCGGGGCTTGATGTCGGCGCCCGAGCAGTCGGGGCTTGTGTCCATGTGGGCAATGAAGCCAATCTCGGGGGCTTTCTTATTGCAGTTGGCCGGCAGCACAGCGTAGAGGTAGCCGTTCTCGTCCAGCTCAACGTCATCCAGGCCTATGTCCTCCAGCTCGCCTTTCAGATAGCGGGCAAAGGCCCACTGTTTGTCAGTGCTGGGAGTAGTCTGACTGTCCTCGGCAGACTGAGTGTCAAACTTTGTGTAGTTTAGAAATCGTTCTACAATGGTCATGTTATATATGTTTTTAAAATTTTACGACTATCAATTCTTGGGCATCTTAAACACTTTCCGTTCCGGAGTCTTAGCTTCGCCGCTGATGGTGGCCATCAGCGCAGGCTTAAGTTCCAGGGCTCGCTGCAGGTCCTGCCACGAGCCGTTCTTGTCGCCCATCTGGTAGCGCAACTGTCCGCGCTGCATCAGCAGGTCAGCATTGTCGGGCTCCTCCTGCAGGCGCAGGGTGAGGTCGGCCAGTAGCTGTAGCGGGTCTTGCTTAGTCATCGTTCTTATCTTTTTTATAGTAACTATTTTCTCTTCCTCTCTCTTTAGCTTCGCGAGATCAGCAGGCCGCTGCCGGCAATCTCCATATCCACAAAGCGTGAGTTGGCACATAGCGGCCTGTCGGTCAGCTCGCGGCGCAACCGCTGTGCTGCCTCGGCATTCTTAGCCACCATATACATATATCCGCCTCCCCCGGCCCCAAGCAGCTTGTAGCCCAGGCAGAGGTCATCAATGCGACTGCACACCTCCCTCACCTTGGCGGGGTCGGTGCCACTGTCGAGGCGGCAGTTCAGCTCCCATGAGCGGCGCACCAGTCGGCCGTAGCCCTCCAAGTCGCCCTTCTCCACGGCGTGCTGCATATTGAGGGCATGCTGCTTCATCTCGCCGAGGATAGCCATGCGCTCCTCTTCGTGCAGGAACATGCCCTTCACAATGTCCACCAGTATATGCTTGGCCGTGCGGGTAATGCCGGTATAGTACATCAGGTGACATCTTGCCTGCTCGCCGTCAAACAGAGTAGCAGGCAGCGTCCTGACGGCTACATCCTGTTCAAAGCCCCTGTCGCTGGTAAGCATCTTGATGCCGCCAATCACGCCGCCATACTGGTCCTGCCATCCGCCGCCGGTGGTCAGCAGCTGCTCCAGGGCAAGGGTGCGGCGGCATATCTCGACCTCGCTCCAGTGCAGCGCACAGAAGTCTGACAACGCTCCCAGCACCGTAGCCGCCAGAATACTGCTGGTGCCCAGTCCGGAGCCCGCTGGCACGGCAGCCACCATGGTGATGCTTAGTCCGCAGCCAAAGGCCTCCAGCTGCCGGCGCAGGCTGCCATAGTCCTCCCTGCAGAAGCGCGGCAGGAAGCCGGACAGCGCCAGTGCTGCCTTGGGAATGGAGAATGGCGACCCTACCCTGTCGTATGCCGCCAGCTCCTCGTATGTACTGACTGTCTCGCTCATACCGAGGTCCACCGACTGACATACAATATTATACTCCTTGCGTGGCTTGACATAGACGTGCAGCGGGCCCTGCCCGTTGATATTAAAGGCAAAGTTCACCACACTGCCGCCATTGAAAACCGAGTAAGGCGGCGTGTCGGTCCATCCGCCGGCCACGTCGGCCCGCACGGGACTCTGCGCACACACCATCTGGTCGGGCAGCACATCCATGCGCGGCAGGCTCTTGGCAGTGACTATCCCATTGAGCAACCCTTCGCGCAGCAGCGAGAATGCCCTGTCGGAGCAGGCGGAGTCTTTCATGGCAGTATGCATCTCCCTGGCCATGGCCTGCTCATACAGAGCCTTGCGCTGACTGAAGAGCCGCTGCATGTTAGCCACGTCAGAGAGTTCGGCAGCCGACAGTCGGCGACAGCTTCGCCACAGGGCGGTAGTGGCCGCGTCAGGCTCAGCGTCCAGAAACCAGTGCAGCAGCCTGCCCATGATGGCCATATCACTGACCACAGGGAAGAGCTCAGCATCCTGAATATCATCGGCCGTGGCAAAGTCGGCGATGCTCACGCCGCGCCTAGCCATCCATTCGGCCATGGACTGCTCCATATACATGGCGTCAGCCACACGGCCGCTAAACTTATCGTTAAAACCGTAAGGGCGCAGAGCATAGTCACTCTCCCCCACCGGCACCACATCAACGCACTGTCCCTCCTGAAGGACCAGAGGCCCTTCTGCGACTCTGCGACTCTGCGACTCTGCGACTTTGTGACTCTGTGACTCTGCTATCACGCCCGTCACAATATTACGTCCGCATAGCGTCCAGCTCGCAGGGAGGCATGAGTTCTCCACCCATATATCCTCTGCACCCTCGCCAATGGTGGCCTCACCGACAGAGTTGAAGACAAACACGCTGCCCTCCCCCGTCACCTCGGCCGTTGAGCTGAGCAGCTCGTGGCTGGTGCCGTAGTGTAGGAAGCGGCCCTTGTCCAGCCGCACAACAGCCACCGAAAGGTCCGCCAGCCGTGGCTCGTCAATGGCAGGGTCGTTGCCAAGCCCCAGGCCATAGGCGCCGTATAAGTCATAGAATTCTATCTCACCCTTGTCGTCCGTAGCCAGAGCCTTCAGGCGCTCCACGGCCTTGTCGCTCAGCAGCCATAGGCCGATATCCATCAGCAGCTCATGACTGCCCTCCAGCTCGGCCATCCTTGCAACGGAGGGCTTCTGCAGCATAAAGTCCAGCTCATCGGGCCTGTCGCGCCTTATGGCAAAGACACCGTGGTTCTGCATCAGCTCTGGCCTCTCCGTCATGCCGAGGCATACCACGTCGGCATCAGGTATCTGCGGCACTTCCGGCGCGGTAATAAGCACGTCGCCCGAAGCAATAAGCGTGCGCAGCCCCTCGGGAGCCTGCCTCATAATACGCTCAAAGAGGCCCGTCTGCAGGTCAAGCAACGTCAGTCCCCTTTTGCCCTTATATGGAGGCAGGGGAATAAGCACCTTGCCGCTCGGCGCATACGCCGGTATGCGCCGGCTGCAGCCCCCGGCGTGGATGATGATGGAAGGAGCCCAAAGCCCCTCCCCAACCCTCCCCTCAAGGGAGGGCCCCTGGCGCCAGAGTTCTCCCCTTGAGGGGGAGTTAGAGGGTGCTTCGAGGCTTTGGACTTCGGGGCTCTGGGCTTCCCTCATCAGCCACACTGTACCTCCGCCTGAGCCCAGCCTCTTGCCAGCAGGGTCTGCAGCACAAAACCACTCATCGGCATCCTTGCCGGTGAGTGAGTGGAATGTTTCCACCAAACTGGGCGGTAACGAAAGGAGGAAAGGCATGTTTTAAAGTTGTAAAGTTCGAACTTTACTAGTCATCAAAGTGGCGTTTCCACCATGCCGTTCTTCGCAGTTCGCCCATCAGCTGAGCGGCGTCCTTCTCGTCCCAGCTGCCGTCAAGTGAGCCAATCACCAACGAGTAACCGAGCATCGACGCACGCGTAATCATCTTGCGGTTGGCCACCGCCATGCCTTGCTGCACCTTCCTTGCGTAAGGGGTCAGCGGCGAGTTGTATTCGTTATGCATCATGACTCAGTATCTGGTTATAGCGGTCGAGATCAAAGACGGTAGTATCGCCGTTGCGCGTCTCAGCCACCACCACAGAGGTGGAATTATTGTCAATCAATATCCAGCGGTCAACAATCTGGCTGTATATCTCAATCAGGTTGCGTATGCCGGCATCATAGCGGCGGCGTATCACATCCTCAGGAATATTATGGCCACCCTCCGACACACGCTTGGCCACCCTCTTGACAGCCACGTCGGCCGACGAGAGCCACAGGAAGATGAGCTCCACAACATATCCGGCCTTGTGAGCCTTCTTGATGAGGTTAACATACGAATGGGTTGACAGCGTCGTCTCCACGGCAAAGGTGGTGCCCTTCTTCATCAAATCAGTGATGCGTGAAATCATCAGCTTGCCGGCCTCAACGGGCACCCTCTCAGGGTGGAAAGGCGACAGGCCGCGTGCAATCTCGTCGGCATTGATATACTCGTCGCACTGCATAAACTCAGGCAGGATGGTAAAGCTGGCAGTCGTCTTGCCAGCCCCGTTGCATCCCGCAATGATATACATCTTCTTAGCCACGTTACTCCAATTTAGTCATTTTATGCGACAAAGATAGTCATAAAATCTTTCACCGCAATATTTTGAGCATTAAAAAACAATAAGACGCAGACAATGTCAACTATTTACACCCAATCACACACTCCCCAAAAATTATTGCGCAAAGAAAATTTTTAATCGCGCCGAAACGGAATCTAATCGCGCCAAGCCTGAATCTAATCGCGCCGAAACGGACCATCTCCGCGCGTTTAGATTTCAGTTTCACGAGAATAAATCTTGGATTGACACGCTAAGATTTGACTTCAACAGGCTAAGGTTTGACTTTGTCGCTCTCAGATTTCCTTTTCACGTAGATAAGCAATCCGCCGAATTAACGAAAATCCAACGAACCGGTTGTCCGCCCCTCCATTGGGGCTTGGTCGGTTCGTTGGATTATTGCCTAAGAATTGTCTTCTCGCGAGAGGGACTTACAGTCTGTTCTTCTCATCATTACCTGCGCCGGTTCCCTTGTATTTGGAGCGAGTGGTGTTGAAGTTGTATCGGACGGTTGCAACGAAACGGCGACGGTCGTAGTAGTTTCCTTGCCACAACTTGACCTGATGGTTATATACCAAGTTTCCGTCCCGACTGCGGTCAAGCAAATCCTCGCCAGCCAGTTTGATGCTCAGGCGGTCATTAAAGAATGTCTTGACAAGACTGACATCGAGGACTGTATGATGATAGTCCAAATAAATATTCTGATAATGCCCAGGGCCTTGGTATCTGAAGTTGAGTTCACCAGTCAAAGTCTTGCTGAACCTAAAAGTGTTATTCGCTTGTGCTATCAGCATTGGCTTTTTCAGAGAAATGTCTCCTGCCGTTGTTTCCATTGTGAATAATTGCTTTTGGATACCTACAGACAGTTGTGGATGCCACATGCCGAATTTAGGTGCCAGTGAGATGAAGGGTATAATCCATTTCAAGCTATTGATGTTCCTGTAGGTCAACAATGTCACATTGGAGTTGTCTATCAGCTCCATCCAGTGTATAATCCGTCCGCGCTCATCAGAATAGCTGATAGAAAACTGCAGGAACTTCCACATTCCTTGAATGGAGATGTTGTGGATGATGGAATTGTCAAGCAATGGATTACCCCGCTGCATGCCGTAACGATTAACATAGAAC
>CADAJV010000060.1 GCA_902788275.1 uncultured Bacteroidales bacterium | reverse complement strand
GCTGCGGTACCGGCAGCATACTTAACGGTGTGCTTCTTGCCCCAGCGGTCGGTGTCGGCGGTCTTGTAGTCCTCTTCCTCCTCGTCATAGACGAACTTGTTGACGTTAACGGGAGCCTCGATGTTGGCCTCCACAGCGGTGATGGCAACAGTGGGGTTGGTCAGGTAAACGGTCACGGGAATCTCAGCCTTGTTGTCAGTGCTGCCAACGAGGATGGTCATTTCGGTGTCGTCCTGAGCAAATGCATTGCCTGCGAACATAGCAGCTACAGCTACTAAACAAAGAGTAAAAATCTTTTTCATGTTTTTTTTATTTTAGAAGTTATACATTTTCGTCCTACACAATATTTCATTGTGAGATTTGGGGCAAAGTTATAACATTTTTCTTTTCCACGACACTTTTTACACAAAAAAAATGCTTTCATTCGCAAAAAAACGTGTTTTTTTTACTTTCAACTCTGTTTTTTTCACAAAAAAGGCACATCTACCGCCAAAAACGATACGGAAATATTAGTTTTGCATTCACAATGAAACATCTTAGCTTTGAAAAACAAATACAACTACTCAAACTGGAGTACGAACACGAGAAGCAGGAGTATGAAAAAGCCACCCAGATTATTGGCATCGGCCGCAAGGTGAAGCGTGGTGACTGCTGGTATCCCATCAGTGTGGGCCAGGGCCGCTACAACTCACTTGATCTTTTCGTGGTGGATATTACACGTACCGCCGACTTCGACATAGAGCACAACTTTGAGTATGGCCGCACTGTATCCTTCTTCACCGAGGACGGTAGCGGCCAGCTACACCACCTGCCTTTCCGCGCCCAAGTCAGCTATGCCGAAGAAGACAGGATGGTTGTCGTGCTGCCCAACGAGAGTACGCTGGCCCAGCTGCAAGGTTCCGGACGACTGGGTGTGCAGCTCTTTTTCGACGAGACCACCTACCGCCTCATGTTTGACGCCTTAAATAAAATAATGTTCGCGCGCGAGGGTCGCATGTGGGAACTGCGCGAGATTTTCCACGGCAGCCGCCCTATGGCCGAGCCGCTCAAGATACCCCATATTCGTCTACCGTGGCTCAATGGTCACCAAGAGATGGCCGTCAACCGTGTCGTAGCCTGCAAGGACGTGGCCATAGTCCACGGCCCTCCCGGCACCGGCAAGACCACAACCCTTGTGGAGGCCGTGATAGAGGTGCTTAAGCGTGAGCCCCAGGTCATAGTCTGCGCCCAAAGCAACACCGCCGTCGATTGGATTAGCCAGCGTCTTACCGAACGTGACGTCAGCGTACTGCGCATAGGCAACCCCTCGCGGGTCACCGACGATATGCTGGCCTGCACCTACGAACGCCGCTTTGAGAGCCACCCCGACTACCCCACCCTGTGGGCCATACGCCGCGACATGCGCCAGCTCTACTCCACTCCCCGCGGCAGGCGTGGCCGTGATTTCCATCAGAAAATCAGTCGCCTGCGCGACCGGGTCGACGAGATAGAACTGCGCATCAGGACTACCCTCTTCGACCAGTGTCGCGTCATAGCCTGCACCCTGGCCGGAGCCGCCAATCCCCTCTTGCAGGGACAGCACTGGCATTCACTCTTCATCGATGAAGCCGCCCAGGCCATGGAGGCCGCCTGCTGGATAGCCATACAGAAGGCCGACCGCGTCATTCTGGCCGGCGACCATCAGCAGCTGCCGCCAACCGTCAAGGATCCCGTGGCACAGCGCGAAGGCCTCGGCACCACCCTCATGGAGCAGATAGCCGCCAACAAACCCCAGTGTGTAACCATGCTCACTATGCAGTACCGCATGAACGAGGAGCTGATGCGCTTCTCTTCTGAGTGGTTCTACGGCGGTCTGCTGGAAGCTGCGCCCTCTGTGCGCCACCGCAGCCTCATCGACGAGCTCGACAGCCCCCTGGTGTGGATCAATACCGACGAACGCCTTGCCGAGGGCGAGGGTGGCGAGGAACTGGACTACCGCGAACGCTTCGTAGGCAGCAACTACGGCCGCATCAACAAGGCCGAGGCACAGCTCACCCTCAGCACCCTGCAGCAGTATGCCGCTCGCATAGGCCACCGCCGCATACGCGACGAACACATCGACTTCGGCATCATCTCCCCCTATCGCGCACAGGTACAGTATCTCCGCAAAATTATCCACTCCTCGCCCGAACTGAAAGACATACGCCGCGCCGTGACCATTAACACCATCGATTCCTTTCAGGGACAGGAACGCGACGTAATTATTATCAGCCTCGTCAGGGCCAACGACCATGGGCAGATAGGCTTCCTCTCCGACCTACGCCGCATGAACGTGGCCATGACCCGCGCCCGCATGAAACTCATCATTATCGGCAATGCCCAGACCCTCTGCCGCCACAAATTCTACCGCGAACTCCACGCCCGCAGCACCGAAGCTTAGTGCGCAGCCGTCATCCTTCCTTCAAAAAAGTACAACTACGACTATGCCTTCCCCAACAAGGATTGCATCAATTAACGACATAAACGAATAAAGCACCAAAGACGGCAGTTAGGATTTCTTTCTCCAGATAACCATTCCTTTGATGCTTTATTTTATGTCTTTAGGTTTTTAGGCCTTAAGGCTTTGGTCTTTGAAATCATTTCCATACTTGGTTACTCTAACCAATAACCATTTTTCCTCATTTTTTCGGTTTCTTGTTGAGTCGGTAGAGTACGTGTAGCATAGCGTACTGGGGAGTGACGTTGCTCCATGTCTCTGTGCGGCCCTGGGCGTTGATGGTGCGGCGCACATTGCTCAGGTTGCCCAGCAGGTCGAAGGCGTCGAGCATCACGGTGATGCCGGCCTTGGCGAAGTGACGGGAGAGGCGTGCGTTCCACACCAGCTCGTTGGTGTTCATTGAGTGGTCGGAGTAACCGCGGCGTGAATACATGGTCATGTCGGTGGAGAACTGGAAACCAAAGGGTATCTGGAACACTCCGCCCACGCCGTAGTCGAAGTCGGCTACGTTGATGGTGCTGAAGTCCTCACGGTCAGAGGTGGCACGCATATAGTGTAGGTCTGCCTTGACGTTGAGACTGGCCTTTGCGTAGAAGCGGGCGTTGAGCTTAAGTGTCTCGTTGATGTTGGTAGTGTGGACTTCGCTGCGGAGCTGCTCTATCAGATCGACGCTGTTGATGTAGGTGGCGTCGGTGTTGGTGGAGTATGTGAACTTGCCGTCTTTGTCAAGGCGTGCTGAATAGTTGATACGTCCTGTGAGGTCCCAGTTGCCGTTGACATTATCGGGGATGACGGTGCGCACACCTGTCCGGGTGTCGTAGATATAGCCCATGGCGAGGCGGTGCTCGTAGATATTGGCTACTGCCGACGTATTCAGTTGTCGCTGCTTCTTCATGTTGCGCCTGAAACGTAATTCAATGGTATGTGTGCGTGTGTTACGTAGGTTGGGATTGCCGAGCATGATGTTGAGTGGGTTGCTGTCATCACGGTAGTCCACGAGATAATCCATGTTGGGCAGACTGACAGCTACATCATACGACATTTGAACATCCCACGGGAAAGGCCATTTCGCTTTGCCGGGAAATATCAACAGACTCACTTCTGTTTCAAACACTCTCTTGTTGCGATGGATAAAGGTGTCGAGAGAGCCTCTGGCATAGTGAAGGTGGTCTCTGCGAAAGGTGAGTTTGGGCAAAAGATGCCAGTCAAAGCCTATCTTTGGTTTCTTCTCTCTGTTGTTGTAATTGTTAATCTGCCAATTGGCGGATATTGTGTTTACATAATTGTCCTCTTGCTGCCAGTAGCTGTTGCCGTTGTCGAGGGCTTGCAGCATCTCGTTTACTGAGGGCAGCTCTCCTAATGGATGGCCGGTCTCTTCTCCCCATGCATCAAGCTTGTTGAGCAGATAGAGCGAGCGACGTTGCATCTGTTTTTTGTCCGAATAAATGTAGTTGAAATTTATTCTTGTCAAAGGTTTTATCAGATAGATATTGGGGATCCCTATTCTTATCTGATGCTCCAATCCCTGCGACTTATTGTAGTTATAACGATTGCGAAAATCTCTTTCTTCTGTCTGCATATACTCCAGATTATAGTGCTCGAAGAGGCGGTTAACATTATTGGTGAAGTCAATCTTGCCAGAAACAAGCAGGTCAAATCTGTCATCATGTGCAGGGGAGAGGAATATGGAATATTCTGATGCGGCACGCATGCTGTAACCATGTCGTTTGTTGTTGGTCTTGGTGCGGTTGAGGCCATGGGTGCGCAGCAACTGACCGGCATTTGGTGCAGTAATGCTGTCGCGCCACTCCTTGCCGTAGGAGCCATATATATCCTCATCGACGGTAGCAGAGCCGCGTAGTGAGTGTCCTCTGTCGTTGCTGTAATCAAACCAGGGATTGATACGCAAATAGCTCAACTTGACAGGTCCCAGTAAAATATCCTTCTGCGTATAGAAAGTATGGTTGGTAGAGAATGCGCTGCCGTAGGTCCTGCCGCGGTTGAACGAGCGCCCGAATGTGTTGCCGGAAGAGAGGAAATTCTCGCTGTTGCTGTAGGAGTCGTTCTTGTTCTCCGTATAGCGTGCGTGTACCATGTTGGCATAATAAATCTTGTCGTTGCTATAGAGGTAGTTGCCTCCAGCGCGATATATGTTATAGACACTCATCGCCTGCTGCATGGGTGTCCAGTCACCCTGTTCCCCTGGGTCGTGAGACTCGTTCACGTTGTTGACATTGGCATGAATCTTGAAGCTCGATTTGGGAGCAATCCTCAACCCAAAAGCACGTGCAAGAGCAGTGTGGTTTGTGCCGAGACCTGCATCTACATTCCCTACAAAACTGGTGGAATATTCTTTCTTAAGACGCACGTCCATGGCGAGCAACTTATTGATAGTGTCGCCCATCACCTCCATCATCCTGTTGGTCTTTTCGAAAACCTTGATATTCTTAACCATATAAGTGGGCAGGTTTTCAAGCAAAGAGGCACGGTCATTGTTAAGGAAATCCTTGCCGTTGATAAGCAGCTCATCTACTCTGCGCCCCTGCACGGTAATCTCGCCACCCGCCTTCAGCTCTACGCCAGGCAGCTGTTTGATGAGCGCGTCAAGCATCGAACCTTCGGCCAATTCGAAGGCATCGGCGTTATATACTATTGTATCGCCTTTGTAGTAGAACTTCACACGGCTCGCCTTGACCACGGCTTCGCCCAGTTGGACATCCTTATTTCGCTTTTTCTTGGGCTTGCGAATATACCATGGAGCAGTTACATTAATGTGATTTTCATGCTTATAGAGTTTGTCAATGCTCCAGCGGTTAATTGTCGGCTCGTAGCCCTCAGCTTCGGCTTTGATAATATATTCACCCGGCTCGGTGATTGTAAAGATTACGAAGGAACGCTTGATATAGCCGGAGTTACCCTCCGCCGTGGTGAGGGTGTCTATGACTGTACTGTCCTTTGCCGACATAATAGTTACTTTGGCTCCCACCACGGGTGCACCTGTCATATCATCTACTAGGTAGCCCCAGACATCTGTCTCGTAGGTTTTATCCTTCTTCTCCTGCGCCTGGGCAAGGGATGCGCAGAGCAAGCACTGTGCGGCGAACACAGCGATAATAATTCGTGTAATCATATCTGTATTAGTGGTTTATTATGTTAATCTCTGGCCAGTTATCAGGGATGGCCACATCGCTGTCGGGAGTTGTTTCTGTATGAAGAATAAAGACACGGCCATCGTCCATGCGCCGCATGCAGAAGACATCTCCCTCCCAGTTTGCGCCGAAGATTATACTTGTGTCATTGCGTTTTCTGCTGTGATAGAAAGGTTGGTCGGTGGCACAGTTGACAGACTCAATGGCATCGCTCATGCGGGCATATACCTTGCTCGCAACCTTTGCAGGAATCTCCAGCCGCATGCCACGGCAATGGGTCTTTCTCTTTTCTTCATATTGAAACTGCCAACTGCCGTTGTAGTTGCCGTCCGTGATGTCGTAGCGCACGGGGACACTCTTGGTTAATGTGTCGGCAGCAATTTCGCTGAATAATGCCGTCAGCGAAGCAGCATCGTAAACCTTGCCGTCGGACTTATTGCCAGTCATTTCTGTGTGAAGGAAATAGAAATTAAAGTTGTTGTCATATATATCAAGAGTTGCCGCACACTCGATATCGGCATTGAAACTGTGATTAATTACATTTAGCTTTGATGAGTTGGGCTTGGGATGGTTAGTGCCATTGTAAGCCAAGGTGTAGAATATGCTGTCGCCGTTACCCGTGTGTTTGCGGTAGCGGTCGCTCTCGGTGGCGAAGCGGTGTTCATATTCAAAGGCAGCGACAAGACTGTCGAGCAACCCCTCGGGCAAATTGCCGACAGGGGTTGTGTTAATTAAAAAGCTATATCTATTTTTGCCGTCGTTAAAAATATCGTTACTGATAGTTTCTCTGATATCGATGTTGTCGCACGCGAGGAGTTGCGGCAGCAGTCGCTCGATGGCATCCTGCGAATGGGCTGTGACGGTAAGCAGCAGAAGTAGGGCCGCTATAGTTATACGATGTTTCATGATTTGTCAGTATTTTCGTTATTGGTAAGAGAAAACAAAGTTTCGTACTGTTCGTTTATGCGCCTGCGCATGTTGTCGCGGTTGGCGGCGACGTATTCCATTCGAGAGCGAGAGAACTGTTCTTCTACTACAGGCTCCTCTTCTGCTACGGGAGCGAGCTCAGGCTCTGCGGGAGCCATCTCCTGAGTTGCAGGCTCGGAATGGCGGTGAGTCTTTTTCTCAACTTTATGGGAAACCACGACAGGAGCAGGCTCTACAGAATCCTCAGGATGCACAGCAACGGAACTTTGGTTAACAGCCTCGGGCTGCATCTGAGCAATGACAGCTTTGTGCTGCGGCTCGGAGGCGGGGAGCAGCGTCAGCAGCAGTGCCACTGTGGCAGCCGCTGCTATGGACGGCCAAATAATGAGGCGGCGCATCTTGCGTTGACGCTTCTTACGATTGAGGGCTGCGAAGAGCTTGTCATTGAAATCGTCAGACAGCGGCGGCATAGCTGCGAAATGGCGGCGCAGGGCCTCACGGATGTCGGTATCGCTGAATTTTTCTTGCATGATGAGAGTTAGAAGTTAATAGCTAGGAGTGTATATAGTTTTTCCCTTATGCGTCGCAGACGGTGGCTGACGGCATTGGCCGTAGCACCGATGATAGCGGCAATTTCTGCCAGGGAGCAGTCCTGATAGTAGTAGAGGGTTATAAGCAACCTGTCCTGGGCAGGCAACAGCTCCAGCGCCTGCTCCAATGCCTGGATGCGTTCCTCGCGTCCGGTTGACAATTCATCGGCCACCACGCTGCGCTCCTCATCGCTGATGGACGGGACGGCAGTGTCAATGTCATCAAACGAGAGGATTACGGGCCGCTGCCGGCGCACAAAGGAGACGGCCTTGCGGTAGGCTATGGTGTAGATCCATGTGGCGAGGGTACCGCGGCTGGGCTTGTAGCTGTCTATGGTGGAGAGCACGGTGAGCAGGGCTTCCTGGGTAAGGTCCTCCACGTCCTGATTGTTGCCTACTACGCTGGCTATCACGCTCTGTACACGCTGCTGGTAGGCAGCCAGCATGAGGCGCTGCCCCTGCGGCGGATTTGCATCGATTGTTTGGAGTATCTCTTTGTCTGTGCACATATATTAGCGTAGTGTAGGCCCTACATTTATATATACGCGAGTATATGGCAAAATGGCCGTGTAAAACAGTTAAAAATAGTTAAGAATCTTAATGAGTAGAGATTTGTCGAATGTTATCACATATCTTCGTTTTTCACCCATTAACCTGCGTAGAACAGATTGCAGCCTTCCCTTTCATAAAAAGATGTAAGAATATATTTTCAATTAAATTGATGCCCTAATAATAGAGAAGGAGGCCGGCAAGGGCGCATAGCAGTATCATGCGAATGGGGCTTACCTTGAAGAACTGCGTGCCGACAAAGGCGGCAACGAAAAGAAAAATGCTGATGCCAAACTGCCACATATCCTCGGCAGGCGATCCAAAATTATCCTTAGTCATTAGCACCAATACGGCTGCCAGAAGAAGCCCCACAACGGTGGGACGCAGGGCTGCAAAGACAGTCTTGGCGGCGGGATGCTCCCAGTAGCGACGCAATACACTGAGCACAAGCAGTACCAACAAGAATGACGGCAGCACCACAGCCACGGTGGCCACAAGGCTGCCCACCACGCCCATGGCAGCAGAATAGCCCTCGTTAACAACAGAAACATAGCCGGCATAGGTGGCGGAGTTGATGCCGATGGGGCCCGGCGTGGACTGACTGATGGCTACGATATCTGCAAACTGAGAGGTGGTGAGCCAATGGTGGGAAGTAACGACTTCGCCCTGTATCATGGAGAGCATGGCATAGCCGCCGCCAAAGCCGAAAAGGCCTATCTTAAAAAAGGTCCAAAAGAGTTCGAGGAAAAGCACGGACGTTTTTTTATTTGGAATTTAATGTTGGATGTTTAAAGTCAAAAAGCTTCGCAGTATCTTCGCACACAGTTTTCACATATTTTTCTTTCTCGCTTACTCGTTTTGGTTAACGGTTATTGTTTAGCGCCTCTTATTGCAGAAACTTGCCATAGGCGAAGGCACCCAAGGCAACGGCTATGATGATATACACGGGAGAGATGCCGAGCAAGGCAATGAGCAAGGCAATAGCAATGGGGAACCAGACGTTTGCCAAGGTAATATGGGCAGACTTGCCAAGCTTGATGCAAGGCACGGCGATAAGGGCGACCACGGCAGGACGCACTCCACGGAAAATAGCCTCCACCACCCTGTTGTCAGCAAAGGCGCTGAAGAACATGGCCACGAGCAGGATGATGACAAAGCTGGGCAACACAATGCCGGCGGTCAAGGCCAAAGAGCCACGCAGACCGCGTAGGCGATGGCCAATATAAATACTGAAATTGACGGCAAAGACTCCAGGCAAGGCCTGCGAGAGAGACATAAGGTCAAGAAAATCCTCCCGGCTCAGCCACTGGCGACGCTCCACCACCTCGCGCTCTATGAGTGGTATCATAGCGTAGCCGCCACCGATAGTGAAGAGGCCTATCTTGAGAAAGGTGAGAAAACCCTGGAGGTAAAAATTCATTTGGTCACATCAATTATTGCTTTCTTCTGTTTGATTGTCGGCTGGCTCGGGACCAGTCTCTTCCTCTTCCTTTCTGGGCTGAACTGGCATATTCTCCGTCTTTTTGGCAGCATCAGAATCGAGATTGCCCTCGTTGTCAAGGAGACCATAAGTAGTCTTAAGGACTGAGAACTCGGTGCGACGGTTGAGGGCATTGCAAGAATCTTGCTGCTCAGGGGTGAAAGTCTTGATATAGTCCACAGTGAGGGTATCGCCGGCGTGGAGGAAAGGATATCGCTCGGCAAACTTGGGGGTAATGACCTTGGGGCGTGTCTTGCCATAGCCTCGGGCCACCACGCGCCCCTTGTCAATGCCGTGGGTTGTGAGATAATTGACCACTGACTCAGCACGTGCCTGAGAAAGGCGCAGGTTATACTCATCGGAGCCGCGATAGTCACAGTGGGAGGAAAGCTCGATGGCTATGCTGGGATTCTGCTTAAGCAAGCCAACGAGTCCCTCAAGGGCGGGAATGGACTGCGGCGTGATGGTGGCCTTGTCGAACTCATAAAAGACATTGCGCACCAGCACGGGGATGTTGAGGGAAGGCAGGGGAAACTGAAGCACATACTGCTCAGACTCGAGGGCGGGCTCCACAGTGAGTTCCTGCTTATAATTCATATAGCCCTCGCAGGTGGCAAGGAAGAGGTAGCGCACTCCCGCCTTTATCTCAACCTCAAAGGAACCGTCGAGCTGGAGGAGCACCTTGGTGTTGGTACCGTCGTCGCCCACCATATAGACTACGCTGCCAGGCAGTTCGTAACCGTCTTGCTCATAGACCCAGCCCTTGACGGTCTGCACCACCTCTGGGCAGAAAAAACTATAGATATTATCCCAGCCTCGGCGGTTGGCACGGTTAGAGGTAAAGTAACCTTGATTAAGTTCGCCGTTGAAGGTCATGCCGAAGTCATCGCCATTGGAGTTGACAGGATAAGGCATATGGAGCACATCCCAGTTGTTGATAAGCGAATCATACTGTGCACGATAGATGTCGAGGCCGCCCATGCCGCCGCGCCCGTTAGAAGAAAAATAGAGATCACCGTTGGGACGGAAGGTAGGAAACATCTCGTCGCCCTCGGTGTTGATGACAGAGCCCAGATTCTCGACGGGACCGAAACTGCCGCCTGTAATCTCAGCACGCCAGAGGTCGAGGCCGCCCATACCGCCGGGCATGTCGGAAACAAAATAGAGGAACGCGCCATTGGGCGACACGGCGGGATGGGCAAAGGAGGAAAGGGTGTCCTTAGCCAGCTCGCAAAGCTTTGCCTCTCCCCAGGCGGCATCACTGCGCGATGCACTGTAGATCTCGGCCATGCGTGGATAGGTGGCATCCCATCTGCAGCGCGTGAAGTACATGGTCTTGCCGTCGGTGGAAAAGGCGGGTGTTCCCTCGTCATACTTGGAGTTGACGGTCTCATCAACGGCCTCATAGTGTTTCCACTTACCTTTGTCATCCTTCTGCATAAAGAAGATGTCGCCGCTCTTCATACCAGTGACACCGTTGACATCATCGCCATTACAGTCGCGACGCGTGGATGCGAAATAGATATCGTCTCCATTGAAGGCTGGCGAGAAGTCGGCGTAGTTGGAATTGAAATTTTTGTCCATCTTGACCGTATAGGCCGAACCGCGCTCCTTGATGGCAGGAGCCTCGTCGCACGAGCGAAGCCCCACCATGGATAGTTTATGACCGGGATGCTTGTCGAGGAAAAGCTGGTAGTCCTTAGCTGCCTGCTTATACTCCTTGTTATAGCGTTCCATCTCAGCAAGATAGAAATAAGTGAGCGTGTCGGTGTACTTATAGCGCACAGCATTGCGATAGCCGGCCTGGGCCTTGGCATAGTAGTTCATCTTGCGGTTGGCCTCAGCCACCTTGTAGGCTATCATGCCGCGCCTATCCTTGTCGGAGGGGGGTGTCTTGGCATAGGCCTTGGCATATTCGAGGGAGGCCTCATAGTACTCGCCGATGGCCCAATACTGGTCACCTTTCTTGAGATTTTTCTCTGAGTTGCAGGCACCAAGCACCGCTGCGGCCAGCACTAACAGACACAGGCGTAAAATATATCGGGATTTATTCATATTATTTAATAACTCAAAAAGGACGCAATTATTGTTTGCGACCTTTCTTTGTTTTTACTTCTTCGGGCACGACAGTAACTCGCCGATTGGATGTGTCGGCCTTAACCTGGGCCACTATGCTGCTGACCATCTCTTTGATCTCCGTTACGAATGCAGCGGCATCGTAGGTCTTGCGCTCAATGTCACGCAGTTTTTTCTCCCATCGACCGGTGAGCTCGGCACTCTTGAGCAGTTCCTCGCGGATAATATCAATGAGTTCGCAGCCGGTAGCAGTGGCATAGAGGCTCTTGCGCTCCAATCGTATGTAGCGGCGGCGGAAGAGGGTCTGTATGATAGCGGCGCGGGTGGAGGGGCGGCCAATGCCATTCTCCTTCATGGCGTCGCGCAGTTCCTCATCGTCAACGGTCTTGCCGGCTGTCTCCATGGCACGGAGGAGGGTGGCCTCAGTGTAGGGCTTGGGGGGAGTGGTCATCTTCTTGGTAAGCTGTGGCTCATGGGGGCCGCTCTCACCTTTATGGAAGTCGGGCAGCAGGCGTTCTTCGTCTTTGTCGGCACGCTCCTGATCGTCATCGTCATCGGCTGTCTTCTTGTCTTTCTTATAGACGGCACGCCATCCCTCCTCTACTATATGCTTGCCCTGCACCTTGAAGGGCACCTCGGCGGCCTCGCCTTCCACTGTAGTGGTGTCGAAGACGCAGTCGTCATAAAAAACGGAGATGAAGCGACGCGCCACAAGGTCAAAGACGTTGCGCTCGGCATCGGTGAGGTTGTTGGCAGCCACACCGGTGGGGATAATGGCGTGGTGATCGGTAACCTTGGAAGAGTCAAAAACCTTCTTGCTCTTCTTGAGTTTCTTGCCGCGCAGGGGAGTCATGAGGTCCATGTAAAGACCGGAGATGCCATTGAGTATCTGCGGACACTTGGGATAGATATCGTCGCTGAGGAAGGTGGTGTCAACACGCGGATAGGTGGTGACGTGCTTCTCATAGAGGCTCTGGATAAGGTTGAGGGTAATGTCGGCCGAGTAGCTGAACTTGCGGTTACACTCCACCTGCAGCGAGGTGAGGTCGTAAAGGCGCGGAGGTGCTTCCTTGCCACGCTTGGTGGTCACGGAGGTAACGGTAAAGGGGTGGCCGGTAATCTTGGCAAGGGCCTGCTGAGCTTCCTCCTCGTTAAGATACTTGCCCTTTTGGGCAGTGAAGAGGGTGTCGCGATACTTGGTAGCAAGCACCCAGTAGGGCTCGGGCACGAAGTTCTCTATCTCGCGCTGACGTTTAACGATAAGGGCCAGCGTGGGGGTTTGCACACGGCCTACGGAGAGGGGTGGTGCCTTCATCTCGCGGCGACCATACTTTAGGGTATAGAGGCGGGTGGCATTCATGCCGAGCACCCAGTCGCCGATGGCGCGACAGAGACCGGCCATATAGAGGGAATCGCGATTGGAGGCCGGCTCCAGATGCTGGAAGCCCTCGCGGATGGACTCCTCTGTAAGGGAGGAAATCCAAAGGCGCTTGACGGGGCAGCTAATGCCCACCTTCTGCATCACCCAGCGCTGGATGAGTTCACCTTCCTGACCGGCATCACCACAGTTGACAATGTATTCGGCCTGCTTCATGAGACCCTCAATGATATGGAACTGCTTCTGCACTCCCTCGTCTTGCTTAAGTCTTATGCCGAAAGGGCTGGGCAGCATAGGCAGATAAGCCAGATTCCACTGGCGCCACTGGGGACAATAGTCCTCGGGGTATTTCAGTTCGCAGAGGTGGCCGAAGGTCCAGGTAACTTGGTAGCCATTGCCTTCAAGGTAGCCCTCGTGCTGGCTGGTGGCACCAAGCATGCGTGCAATGTCGCGTGCCACTGACGGTTTCTCTGCTATACAGACTATCATGGAGTTAGGAGTTAGGAGTTGGGAGTTAGGAGTTGGGAATGAGGAGTTAAGTTAAATGATATTGTAGGGTTTCGCGATCAAACTGGATGCCTGCACCCTGAAAGAGGAAGTCAATCTTTCCATCGGCGGCAAGGACTCGCGGCTCTCCCTCCACAAAGTTGTGGCCGTCAAGCAGCCAGAGGCGGTCGGCAATCTGCAGAGCCAGCTCTAAATCATGTATGGAGAGAAGAACAGACCTGCCCTGCTCCCTGGCCACACGACTGAGCAGCCTGAGCACCCAAACCTTGCTGGGGAAATCGAGAAAAGCCACAGGTTCATCGAGGAGAATGACGTCTGTATCCTGCGCCAGGGCCTTGGCAATCATCAGTTTCTGACGCTCGCCATCGCTAAGCGAATGGAGGCGGCGGTGGCTAAAGTCGGTCATGCCGACCATGGCGAGAGCCTGTTCCACCATCTTTACATCACGTCTATGGAGGGTACCCCAGTAGCCGGTATAGGGCATGCGCCCCATGGCCACCAGCTCATAGGCAGTGAGAGCCTGCTCGGGTATCTCGTCGGTAAGCACCACGCTGACCAGACGGGAGAGCGCCCTGACATCATAGTCAGCCAGTGGCTTGCCCATCAGCTCAATCTGTCCATTGATGGCGGGTTGCAGACCCGCCATGGTGCGGAGCAGCGTAGATTTGCCCGCCCCGTTGACACCGATGAGGCAAGTGAGGCAGCCGACACCAAGCCGGGCATTCATACCGCTGGCCAGCACCTTGCGGCCCTCATGAGACGAGGCGGCTTCGTAGCCCGTGCTCAGATTGTCTATCTTATAGGAATAGTTGTCCATGCCTTTTGCTTATACAACTTGCAAAGGTAGCGAAATAAATCCACTCTTCCTAATCAATGGGCTGCAAAAGCTTTTTTGGAAAAGCAAGGAAACCCTCTCTCCCTCTCAAGACCCTTTTACACCCCATCGTGAAACAACATAAATACAACAAGCCGACAGAAAACAATATATAAGGAACAAGCACAAAGAATTAAAACACTTATAACTGCGAAATAGTCATGCTCTCTCTGTGCCAACATCTGTGTCATTGCCTATAAAAAAATAAAATATTTTTTGCATACATTCCTGCATTGTTTCGGTTAAA